>NZ_JBHSFK010000018.1:0-217915 GCF_042653945.1 Streptomyces vulcanius | reverse complement strand
GAGATACCCGGCCACCACCCCCACCCAAGCGACCCCCGCGCCGACCAGCGCAACCTCCCGGTCCTCGCCTCCCCCGTCCAGATCCCCGCTCCCGTCCCCGCCGCCGTCCACCGCGTCGCGCGCCGCACGGTGGACCAGCCACACCGGCAGCAGGAGCAACAGCAACGGCGTGACACCGACCGGCGCGGGCACCCCGGACAGCGTGTCGGTGCGTACGAGTTCGGCTCCATGGGCCAACAGCCACAGCGCGGCGGCGACATGCAGCGCCCCGCCCGGCCCGCTGTCGGGATACGGCGAGCTGATCCACAGCACCATCACCAGCGCCGCGAACGAACCGAGCCCCAACCCGGCCGCCAGCGCGCCCCCCAGCACACTTGCCCCGAGCCCGCTCGAACGGTCGCGCAGCCGCGCGCTCATCTGGGTCACGCCCGCCATGGTCCCAACGACACGCGCTTTCCCGTCGTAACGGGCGAACCCCCGCCGTGTCGCTCAATATACGCTTATGTTCTTTTCCGTACGGCGGAGTGTCCGAGGGGGTGTCAGATGAGGCCGGAAACAGAGCACGCGCGCGTACCGAACGAACCCCTGCGCTCCACCACCACCCTGACGCCCGCTCAGGCCTTCGACGCCCTCTACGCCTTCTGCACCCCCGCCCTCGTACGCCAGGCCTACCTCCTCTGCGGCCGGCGCGAACTCGCCCGCGAGTCGGTCGAACAGGCCTTCCAGCTCGCCTGGCAGCGCTGGCCCGAGGTGGCGGTCGACCGTGACCCGGCGAGCTGGGTACGGGCGGCGGCGTACGAGTACGCGCTCTCCCCGTGGCACCGGTTCCGCCCGCGCTACCGGCACCCCGAACCGCCGCCCGCCGGCGCCGCCGACCGCGCCCTGCTCGCCGTACTCCTCACGCTCCCACCGCCCCACCGCCGCACGCTCCTGCTCTACGACGGTGTCGGCCTCGATCTGCCGGAGACGGCGGCGGAGACGGAGGCGAGCACACCGGCCGCCGCACACCGTCTCCTGCACGCGCGCGAGGAGATCGCCGCGCTCCTGCCCGACCTCGCGGACCCCGCCACGCTGCACCGCCGCCTGGCCGAACTGGGCTCCGCCGAACGCCTGCGCGCACCCCGCCCCTCGACCGTACGGGCGAGCAGCGAACGCCGGGCCCGCTACTGGACCCGCGCGGCCATCGCCTTCACGGTCGCCCTCATCAGCGCCACGGCCCTCACCCTCCACACGGCCCCCGCCCAGTACACCGCCCCGATCCCTCCAGGCGAAACAGTCCAGGGAGTCCCCCCGAAACCGGCCCCGGGCCCCCTGACCCCCAAGGAACGCACCCTGAGGAAAAAACTCAAATCCACCCCACCATCCGGCCCCGAACGCCTGACCCCGGACACCCGCTAGCCCCCCGCCCAACTGCGGGCAGGCGAAACGCCGGTAGGCCCGCCCCCACCCCGGGGAACGGGCCTACCGGCGTTCAGTGAGATACCTCAGCCGGCCAGAATCTCCCGCGCCAGCTTCGCCGTCTCGGTGGGCGTCTTGCCCACCTTCACCCCCGCGGCCTCAAGGGCTTCCTTCTTCGCCGCAGCCGTACCGGAAGACCCGGACACGATCGCACCGGCGTGGCCCATCGTCTTGCCCTCGGGCGCGGTGAACCCGGCGACGTACCCGACGACCGGCTTCTTCACGTTCTCCTTGATGAACGCGGCCGCCCGCTCCTCCGCGTCGCCACCGATCTCACCGATCATCACGATCAGGTCGGTGTCGGGGTCGGCCTCGAACGCGGCGAGCGCGTCGATGTGGGTGGTGCCGATGACGGGGTCGCCACCGATGCCCACCGCCGACGAGAAGCCGATGTCCCGCAGCTCGTACATCATCTGGTACGTCAGCGTGCCGGACTTCGACACCAGACCGATACGGCCCGGCTTGGTGATGTCGCCCGGGATGATGCCGGCGTTCGACTGACCGGGGGTGATCAGACCCGGGCAGTTCGGACCGATGATCCGGGTCTTGTTGCCCTTGGACACGGCGTACGCGTAGAACGCGGCCGAGTCGTGGACGGCGATGCCCTCGGTGATGACGACCGCGAGCGGGATCTCGGCGTCGATCGCCTCGACGACGGCGGACTTCGCGAAGGCCGGCGGCACGAAGAGGACGGACACGTTCGCGCCCGTCTTCTCGATCGCCTCGGCGACCGTGCCGAAGACCGGGATCTCGCTGCCGTCGACGTCGACGGACGTGCCCGCCTTACGCGGGTTCACGCCACCGACGATGTTGGTGCCGTCGGCGAGCATGAGCTTGGTGTGCTTCATGCCCGTGGAGCCGGTCATGCCCTGGACGATGACCTTGGAGTCCTTGCTGAGGAAGATAGCCATGGCTGTCTGAGTCCCTCTTCCTTACTTCGCAGCCGCGAGCTCGGCGGCCTTGTCGGCCGCGCCGTCCATGGTGTCCACGCGCTGCACCAGCGGGTGGTTGGCGTCGGAGAGGATCTTGCGACCCAGTTCGGCGTTGTTGCCGTCCAGCCGGACGACCAGCGGCTTGGTGACTTCCTCGCCCTTGGACTTGAGAAGCTCCAGCGCCTGGACGATGCCGTTGGCGACCTCGTCGCACGCGGTGATGCCGCCGAAGACGTTGACGAAGACGGACTTGACGTCCGGGTCGCCCAGGATGATCTCCAGGCCGTTCGCCATGACCTGCGCGGAGGCACCGCCGCCGATGTCGAGGAAGTTGGCGGGCTTCACGCCACCGTGCGCCTCACCGGCGTACGCGACGACGTCCAGGGTGCTCATGACGAGACCCGCGCCGTTGCCGATGATGCCGACCTCGCCGTCGAGCTTGACGTAGTTGAGGTTCTTCTCCTTGGCGGCGGCCTCGAGCGGGTTGGCCGCGTCCTTGTCCTGGAGGGCCTCGTGCCCCGGCTGGCGGAACTCGGCGTTCTCGTCCAGGGAGACCTTGCCGTCCAGGGCGATGACGTCACCGGAGGCGACCTTGGCCAGCGGGTTGACCTCGACGAGGAGCGCGTCCTCTTCGATGAAGGTCTTCCACAGGGTGACCAGGACGTTCACGACCTTGTCGGCGACCTCGGCCGGGAAGTTCGCGGCCTCGACGATCTCGCGGGCCTTCTCGGGGGTCACACCCTCGTTGGCGTCGATCGGCGTCTTGGCGACGGCCTCGGGGCGGGTCTCCGCCACCTCCTCGATCTCCATGCCGCCCTCGACGGACGCGATGGAGAGGAAGGTGCGGTTGGCACGGTCGAGGAGGAAGGAGACGTAGTACTCCTCCAGGATCTCCGGAGCCGTCTCGGCGATCATCACCTTGTGGACCGTGTGGCCCTTGATGTCCATGCCGAGGATGTCCGTCGCGCGGGCGACGGCCTCGTCCGGGGTGGCGGCGAGCTTCACGCCACCGGCCTTGCCACGGCCGCCGACCTTCACCTGGGCCTTGACGACGGACTTGCCACCAAGACGCTCGGTGGCTGCGCGAGCCGCCTCAGGCGTGTCGATGACTTCACCGGCCAGCACCGGTACATCGTGCTTGGCGAAGAGGTCCCTCGCCTGGTACTCGAACAGGTCCACGCGCTTCCGTCCCTATCAGTGATCTCGCGGTTCGTTGGATGCGTGGGCGTGCCGCGAAGGGCAACGTGACGTCCGCTAGTCACAGGGGAGGCGCACACGGTGTCCGAGCGCGCGGCATGTCCGTCTCGCAGGTTATCGCTGCTTGCAGGAGGCCCCTAAATCGAGGGTCACACCTGAGCGGTGATACCTGTCACATGATGCCGCCCTCACTGGCACGGCGTGCCGCGTGTGAGCCGTCGGCCCTGGTCATACGCCCCGTCCGTCGGTGTCCGGTACGGGAAGCGGGCGTTTCTCGATCGCCGCCGCCATCACCTCCGGGAACAGCTCGGGCGTGCAGGCGAAGGCCGGTATGCCGAGGGCCGCGAGCGCCGCCGCGTGGTCACGGTCGTAGGCCGGTGTCCCCTCGTCCGAGAGGGCGAGCAGCGCCACGAACCGCACCCCTGACGCCTTCATCGACGCGACCCGCTTCAGCATCTCGTCGCGTATCCCGCCCTCGTACAGATCGCTGATGAGCACGACGACCGTCTCGGCCGGCCTCGTGATCCGCTCCTGGCAGTACGCGAGCGCCCGGTTGATGTCCGTACCGCCGCCGAGCTGGGTGCCGAAGAGGACGTCGACGGGGTCGTCCAGCTGGTCGGTGAGGTCGACGACGGCCGTGTCGAAGACGACCAGCCGAGTGGTGATCGACCTCATCGACGCCAGCACCGCACCGAACACCGACGCGTACACCACCGACGCCGCCATCGAGCCGGACTGGTCGACGCAGAGGACGACCTCCTTCTTCACCGACTGCGACGCCCGCCCGTACCCCACCAGCCGCTCCGGTACGACCGTCCCGTGCTCGGGCAGGTAGTGCTTGAGGTTGGCGGCGATCGTGCGGTTCCAGTCGATGTCGCGGTGGCGCGGGCGGTGGACGCGGGCGCTGCGGTCGAGGGCGCCGGTGAGGGTGGCCCGGGTGCGGGTGGCGAGCCGCTTCTCCAGGTCCTCGACGACCTTGCGCACCACCGCCCGTGCCGTCTCCCGCACCGTGTCCGGCATCGCCTTGCTGAGGGAGAGCAGGGTGCCGACGAGGTGCACGTCCGCCTCGACCGCCTCCAGCATCTCCGGCTCCAGCAGCAGCGCGGACAGTCCCAGCCGGTCGATGGCGTCGCGCTGCATCACCTGGACGACGGAGGTGGGGAAGTACGTCCGGATGTCGCCGAGCCAGCGCGCCACGGACGGCGCCGACGCCCCGAGCCCCGCCCCACGGTCCCGCCCCGTCGCCGGGCGGTCCTGGCGGGCCTGGCGGTCCCCCTTGCCGTAGAGCGCGGCGAGCGCACCGTCCATCGCGGCGTCCCGCCCGGACAGCCCGCACCCGGTGCCGTCGGCCGAGTCCCCGCCCAGCACAAGCCGCCACCGCCGCAACCGCTCCCGCGCGATCTCTGTCTCTGTCATGCGCCGCCCACCCCCACCAGGCCGTGGCCCGTCTCTCTGTCTTCCTTCTCTTCTTTCTCCTCTTGCCGCGTCCCGAGCAGCAGCCGCACCACCGGCAGCACGGCGTCCGCCCGGCCCGCGTCCAGCGCAGCCGCGAAGCCCCGTATCCCCGCGCCCGCTGCCACCGCGCTTTTCCGCCCGTCTCTGCGGACCAGTTCGCCCAGCGTCCTGCGCACCCCCGGCTCGTATGCCGAGAACGTCCGCCGCAGCAGTGGCAGCACGTCCGTGAACGCCTCCGCCGGCACCCCTGTGAGCCACCCGTCGACCAGCCCGAGCAGCTGCTCGTCGTGCACGAGCAGCAGCCCGCCCCCGGACCCTCCGACGAACCCCTCTATCCACGAGGCCGCCTCCCCCGGCGCCGTACCGGGCGACAGCGCGAGCCCCATGAGCCGCGCCACCTCGTCCCGCTCCACCTCCCCGCCGTCCAGCAGCAACCGCACCACCCGCCCCCGCACCACCCCGGCCGCCCGCTCCCTTCCGGCCAGCCCCCGCAACACATCCCACCAGCGCGCCTGGAGTCCGCCGCCGGCCGGTGTCTCCTCCAGCAGCCCCACCGCCCCGTGCACCCCGTCCACATGGCGCCGCATGTCGCGTGCCGCGTCCTCGTTGAGGGCGGTGCAGGCCGGGGGCAGGCCGACGAAGACCCGCTCGGCGAGGCCCACGGCGACCTCCGCCAGGGCGGTGGTGCCGGTACCGCGCACGTCGCCGTAGCGCAGGGAGCGGACCAGCGCGGGCAGGGCCTCCGCGAGGCGGCCGACGTCCGTGTCGAGGGCGGCCCGGTCGGCGAGGATCCGCATCACCGTGGGCAGCGCGTCCGGCAGGCCGGCCAGGAGGCAGCGCTCGGCCAGCGCGGTCACGTCGGCCAGGTCCGGCGCGGCGACCGCGTCGGTCTCGACGCGGGCGGTCGCCGCCGCGAGGACCGTCGTCCCCCACACCCCCGCTTCGGCGACCCGCACGGACAGCTCCGGCTCCCAGCGCAGCCGCCATGTCTCCCGGAACGTGCCCGTGCTGCCGCGCGAGACGACCGGCTCCCCCCACTCCACGCCCAGCAGCCGCAGCCGGTGCAGCAGCCGGCTGCGCCCGGCGTCGGTCTCCTTGCGCAGGTCGAGCTCCAACTCCCGCTCCGCCGCCTCCGGTTTGAGCCGGAGCCGACGCCGCTCCCGGTCGAGATCCCGCTGCAACGGCACCGCCGGCGCCCCCGCCGGCACCTCCCCCAGTGCGTCCCCGACCACCAGCCGGTCCCGCACCAGCGCCAGCGGCACGTCCGACCCCTCGCACATCACGGCCCGCACCGCGTCGGTCGTCTCGCCCAGTCCGGCCAGCGGACGCCCCCGCAGCGCGGCCAGTGTCTCGGCGAGCCGGACCGCCTCGATGACATGCGCCGGGGAGACGATCCGGTCCTCCCCGCGCAGCAGCCCCGCCACCTTGGTCAGCCACCGCTCGACCGGCCGGTCCGGCACGCCGAACAGATGCGCGTACCAGCCCGGCGAGTCGATCCCCGCCCCGTATCCCCCGTCCCTGGCCAGCCGCCGGTACGTCCACGGCACCCATGTCAGGTCCACCTTGACCTTGGCCAGCCCCTTCAGCAGCGCCCGGTCGTCCGCGACGGCGGCCTTCCGGCGCAGGGCGGGAACATGCCACGCGCCGCACACCACGGCCACGCCGTCGTCCCCGAACTCCCTCTGCGCCGCCCGCACTTGGAGCCGCATATAGGCCTCCCGCACAAGATCCCGGGCATCCCCCTCAGCGCCGCCCCCGCCGACGCCGCCCCCCTCCGTGCCGTCCGTCTCGGTGCTTTCCGTCTCGGTGCTTTCTGTCTCCCGCAGCGCGCCCATGGCCTCCTCCAGGGCGTCGAAGGGCGCGAACGGGTCCCCCTTCCCCGCTCCCCGGTGCTCGACGACGTCCTCCCACCAGCGCTCGGCGTCGTCATACCCGGCGGCCCCGGCGAGCGTGCCCAGCGGATCCGCCCGCAGCTCCCCGCCGGGCACGCCGCCCTCCTCCCCCTCTCCCCCGTCCTTCTCCCACGCCAGCGTGTGCGTGGCCGGCAGATCGACGAAGCGGGCGGGCACACCGTGCGCCAGGGCCCAGCGCAGCGCGACCCACTCCGGGGAGAACTCGGCGAACGGCCAGAAGGCCGCCCGGCCGGGTTCGTCGACGGCGTGGGCGAGCAGCGCGACCGGCGGTCGCATGTCCGCGTCGCCGGCCAGCGGAATCAGCGCGTCGGCCTCGGGCGGTCCCTCGATCAGTACAACCCGCGGGCGGGCGGCGTCCAGCGCCGCCCGCACCGCCCGTGCCGACCCCGGCCCGTGGTGCCGCACCCCGAGCAGGCGCGGCCACCTCGTGTCGTCGTCCCGGCCGGTCTCCCGCATGCCCGTTACGGCCACCGCGTGTCCTTGTCGTCCCGGCCGATCTCCCGCATGCCCGTCATCACGTCCCCCATGGCTGCCTTCCCCCTCGTCATGTTCCTTGTGTTCACGTCCTTCGTCATGGCGTCCCCCGTCATCGTGTGTCCCCTCCTTTCGGTGTCGTGTCTCTGCTGTTCGTCTGTCGCCGTTCATGCGCTCACGCGCTCACTTCTCTGCAGGCCCGGTAGAAGTCGGTCCAGCCGTCGCGCTCGCGGACCACCGCCTCCAGGTACTCGTGCCAGACGACCCGGTCGGCGGCCGGATCGCGGACGACAGCGCCGAGGATTCCGGCGGCGATGTCGCCCGGCCTGAGCACTCCGTCGCCGAAGTGCGCGGCCAGCGCAAGCCCGCCCGTGACGACGGAGATGGCTTCGGCCGTCGACAACGTGCCTGTTGGTGATTTCACTTTGGTTCGGCCGTCGGAAGTGACCCCGTCACGCAGTTCGCGGAAGACGGTCACCACGCGGCGGATCTCGTCGATACCGTCGGGTGCGGTCGGCAGATCGAGGGAGCGCCCGATCTGGCCCACGCGCCGTGCGACGATGTCGACCTCGGCCTCGACACTGTCCGGCAGCGGCAGCACCACCGTGTTGAAGCGGCGGCGCAGGGCGCTGGACAGCTCGTTGACCCCGCGGTCGCGGTCGTTGGCCGTGGCAATCAGGTTGAAGCCTCGGACCGCTTGGACTTCCTGTCCCAGCTCCGGTACCGGGAGCGTTTTCTCCGACAGGATCGTGATGAGTGTGTCCTGTACGTCGGCCGGTACGCGAGTCAATTCCTCGACGCGGACGGTCATTCCGTCCGCCATGGCCCGCATGACCGGGCTGGGCACGAGGGCGTCCCGGCTCGGTCCGTGAGTGAGCAGCTCCGCGTAGTTCCAGCCGTAGCGGATCGCCTCCTCCGGGGTGCCGGCCGTGCCCTGCACGAGCAGCGTCGAGTCGCCGCTGACCGCCGCGGCCAGGTGTTCGGAGACCCAGGTCTTGGCGGTTCCGGGCACTCCGAGCAGGAGCAGGGCTCGGTCGGTGGCGAGGGTGGTGACGGCGACC
Source organism: Streptomyces vulcanius (assembly GCF_042653945.1). Classification (NCBI taxonomy): domain Bacteria; kingdom Bacillati; phylum Actinomycetota; class Actinomycetes; order Kitasatosporales; family Streptomycetaceae; genus Streptomyces; species Streptomyces vulcanius. The sequence goes on along the minus strand of NZ_JBHSFK010000018.1, from coordinate 209,425 downwards.
TCGACGAGGCGGCGCGGGCCCACGTACTTCGGTGTGATCACCGTGCCGTCCGGCAGGGTGCCGCCGAGCAGATAGGTGGCGACGGCCCATGGCGACAGCTTCCAGCGGGCCGGGCGGGGACGGTCGTCCTGCGCGGCGAGCGCGCCGAGTTCATGCGCGAAGGCGTCCTCCGCGTGCGGGCGCAACGCCTCGTTCGGCGCGTCGCCACTTGGTTGAACGGACCTGGGATCTACGGACACAGACATGGCTGAGGCCCCTCCAGCTTCGGCCGGTTCCGATCTGGTGTCCACACTGCACCACGCCACTGACAACGCGTTCCGACCTGCGGAAACGTCCTCGCGGCAGGTTCGACGGGAGCACGGCGGAGCCGATTGTCAGTGGGAGGATCTACCTTCGATGGCATGACTCAGCAGGGGGTGCGTTGGACAGCGGACCAGGTGCTGGCACTGGCGCCTGACTCCGCGTCACGCAAAGCGGGGAGCAAACTCGGCACGGCCGGCCCGTGGTCCGGGACGGGCTGTTCGCAGAAGGAGCCGAAGGCGCGGGAAGCGCAGGAGGGGCAGGAGGGGGCGGTGTGGGGGGTGTGGGGGGTGTGCAAGGGCAGCGGCGACACGCCGTACCGCACGGTCGTGGACCTCGCGGACCGGCCCGGCGCGCCCGGCCCGGCCTGCAACTGCACCTGTCCGAGCCGGAAGTTCCCGTGCAAGCACGCCCTCGGGCTGCTGCTGCTCTGGTCGGACGGGGAGGCTGCCGTCCCGGCGGGGCAGGTGCCGGACTGGGCGGAGGAGTGGATCGCCGGGCGGCGCGGGCCCGCGCAGGAGGAGCGGGAGGAAAAGGGTCTCGCCGATCCGGAGGCGGCGCGCAGACGGGCGGAGCGCCGTGCCGAGCGGATCACCGCGGGAGTGACGGAGCTCGAGCAGCGGCTGGCCGACCTGCTGCGCTCCGGGCTGGCCACGGCCGAGCAGGCGGGCTACGGGCTGTGGGAGGAGACGGCGGCCCGGATGGTCGACGCCCAGGCCCCCGGACTGGCCGCGCGAGTCCGGGAGTTGGGGGCGCTCCCGGGGTCCGGCCCGGGCTGGCCGGTGCGGCTGCTGGAGGAGTGCGCGCTGCTCCATCTCCTCGACCGGGGCTGGCTGCACCGCGAGGGGCTCCCGCAGAACCTCGCGGCAACGGTCCGCACCCGTGTCGGGCTGCCCGCCGCACCGACCGGACCTCCGGTGCGCGACCACTGGCTGATTCTCGCCCAGTACGACCTGACGGACCCGAAGCTGACGACCCGCCGCATCTGGCTCCACGGCACCGCCTCGGGCCGCACGGCGGTCGTCCTCTCCTACGGCGCCGCCGGCCGCGCCCCCGAACTCGCCCTGCCGGTCGGTCTGGCGCTGGACGCGGAGCTGTCCGCCTACCCGGGCGCAGGGCGGCAACGGGCGGCGCTGGGCGAGCAGTTCGCCCCGCCCGCGCCGACCACGGCCCGCCCGCCGGGCCTGACGACCACCGAGGCTCTCGCCCGCTACGGCGAGGCCCTGCGCGAAGACCCCTGGCAGGACTCGGTCCCGGTGACGCTGGACGACGTCGTACCGGCCCGCGACGGCGACTCCTGGCAACTGGCGGACGCCGAGGGCGACACGGCGCTGCCGCTCACCCCGGCCGCGACCGCCCGCCCCGGCCTGTGGCGCCTGGTCGCCCTCTCGGGCGGCGCCCCCGTCAAGGTCTTCGGCGAGTGCGGCCACCGGGGTTTCACCCCACTGACGGCCTGGCCCACCGACACGGGAGAGGCAGTACACCTTTGAACGGAACACACGGAACCCACGGAACAGAGGGAACACGCGGAACAGACGGAACAGAGGGAGTCCGGATGAGCGCGCCCACCCCCTCCTGGGACGACCTGGTCACCGTCGCCCTCCTCGGCACGGACCGCCGTACGCCCCCGGGAGCCGTACCCGGCCGGGAGGCGCCGGCCGCCCTGCTCGACGCGGCAGCCGCGGAGACCGTGCGGCGGCGGGCCGGTCTGCGGCCGGGCCGGGCGGCACCCCGGCCCGACCCCGCCCCCGTCGACCCTCGCCCGGCCCTGCCCGCCCCCGCCGCCCGCAGGCTCACGCTGCTGCTCGCCGACCGCCCCGGCGCCGGGGGAGGCCGCCGCGGCACCACCCCCGACCTCATGGAGCTGCTGCCCCAGTGGCTCGCGGCTGCCAACGCGCGTGGCTTCGCGCCACCGCCCGAGTCCCTGCCCGCCCTGCTCGACGCGGCACGCGGGCGTACGGACCTGCGCCCGGCCGCGCTGGCGTTCGCGGGCCCACGGGCCCTGTGGCTGGCCCGGCTGAACCCGGACTGGCGGTTCGCCCTGCGCGCGGCACCGGGCGGGGACGCCTCGCTGCCGGGCCCGGAGGAACCGGATCGTGTGGCGGCGCTCTGGCGCGAGGGACTGTTCGCCGAGCGGGTCGCCCTGCTGGCCTCGCTGCGGGCCCGTGACCCCGGGGCCGCGCGTGAGCTGCTCGTGTCGTCCTGGCCGACGGAGCGTGCCGAGGACCGTCTGATGTTCCTCGACTCGCTGCGCACCGGCCTCGGCGCGCGCGACGAGCCGTTCCTGGAACAGGCGTTGGCCGACCGCAGCCGCAACGTGCGGGCGACGGCGGCGGAGTTGCTGTCCGCGCTGCCGGAGTCGGCGCTCGCCGCGCGGATGGCGGCCCGGGCCGCAGCGTGCGTGGCGCTGGACCACACGGGTGACACGCCGACGCTGGTCGTGGAGGCGCCGCATGAGTGCGATCCGGCCATGGAGCGCGACGGCGTGACCCCCAAGGCACCGGCCGGCCGGGGCGAACGGTCCTGGTGGTTCGGGCAGTTGGTGGAGGCGGCCCCGCTCACCGTGTGGCGGCGTCGACTGGGCGGCCGTACGCCGGAGGAGATCGTCGCGCTCCCGGTGGCCGACGACTGGCTGGACGAACTGCACGCGGCGTGGTGCCGGGCCGCCGTACGGCAGCGGGACGCCGTCTGGTCCCGGGCGCTGCTCGGGCGGCCCTCGGCGCCCGGGGCGGGCGGCCCCGGCGCGGTCTCCCTCGCCGAGCGGGCGAAGCTGCTGGGCAACCTGCCGGTGGGCGCACGGGCCGAGTGGGTGGCCGGATTCATCGCGGTGCACGGTCTGTCGGAGGCGTTCCAACTGCTCGGCGTGTGCGCGGTGCCCTGGGCCGCGCCGCTCGGCCGGGCCGTGCTCGACGCGCTGAACATCGCCCGGGACGCGGGGAGTTACCCCTGGAGCTTCAGCGGGGTGATGGGCCTCGCCGAACGCTGTCTGGACCCCGCGGAGGCCTCCCGCCTGGACGCCCTGCTCGCCGCCCCCGACGAACCGGAAGACGCCGCACCGGGCGCCGGAGGCTACTGGGCAGAGGCCTTCCAACGCCTGGGCACAACACTCCGGCTGCGAGCGGTAATGACCCAGGAACTGGGTCCGTGAGCCGGAGCACCCGAGCCGGGCGCGCCCTGTGGACACCCGAGCCGGCGCACCTGAGCCGCGGCCCGAGCAGAGCCGGAGCCCCGAGCCGGGGTCCTGAGCTGAAACCCCGAGCCGGGGCCGAGAGGCCCGAGACGGCCGGCACGGTGGCGAGCACGATCATCCAGCGCCACCCCGAGCGGGCACCGCGAGCCGGAGCCTTTGGCCGCAGCCCTGAGCCCAAGCCCTGAGCGGGGGCCCGAGCCCGAGCCGGAGCCCTGAGCCGAACGGGGCTCAGCAGCCCGCCGCCGAGCCCTGTGAGGCGAGGGTTAGGCATCCGGCGCACGGCCTGCCCGAGGCACGGCGGAGGCTGCCGCCCTGAGCCCTGAGCCCAAGCCCCGAGCTCGGGGACCCCGAGCCCCGATCCCTCAGCCTGCACCCCCAGCCCGAGCCCCGAACGGGACCCCTCAGCCGACACCCCGAACCCGAGCCCCGAACGGGACCCCTCAGCCCGGGATCCCGAGCCTGAGTCCCAGCCACGAACGGGCGCCCTGAACCGCAGCGCCCAGCCGGGGGCCCTGGGCCTTGGGCAAGGGGCCGCCCCGGGTGGGCCCCGCGCTCGGGGCGGCCCCGCGGGCCTTGGGTTAGGCCTCCGTCGGCTGGCCGACGTTCTCCCGTACCCACTGCACGATCGAGGCCGTGGTCGCCCCGGGTGTGAAGATCTCGGCGACGCCCTTCTTCTTCAGCGGCGCGATGTCCGCCTCGGGGATGATCCCGCCGCCGAAGACGAGGATGTCCGCCGCGTCGCGCTCGTCGAGGAGGTCGATCACGGCGGCGAAGAGCGTGTTGTGGGCCCCGGACAGGATGGAGAGCCCGATCGCGTCGGCGTCCTCCTGGATCGCGGTGCCGACGATCTGCTCCGGGGTCTGGTGGAGACCGGTGTAGATGACCTCCATACCGGCGTCACGCAGCGCCCGTGCGATCACCTTGGCCCCGCGGTCGTGGCCGTCGAGCCCGGGTTTGGCGACCACCACACGGATCGGACCGGATGCCACACCCATCACTTCCTCTCGATTCCTCCCGAGGTGAACGAACGTTGTCTACAGGATCCTGCAAACTGCAGTTTCGTGACGTGGGCCGACGGGGCATTCTGACCTTGGGACAAGAACGGGAGCCGCACAGAGGTCGCCGTACCGCCGCGTCGCAGGCCGCGCGCCGCGGCGGTACGGCGCATCGGCGCCGGCACGAAGGGCGTACGGGCCGATCTCCTCGGCCGCGGGTTCCACGAGGGCATACGGGGGACAGAGGCGTCCCTCGTGTGCCGACAGGAGGTCGGCCATGCAGGTCACCAGGGTGCTGGAGTCCTTTCGCCCGTTGTGTCAGCGTCTGTTTCCCGCCATGCCGAGCCTGCCAAGCTTTCCCGCCCTGCCAAGCCTCCCAAGCCTTCCGGCCGGGCTGGCCGGGCTCTCCACGGCCCTGCTGAAGGCCACCGTCCTGGATCTCGCGATCCTGGCCGGCCACCTCCTGCTGTACCCCTCCGGCATCGCCCAGGAGCGCCGGCCCGCGCTTCCGGCGGCCGACGGCACCGGCGTTCCGGCAGCGCTGCCGACGCAGGCCCCGCCCCCGGTGGTCCTCCTGCACGGCTTCATCGACAACCGTTCCGTCTTCGTGCTGCTGCGCCGCAATCTCGCCCAGCACGGCAGGCACCGCGTGGAGTCGCTCAACTACTCACCGCTGACCTGCGACATCCGCACCGCGGCCGAACTGCTGGGCCGGCACATCGAGGAGATCTGCGCGCGCACCGGCAGCAGCCGGGTCGACGTGGTCGGACACAGCCTCGGTGGCCTGATCGCCCGCTACTACGCACAGCGACTGGGCGGCGACCTCCGGATCCGCACCCTGGTCACACTCGGCACCCCGCACTCCGGCACCCGGGTGGCGCCGCTGGCGAACGCGCACCCCGTCGTGCGCCAGATGCGCCCCGGTTCGGAGGTGATCGAGGAGCTGTCCCGGCCCGCCCCCGGCTGCCGTACGCACTTCGTGAGCTTCTGGAGCGACCTCGACCACCTGATGGACCCGCTGGAGACCGCCTCCATCGACCATCCCGACCTGCTGGTACAGAACGTCCGGGTGACCGGTATCGGACATCTCGCCCTGCCCGTGCACCCGGCGGTCGCGACGGGCATCCGGCAGGCCCTCGACGCACCGGAGACGGCCACCTCGCGCACCTCGGCCACCTCGGCCACCTCGGCCACCCCGCGCACCGGCGGACTGACGGTGGCCTGACGGTGGCCCGACCCGCCACAGGGGCCCACCACGGCCCCACGGCCCCCTCACCGCTCGAACGCTCTTCGAACATAGGGCCAAACCCGCGCCCGCCGTCCCCCGAAACACGGCCGAATGCCCGTTTCCTTCGAGCACGAAACCTGCGGAAGATTGTCGTGCCCTCGTACTGCCGGGTACAGTCGCCGCACTGCTCTGGCAGCCCTTGTTGTCGAGGCGAGTCGAGGCGAGAGAGAAGTTGGCGAACGACCGTCACCCGTCGGGGACCATGACCACCCCGACTCCGGCTTCCGACGCCGACCCCGCGCCCTACGGCGCGTACGGCACCCAGGAAGCCCAGCACGACGGCTTCGCCTCTTTCCACGGCTACGACACCGGCGCCCACGGCACCGGCCACTTCGCGGCCGACCCCCTCTTCGGCAGCCTCCCCGGTGACGGCACGGACCCCACCGGCGGGTACGACAGCGGCCAGTGGGCGGTCGGCGGCCACCCGACGACGGTGGACGCGAGCGGGCATCAGGTCCTCGACACGGGCAGCCACCAGACCCTGAACTACGACCCGTACGCGGCCCAGCACCACGCCGTCTACGACTCGGGCGCCTACGACACGACCGGCTGGCTCGGCCACCAGCACCATCTGTCGGCCGTTCCGCAGCAGGGCGGCGCGCCCGAAAGCAGCGGTCAGTGGGACGCGAGCACCTGGCTGCAGCCCGACCAGTCCGGCGGTCCGGCCGAGCAGACCCAGCACTGGGAATGGGGCACGCAGGCCTTCGACACCGGTGCCTACGACGCCACCCAGTGGAACTCCGACGGCGGCGAGACCGGCACGGTCGCCTCCGACGAGTACGAGCAGCAGTCGGCCGAGGTTCCCTTCGACCAGCAGGCCACCACCACCTTCGAGACCGTCGGATACGACGAATCCGCCCCGGACGGCGGCGAGTTGGCCGCAACCGGCGAGCTGCCCGTCGTATCCGAGCAGCAACTCCTCGACGGTCAGGAGGAGTCCGCTTCGGCGCCCCCCTCCCGGGTGGCGGCCCGCGCCGCGAACCGTTCCCGCCGCCGGCCGCCCGCGAAGCGCTCCGCGCTGCTGACCGTGGCCGTGCCCTCGGCGTGCGTGATGGGCGTGGCGGGCATCGCCGCCGCCTCCGTCGGTACGCTGACCAGCGGCGACGGCGACAAGGACACCACGGCGTCCGCCTCGGACGCGCAGGCGGTGAAGCCGTCCGCCGCCAACAACAAGCTGGACGCCCAGCTCGAGACGCTCTCCGCCGAGGCCGACGACTTCGCCGACCGGGCCAGCCGGACGCAGGAGCGCATCGACCTGAAGGCGCAGCAGGCGGCCGAGAAGAAGCGGGCGGCTGCGGAGGCGGCCCGCAAGGAGCGACTGCGCCCGAAGTACGCGCTGCCGGTCGCCCAGCGCGGGCTCAGCGCCTACTTCGGCCAGGCCGGCATCAACTGGATGTCCCAGCACACCGGCATCGACTTCCCCGTCTCCTACGGCACGACGGTGATGGCCGCCACCGACGGCACCGTACGGACGCAGTGGAACAGCGCCTACGGCAACATGCTGATAGTGACGGCGATGGACGGCACGGAGACCTGGTACTGCCACCTCTCCACCTACCGTGTCGCCTCCGGTACGACCGTGAAGGCCGGCGACCCGATCGCGTACTCCGGCAACTCCGGCAACTCCACCGGTCCGCACCTGCACTTCGAGGTCCGGCCGGCCGGGGGCTCGGCGATAGACCCGCTGCCGTGGCTGCGCAGCCACGGCCTCGACCCGACGTAACCCCGGCAGCCGGCCCCCGCTGTCGCAGCGGGGCCCCACTTGTGTCTAGAGCTTCTCCACCGGCGCGTACCGCAGCAGCAGCCGCTTCGGCTTGGCGTCGCCGAAGTCGACGGTCGCCTCCGCGTTCCCGCCCGTGCCCTTCACTCCGACGACCGTGCCGAGCCCGAACTGGTCGTGGGTGACACGGTCGCCGACGGCCAGCGCGACCACCGGCTTCTCCGCCGCGCCCCGGCGTGTGGCGAAGCCGGAGGCGCCGGCGGCCGAGGAGCGTGAGCGGGACGAAGCCAGCGAGGCGGTGACCCCGGAGACCGGGCCGGAGGACACGGGCGCGGTGGCCCCCGTCCGCTTCCAGTCCACATGCGTGGCCGGAATCTCCTCCAGGAACCGCGAGGGCGGGTTGTACGACGGCTGCCCCCACGCGCTGCGCATCGCGGACCGGGTGAGGTAGAGCCGCTCACGCGCGCGTGTGATGCCGACGTAGGCCAGGCGGCGCTCCTCCTCCAGCTCCTTGGCCTGGCCGAGGGCGCGCATGTGCGGGAAGACGCCGTCCTCCATGCCGGTGAGGAAGACCACCGGGAACTCCAGGCCCTTGGCGGTGTGCAGGGTCATCAGGGTGATGACGCCGGCGCCTTCGTCGTCGTCGGGGATCTGGTCGGAGTCGGCGACGAGCGCGACCCGCTCCAGGAACGCGGCGAGCCCTGCCGGTGTCTCGCCCTCCCCGGTCTCCTGCTCGAACTCCAGGGCCACGGCGGCGAGTTCCTGGAGGTTCTCGATCCGGGTCTCGTCCTGCGGGTCGGTGGAGGCCTGCAACTCGGCGAGGTAGCCGGTGCGTTCGAGCACGGCCTCCAGGACGGTGGCCGGTCCGGCGCCGGACTCGACGATCGTGCGGAGTTCCTCCATCAGCACATTGAACCGCTTCACGGCGTTCGTCGACCGCGCGGCCATGCCGTATGCCTCGTCGACGCGCTTCAGCGCCTGCGGGAAGCTGATCTTCTCCCGCTGGGAGAGGGCGTCGATCATCGCCTCGGCGCGCTCGCCGATACCTCGCTTGGGCACGTTGAGGATGCGGCGCAGCGGGACCGAGTCCTCCGGGTTGGCGAGGACACGGAGGTAGGCCAGGACGTCCCGGACCTCCTTGCGCTCGTAGAAGCGGACGCCGCCGACGACCTTGTAGGGCAGGCCGACACGGATGAAGATCTCTTCGAAGACACGGGACTGGGCGTTGGTGCGGTAGAAGACGGCGACATCACCCGCCTTCGCGTCGCCCGCGTCCGTCAGACGGTCTATCTCCTCGGCGACGAACTGCGCCTCGTCGTGCTCGGTGTCGGCGACGTAGCCGGTGATGCGCGCGCCCGCGCCCGCGTTGGTCCACAGGTTCTTGGGGCGGCGGGACTCGTTGCGCTCGATGACCGCGTTGGCGGCGGTGAGGATCGTCTGCGTGGAGCGGTAGTTCTGCTCGAGCAGGATCGTCGTCGCGTCCGGGTAGTCCTCCTCGAACTGGAGGATGTTGCGGATCGTCGCGCCCCGGAAGGCGTAGATCGACTGGTCGGCGTCACCGACGACGCAGAGCTCGGCGGGCTGGAGGTCGGACTCGCTGGGCGGTACGTCCACCGGGTGCTCGGCGGTGCCGACCAGCTCGCGCACGAGGGCGTACTGGGCGTGGTTGGTGTCCTGGTACTCGTCGACCAGGACGTGCCGGAAGCGGCGGCGGTAGTGCTCGGCGACGTCCGGGAAGGCGCGCAGCAGGTTGACCGTCGTCATGATCAGGTCGTCGAAGTCGAGCGCGTTTGCCTCGCGAAGACGCGACTGGTACATGGCGTAGGCCTGGGCGAGGGTCTTCTCGAAGCCGTCGGTGGCCTGGGCGGCGAAGTCCTCCTCGTCGATCAGCTCGTTCTTCAGGTTGCTGATCTTGGCGCTGAAGGACTTGGGCGGGAAGCGCTTGGGGTCGAGGTCCAGGTCGCGGCAGACCAGGGCCATCAGGCGCTTGGAGTCGGCGGCGTCGTAGATCGAGAAGGAGGAGGTGAAGCCGAGTTTCTTCGACTCGCGCCGCAGGATGCGTACGCACGAGCTGTGGAAGGTCATCACCCACATCGCGTTGGCGCGCGGGCCGACGAGCTGTTCGACGCGCTCCTTCATCTCGCCCGCGGCCTTGTTGGTGAAGGTGATCGCGAGGATCTGGCCCGGGTGGACGCTCCGCTCGGCGAGCAGGTGGGCGATGCGGTGGGTGAGCACACGGGTCTTGCCGGAGCCGGCCCCGGCGACGATGAGCAGGGGGGTGCCGGCGTGCGTGACGGCCGCGCGCTGGTTGTCGTTCAGCCCCTCCAGGAGCGCTGCCGCGTCGATCACCGGGCGCGGGGCGCCGTCGCGGTAGTAGGCGTCCCGGGGGTGAGCGCCCTGGTTCTGGGCACCCTGGCCGTGGGTGTCCCGGCCGCGGGCGTCCCGGTCCGGGGGCATGTCGAACTTCCCGCCGAACAGATCGTCCGGAAGCGGCTCCGGAGTGTGATCGCCCTCGGGCGGCGGGGGTTCCTCCTCGTGGCCGGCGGGGGCCTGGAGGTTCGCCAGGAAGCTGTCGTCAAAGAGGCTGCTCATCGCTCTCCGAGTCTAGGGTGCCCCACTGACAACGCGTCGCCGTCCCCCGGACATCGCCGCCCTCACCTTCCGGCACGGCGCTATCACAGCAGGTGATCCCACGTGCGGGCTTCGCTCAAGGTCACGAAAATGTATCGGGCATATCGCCCATCAACCTTCACAGGAGCCACACGAGTTGGCTACCGTGCCGAGCAGGCCACACGGATCCCCACCGGCGAACCTCGCCGGGCCGCACGGCCTCCGCCGAATCCGGTGCGCCCCCTGAGCGGCGGCCGGAGCCGGGGACCCACCGAAACTCTGGGGTGAATCGGCCCGACTCCCCTGCGGGACACGGCCGTAGGGCGCCCATCCGCCCGAACCCGACAGCTAACCCGGTAGGCGGACGATGGAAGGAGTCGCCAGTCTTGGCGTCGCAGCACCGCAAGCCGCGTTTCCCGGGCACGCGCGTGGCGGGCATACGCACGCCCGCCCTCGCCACCGCCGCCCTCACCTCCGTGGCCCTGCTCTCCCAGTCGGCGAACGCCGCGCCCGCCGACGACGGCAACCCGAGCCTGGAGGAGGTGGAGAAGAAGGTCGACGATTTCTACCGCCAGGCGGAGTCGGCGACCGAGAAGTACAACGCCGCCAGCGAGAAGACGACCAAACAGCGCAAGCAGGTCGACGGCCTGCTCGACGACGTCGCCCGGCGCACTCAGAAGCTCAACGAGGCGCGCGAGGAACTGGGTTCCTACGCCGCCGCCCAGTACCGCACCGGCGCCTCCGCTCCCGACACGTCGACCTTCGTGCTCGCGGACTCCCCGCAGGACTACTTCGACCAGACCCAGCTGATGGGCCGGCTGACCGAACGCCAGAAGGACGCGGTCGACGACTTCGTCACCGAGCAGTCGGCGACGATGAAAAAGCGCCAGGAGGCCACCGCGAGCCTCGAGTCGCTCAATGACACGCAGAGCGAGCTGAAGACCGCCAAGGCGACCGTCCAGAAGAAGCTCAGCGACGCGCGCGAGCTGCTGTCGCAGCTGACGGCCCAGGAGAAGGCGCGGCTCGCGGCGATCGAGAAGCAGAAGCAGGAGGAGGCCGCGCGCAAGGCGGCGGAACTGGCGCAGCAGCAGGCTGCCGCGGAGCGGGAGAGCGCCGCCGCGTCGTCGGACACGTCTTCCTCGTCGTCCACGTCCTCGTCGTCCTCGTCGTCCTCCAGTGACTCCTCGTACGGCACCAAGGCCGAGAAGGCGCTCGCTTTCGCCCGCGCGCAGATCGGCAAGCCGTACGTCTGGGGCGCCACCGGGCCCGACTCCTACGACTGCTCCGGCCTCACCCAGGCCGCCTGGAAGGCCGCGGGCGTCTCCCTGCCGCGCACGACCTACGACCAGGTGAACGCCGGCACCACCGTCTCCCTCTCCGACGCCCGCCCCGGCGACCTGGTCTTCTTCTACGACGACGTCAGCCACGTCGGCGTCTACATCGGCAACGGGATGATGATCCACGCGCCGAAGCCCGGCGCCTACGTCCGCGAGGAGTCGATCTACTACGACGGCGAGTCGGGCATCCACAGCGTGGTGCGACCGGCCTGAGCACGCGCCTACGGCGCCCCCGTCTGTCCTGCGCCCGCGCGTATTTCGTCGCTCCCGCGCGCGTGCCCTCCCGCAAGCCGTGCCGTGCTCCTTAGCATCGGCATCATGTCCGGCTCCCCCTCCTCCCTGCGCGCCTGGTGGGCGCGGCGTCCGCCGGTGGCCGGGGCCGCCGTACTGGCGACCGGCGTCCTGTCCGTCGGGCTGCGGCTCACGGGTTACGAGGTGCTGTCGCGCGTGACGCTGGCGCTGGCCGGCGTCGGCTGGGTGGCGCTGGGCGTGGAGTTCGTCGTACGGCTCGTGCGGGAGCGCGCGCGGTGGCGCGCCGAGGCGGGCACGCCGGGGGCGCTCACGGCGGTGGCCGCTACGGCCGTGCTGGGGACGGCCGCGTCGGCCCTGGGGTGGCAGACCCTGGCGGCGGTGCTGCTGGCCCTGGCGGCCGTGCTGTGGCCGGTGCTGATGGTGCCCGTCATGCGGCACTGGGAGCGGCGGATGCCCGGGGCCGTGTTCCTGTGCTGCGTGGCCACACAGAGCCTCGCGGTGCTGGGGGCGAGCCTCGCCGAGGCCGAGTCGGTGGCCTGGCCGGCCCGCGCCGCGCTGGTGCTGTTCTGGCTGGGGCTGGTGCTCTACGGGCTGATGCTGATCCGGTTCGACTGGCGGCAGATCGTCGTGGGCGCCGGGGACCAGTGGGTGGCGGGCGGCGCGCTCGCCGTCTCGGCGCTCGCGGGCGCGAAGCTCCTCTCGGCCGACACCGGGAGCCTGTACCTGTGGAACGACGACGACCGGGGCGTCCTGCGCACGGTGACCGTGGCGCTGCTGGTGCTCGACCTGTGCTGGTACGCCGTGCTGCTCTTCGCCGAGGTGCGATGGCCGCGCCCGCGCTACGACGTACGGCGGTGGGCGACGGTGTTCCCGATGGGGATGACGGCCGCGGGGCTGACGGCCGTGGCCACCGCCGTCGACGCCCCTGGGCTGAAGGGGCCGGGGCAGGTGCTGCTGTGGGTCGCGGCGGCCGCCTGGCTGGCCGTCGCGGCGGGCGCGGTGGCCGAGGCGTCGCGAGTGACGAGATCGTCGAGATCTACGTCCAGAGGACGGCGATGAAGATGTTGGCCACCGTCAGCAGGCCGACCAGGCCGAACAGGGGTTTCTCCACCTTCTCGTCGTCCCGTTTCACATAGACCAGGCCGAGGATCACGATCAGCAGGGCCAGCTTCACGCCGATCTTGATGTTGTTGACGTGCTGGTCGTCCGCCTGGTTGAGGCCGACCAGGATCACGCCGGTGACGAGCATCGTCGCCGCACCGTGCAGCATCGCGGGCACGAAGCGGGCCGTGCCCTGGCCCATCGCCTTCATCTGCGTGAGGAAGCCGCCCAGGAGCGCGGCGATGCCGATGATGTGCAGACCGACGAAAAGGTGGATGAGTACGTCCATGAGGCCGGATGCTAATCAGACGGGCACATGCCGCCCGACACCGCCCCTCCGCATGTGCCCCGGCTTGGATATATGTGCCATAGCAGCTCGCCGCGGCCCGATGTCCCCAATCCCCGCATCGGTCAGGGCCCCGCGCGAACCCGACGCACCAGCCCAGGGCACTGGGCGGATGCGGTCGCCCGGCGATCCGATCGTGCCATTTCCGCACATCACGTAACCAACCTCACACAGCCGGGCCTAGCGTCCTTCCCCAGGTGACCGGCTCCCCACCGCCGCCCGGGCCAGGGGCGGCAGTCGGCCACCACCGCCGAGAAAGTCCGGCGGTGGCCTGCTCCCCCTGTGCGGGCCGCCGCCGGACGCGTCAGCCGCTCTCCTCGGTCGCCGTCCGCTCCCCAGCGACGGCCGAGGCGGACCGTCTGACACCCCGTGTGTCCGTCCGACGGCCCTCGTCCGACGGCCGCACGGCCGAGGCGGTCGTACGAAAGGACGTGCAGTCCCACGTGGCAGTGCACCGTAAGTCCCGTCAGCGCCCGCTCGGCGGCAACACCGCTCGCACGGCGTTCACCCTCGCCCTCGCGGGAGCCGCGACCGCGACGGCCTTCGACGGGACCGGACAGGCCGAACCGCAGCTGACGACAGCACAGGTCAACGCCAAGGTGGACAAGCTCTACCAGGAGGCGGAGACGGCCACCGAGAAGTACAACGGCGCGCAGGAGAAGGCCACGGCCGCCGAGCGGACCCTGAGAACACTGCGGGACGAGGCCGCCCGCAAGGAGGAAAAGCTCAACGCCGCCCGGGAGGAACTGGGTTCGATGGCGGCGGCCCAGTACCGCGACGGTGGGCTCGACCCCGCAGTCCAACTGGCGCTCTCCGACCGCCCCGACACCTTCCTCGACAACGCCTCCTTCGCCGAACGCGCCGGCGACCGCCAGTCCGCCGCCGTCACCCGGGTCCGCCGGCAGCTCCGCGAGATCGAGCAGTTGCGCGGCGCGGCGCGCGTCGAACTGTCCTCCCTCAAGACCCGCCAGGCCGAGCTGCAGAAGCACAAGAAGACGATCACCGGCAAGCTGGACACGGCCCGCCGCCTGCTGTCCCGGCTGTCGGCCGCCGACCGGGCCCGGGTCGAGGCGGACCCGACCGCCGGCCGACCCGGCGACCACGCCTCACGCACCACCCCCGGCGCCCGCGAAAGCCTCCGGGCGCCGTCCGGCTCCACTGACACCCCCGCCCCCAACTCCCGCGCCTCAACCGCCGTTTCCTTCGCCTACTCCAAACTCGGCAGCCCCTATGTCTGGGGCGCGACCGGCCCCGACTCCTTCGACTGCTCGGGCCTGATGCTGGCCGCGTACCGCTCCGCCGGGGTCTCCCTGCCCCGCACCACCTACGCCCAGATCGGCGCCGGCCAACGCGTGTCCCGCGCCGAACTCCTCCCCGGAGACCTGGTGTTCTTCTACTCCGGCATCAGCCACGTCGGCCTCTACATCGGCAACGGCCAGATGATCCACGCCCCGAACCCCTCGGCCCCGGTACGCGTGGCCCCGATCGACGAGATGCCCTTCGCGGGGGCGACCCGGGTGGTGTGATCCGTACGACGGGACAACCCGCGTCGGCCCGCGCCGCGTGCCTCGCGCCGCGTGCCCGGTCAGACCAGTCGCCGTGCCGTCGCCCAGCGGGTCAGCTCGTGCCGGTTGGACAGCTGGAGCTTGCGCAGCACCGCCGAGACATGGGACTCGACCGTCTTCACCGAGATGAACAGCTGCTTGGCGATCTCCTTGTAGGCGTAGCCCCGCGCGATGAGGCGCAGCACCTCGCGCTCGCGCTGGGTGAGACGGTCGAGGTCCTCGTCCACCGGCGGGGCGTCGGTGGAGGCGAAGGCGTCGAGGACGAAGCCGGCCAGGCGCGGCGAGAACACCGCGTCGCCCTCCTGCACCCTGAAGACGGAGTTCACCAGGTCGGTGCCGGTGATGGTCTTGGTGACATAGCCGCGGGCGCCGCCGCGGATCACCCCGATCACGTCCTCCGCCGCGTCCGACACGGACAGGGCGAGGAAGCGCACCGGCCGCTCGGCGTCGGCCATCAACGCGGCACAGCGGCGCAGCACTTCGACCCCGCCGCCGCCGGGCAGATGCACGTCCAGCAGGACCACCTCGGGCCGGGTCGCGGTGATGACGGTGACCGCCTGGTCGACGTCCGCGGCCTCGCCGACGACCTCCACACCGGTCTGCTCGGTCTGGCCGATCTCGGCCTGCACTCCCGTGCGGAACATACGGTGGTCGTCGACGAGAACCACGCGCACCCGACGCCCTCCCGCGCCTGCGCCCGCGCCAGAGGTTTCGGTCTGCTCGGCCGGCTCCCCCGCTGTCGCCCTTGTGTTCGCCTCGGTCGGCTCGCTCATGACTGTCTCTCCGCCCTCTCCATCTCCAGCTCGACCTCCGTGCCGCCGCCCGGGACCGCCCGCAGCCGCGCCGTGCCGCCGTTGCGCTCCATGCGGCCGATGATCGATTCTCTGACGCCCATGCGGTCGGCGGGTATCGAGTCGAGGTCGAAGCCCGGGCCCCGGTCCCGGACGGACACGAAGACCGTCCGTCCCTCGACCTCGGCGTAGACCTGCACGGCGCCGCCCTCGCCACCGTACTTGGCGGCGTTCACCATTGCCTCGCGTGCGGCCTGCATCTGTGCGGCCGTTCCGTCGTCGAGTGGGCAGTCGCCGACGACCACGACCTCGATGGGGACGCCGTGCTTGTCCTCGATCTCGGCGGCGTTGCGCCGGACCGCGTCGGCCACGGTGGCCGGTTCGTCCTCCTCGTCCTTGCCGGTGCCCTCGGGTTTGTAGAGCCAGGTCCGCAGGTCGCGCTCCTGGGCGCGGGCCAGGCGGCGCACCTCGTTCGCGTTCTCCGCGTTGCGCTGGATCAGGGTCAGGGTGTGCAGCACGGAGTCATGGACATGGGCGGCGACCTCCGCACGCTCCTGTGCTCGGATGCGCATCAGGCGCTCCTCGGACAGGTCCTGCGTCATCCGTACCAGGTAGGGCCCGGCGAGGAGGGTGATGCCGACGAGGACGGCGAGCGCGGCCTGCAGGACCGAACCGAGGTGGGCGGCGGATCCCTGGAGGACGAAGATGCCCGAGACACCGGCCGTCACCAGGAGGACGCCCGCGCCGGCCCTCAGGAGTGTGAGTGTGCGGCGTCTGCGCCCCACCTCGACCCAGCGGGCCCGGCGGGCGTTGTCCGCCTGGCGCCAGACTAGGGCGACGCCCGCGCCGACGAGGACGGCGGGGAGCAGATAGGCCTTGGCGCCGCTGCCCAGATTGACGTTGCCCACGAAGACCATCGCGACGACGACCATGAGGAGCAGGGCGACCATCTGGCCTCTGTCCGGTCTGCGGGCGACGAGTCTGCGGCGGCCGTCGGGTGCGGTCTCGGTGGTGACGAGGGACGGGGGCCTCTGGTCGCCGACGCCGCCGATGCCGAGCGGCACGAAGAACCAGAAGGCGGCGTAGAGCAGAGCCCCGAGCCCGTCCGCCATGAACAGGCCGACGAAGACGAGCCGCACCCACACGACGGGCAGCCCGATATGCCCGGCGAGCCCCCGCGCCACGCCACCCAGCCAGCGTCCGTCGCTGCTGCGGTAGAGCTTGCGCGGCGGCCGCGGTTCCACGAGTGGCGCTGCTGCGGCTTCCGGCATGCCAACGATGTTCACACGGCGGGCGGGGCGAGGCATCAGGGTTCGCCCCCGAGACCCCCCTGATCTTCGGCCCCGCCCCGGCTCGAACACCTCCCGGGCCGGGACTCCGGGCCGATATCAGGGTCCGACCAGGGTCGTTCCGACTGCCGCTGGGGCCGCTCGACCGCCACCATGGACGCATGGCAGATCACCAGCACGCCGCGGACGCCGTGCCCGACGGGGGCACCGCGCCCGACGCGGCCACCCCGTCCACCGGCGCCCCCGGCGCCGCAGGTGAGAAACCCCCCGCGCACGGGCGCACGGACGCACCCGCGCACGGAGAACAGGGAGAAGCCGGCACGTCCGAGGGGACGGGCCGGGTCGGAGAGACAAGCGTGACCGAGGAGACAGGAGCAACGGGGGTGGCACGGGAGGAGTCGGGCGCGGCGAGGGAACAGGCAGCTGCGGCGCGGGACAAGGCACCGTCAGCACAGAACACGCCGCACGCCGCCCCCACTGCGGCGGAGACCGCGATCACCGACGCCATGCTCAAGGCAGAAAAAGGGCCCGGGGCAGGGGCAGGGCCCGGGGCACGGGAAGCGGGCTCGGCAAGTGGGTGGAGCACCGGGGCAGGTCCCGGCTCGACTCACGGCGCCGGGTCCGGGCCTGGGCCCGGACCCGGATCAGGGGAGGGCGCAGGCTCCGGCGATGGCTCGGGCTCCGGGAAAGGGCCGGGCTCGGGAGAGGGGGCCGGGTCGGCGGAAGGGGGTGGAGTGGGGTGGTCGCCTGTCGGGTTTCGGCGGGATCGGGGGCACAAGGTGATTGCCGGGGTGTGCGCGGGGCTGGGCCGCGAGTGCGACATGGATCCGGTGATCTTCCGGATCACGCTCGCCGTGCTCTCCGCGACCGGCGGCATCGGTCTGATCTTCTACGGCTTCGCCTGGCTCCTGGTCCCGTACTCCGACGACGACCAGAACGAGGTGCGCAAGCTGCTGACCGGCCGCGTCGACGGCCAGGCCCTCACGGCCGTGCTGTTCGCGCTGGTCGGCTGCGGTGTGTTCCTGTCGATGCTGAGCAACGGCGGTGTGCTGACCTTCGCCGTCGTCCTCTCCCTCCTGCTCGCGGGCGCCGGGTACTGGTCGCGGCACCGGGACTCCTCCGATCCCGACCCGCTGGCCGCGCAGGCCGTGGCCGACGCCCCGCCGGAGGCACAGGCGCCGCCGGTGCCGGCCGCCCATTCCTCGTGGTGGCGCGACCCCATAGTCAAGGACGGCACCCACTCCGGCGGCACCGGCTATCTGTGGGGCCCGGGGGACTCCCTTGGCCGGGACATCGCGGCGGCCGTCAACGTCGGCCTGATCCGGCACGCGGGCGAGCGCGAGAGCATACGCATCCCGCCCGGCGACCGCTCCCCCACCCCGCGCGGACCGCGCTGGACGGGCGGCTGGGTCTTTCTGCTCGCCGCGCTCGCCTGCGGCGTCGTCACCCGGTTCACCTGGGACGAGCACCCGCTCGGCACCAGTCTGCAGGCCGGCCTGGCGGCGGCGCTGATCGTGCTCGGCGCGGGCATTGCGATCAGCTCGCTGCTGGGACGCACGGGTGCGGGGTCGGTGTTCCTGGCGATCGTCACGGCGGGCCTGGTGGCCGGTGCGGCGACGCTGCCCAGGGACATCGGCACCCACTGGATCGACGTGACCTGGCGGCCCGCGACGGTGGCGGAGGTCCGGGACAGCTACGACCTCGGCACCGGTGCGGCCACGCTGGACCTGTCCGGGCTGGACCTGGGCAAGGGCCGGACGGTGAGCACCAACGCCGAGGTGGGGGCAGGCCGGCTGCGGGTGATCGTGCCGCCGGACGTGACCGTGAAGTTGACCGTCGACGTGGGGCTCGGCGACATCCAACTGCCAGGAGAGAAGAAGGAGGACGTGGACGTGGAACCGGGCAAGCACCAGGAGACGACGCTGTCGCCGACGTCGGGCGCCAAGAACGGCGGGACGCTCGACCTCGACCTCCAGGTCGGGGTGGGACAGGCGGAGGTGAGCCGTGCTGCGTCATGAGTTCCAGCCCGGCAGGCTGGTCGCCGGCGCCTTCTTCACCCTCACGGGCATCGTCTACGCAGGTGACGCGGGCGGACTGTGGGAGACGCCGTGGGTCGCGGTGATCCCGCTCGTCCTCGTCGGTCTGTTCCTGGCCGGCGCGACGGGTGTGGTGGCCCGGTCCATACGCAGACGCCGCAGAAGAACGGCACGAGCGGTACCGGCCGACCCCACGGGTACCGACAGCCCGCTCTGACCGGACGGTCACCCGGGAGGCAGCCGCAAGGGGGGCGTGGGCAGGCAGCGGAGTGTCGAGCCGGGGGACGGAGCTAGTCGAAGTCTCCGGCTCGCTGGCGGCGGCGGTTGTGCCAGGCGGCGTCGAGGGAGAGGTAGGGGGCACCGGCGAGGACGAGGGGGAGCCAGGCCATGAGGTAGACGAGGTCGTTGCCGTAGTAGTAGGGGTCGGAGGCCCAGCTCACCGTCAGCCAGAGGCTGAGCGAGATCAGCGCGCCACCGAGGGCGGCGAGGCGGGTGAGCAGGCCGATCAGGGCGCCGATACCGACGGCGAGTTCGCCGAGGGCGATGGCGTAGCCGAAGCCGACGGGGTTCTTCAGGGCCAGGTCGACCAGGGCCGGGATGGCCGAGGAGTCACGGACGGCGCGCATGGTGTCGCCGATCGAGCCGGCGCCGCCGTCCTTCATGAAGGCGCTGTCGGTGAGTTTGTCCAGGCCGGCGTAGATGAAGGTGACGCCGAGGAAGATCCGCAGAGGGAGGAGGGCATACCGGGTGGCGGAGTCCCGCCAGCCGTGACCGCCGCCGTCGAGATAAGGGGGGTAGGTGTCCGTGCGCATGCCGTGAGCCATAGCCTGTCGCCGCCTCTCGCCCGCCGTGGTGGACCCCTCAACAGACCATACGTACGAAATGGGGGGTGCGCTCAACCGTTTGCACGAGCTGTCGGTATCGACAGGTTCACTTCGGGGCGGCCGTTCACTCGGTGACGTCGATGGTGTACCGGTTCGTCTCCACGCCGGCCGCGGTGACCACCTGGACCTCCAGCCTGCCGGGTTCCACGTCCACGGGGACGGGGACGGTGAGGACGGCGTCGGTGGGGTTGCTGAAGCCACCGGTGACCGGGACGAGGGGGACGTGGACATGGACCGGGCCGATGCGGACGACCATGCGGGAGAGCCGGTCGGCGCTCTGGGCGCCGGGCGGGACGAAGCAGGCGCCGCGGATCTCGATGTCGTCGCCGGTGCGGATCGGGGCGTCGAGGTCGCCGGCCTCGCGGGAGCGGACGACGGAGAGGATGACGGGGCGACCGCCCTCGGCGTACTTGCCGGCGAGGTAGGTCGCGGCCGAGACGAGGACGACCACGGCCAGGCCCCAGGGCAGGTCGGGCAGCTGGTCGGGGCGGCGGGCCAGCCGGACGGCGGCGAAGACCAGGGCGACGGCGCTGATCACGACGTACTGGATGTCGGCGAAGGTGCCGCGGCCGGAGTCGTCGGTGAGGAGGTCGGCGGCCCGGGGGCGGTGGGCGCGCACCTTCTGGAGCCGCTGGCCGAGGACCCGCAGTCCGACCACCCGGCGGACCAGGACGGCGATGCCGCAGACCACGGCGAGGACGGTCACCACGCCCGCGCCTCGGGCGAGGTCGAGGCCGGAGATGAGGGCGTCGCGTTCGGCGTGGCCGGAGGCGGCGGCGAGCCGGCCGACGAGGACGAGCACGGCGTAGGCGACGAGCAGCACCCAGGCGGCGGCGACCGCGCGGGAGGTGGACAGGCGGTTGTCCTCGCCGATGACGGGGGCGAGGACGCCGCCGCGCGCCCGGTGGAACCAGGAGGAGGCGGTGAGGGTGCCGGCGACGAGGAATGCGGCGAGGAGTCCGGCGGTGCGGGCGGTGCTCCAGCCCGCGCCGATCGCGGTCAGCGACTGGATGAGGAGAAGGGCTGCGACGGCCGCCCAGACCGTGATCGCCGTGCGCCGCCAGAGGTGGGCCAGCCAGGCCTCGCCCTCGGCGCGGCCTCGTTCGGCGACGAGTTCGGCGGACTGGGCGAGTTCCTCGGAGACCCACTGGCGGGAGGCCGAGGCGGAGTGGGCGACGGCGGCGGGCAGTCCCTGTCCGGCGGCGAACTCGTCCCGCTTCAGCAGGAACGCGGCGACCGCGCGCCGGTGCCCCTCTCGGGCGCCGTGCGGGCAGCTCCCGCAGGTGCAGCCGCCGTCGTGCGCGCCCGCGCCCGTGCCCGGGTTCGCACCCTGTCTCGCCTCCTGCACCGCCACGTCCTACGCCTGCCTTCCCCGTGACCTGAACAACCGGATGACCTATATGACCATATGGCCGAATGACCCAGATGACTGGACCCCGATGGCTGGACGCCCCAGACGACTGGATGACTCGGGTGACTCGGATGACCTAATGACCCGAATGAACCGAATGACCGAAAGAGCGGTGGCCCTCGCGGAACCCGGTGCGGGCCCCGGTCGCCGGCCCCCGGCAACTCCCCCTTGATGACAGCGAATTGTGCCCTACGGCACACCGTGTCCCGTCGGCAGGTGTGGTCAGGGCGGGTGAAGCGGGCCGGGGCCGTGTTGACCCGGCTGCGAGAATTTGCGTATGGCCGAGATCATCCAGCGTGACGGGAGCTGGGCCTTCGACGGCACGACGGTCCGGATCACACCGGGACTCCACCGTTCGGTGCCGCTGTTCCGGCAGACGTACGGGGAGATCGCCGTGCCGTTGGAGGCGGTCGCGGGGATCGTCTACGAGCCGGAGCGCAGACGCGGGCGGCTGCGGTTACGGCTGCGCGAGGGCGCCGATCCGCTGCTCCAGGCCACCGGTGGGCGGCTGCCGGACGCGGCGGACCCGTACCGGCTGCTGGTGGACGTGGACCGGTCCGGGGTCGCGGAGTACGTCGCGGAGGAGATCCGGCACGCGCTGCTGCTCGACCAGATCCCGAAGGAGCCGACCCGGGCCTATCTGCTGCCGGGGCCGCCGGTGCCGGTCTCGGTGCGTTCGTCGGACGGCACGGTCTCCTTCGACGGCGGACAGGTGCGTATCGACTGGGCGGACACCTCGGACCGGGTGAAGCGGGCGACCGGGCCACGGGTCATCGCCGTCGGCGATCTCGTGCGGGTGGAGTGGCTGCCCAACTCCGGCCACGAGGACGGCTTCCTGCGCTTCGTGACCCGGGAGGCGGTGTTCTCGAAACTGCCGGCGGAGAAGGACCCGTACGCGCTGGATCTGTGGGGCAGTGTGCGCCGCGATCTGCTGACGGCGCTGGTGGCGGCGGCGGTGACCGCCCGGCTGCCGCATCCGTCCACCCAGGTGAGCGTCGAGGAGGCGGCTCGCGCGGATCGGCGCACGGCTGCCGTCCCGGCCCAGGCCGACCATCACGACGTACTGCTGCGCCGGCTGCGGGAGCTGGGGGAACTGCACCGGGACGGGGTGCTCACGGACGAGGAGTTCGCGAGGACCAAGGCCGTGATACTGCGCGCCTTCTAGCGCGGGAGGTATCAACTCAGGAGGTCCGGTTCGCTTCTGCTGATGTCCTGCCACAGGGGCTGGTAGTTGATCCAGGCCACCAGGTCGCCGCCGAGTTGTTCGCGGGTGGCGGTGGCGGCCCGGTGGTCGATCAGGAGGGGCCGGCCGGCCGCTCGGGCGGTGAGCTGGACCTGGCAGGAGCGTTCCATGGACATGAACCACCAGGCCGCCGCGTCGATCGAGTCGCCGACGGTCAGCAACCCGTGGTTGCGCAGCACGAGCGCCTTGCGGGAGCCGAGGGCGGTCGCGATACGGCGGCCCTCGTCGGCGTCGACGACGACGCCGGTGTAGGCGTCGTAGAGGGCGTGGTCCTCGTAGAAGGCGCAGCTCTCCTGGGTGATCGGGTCGAGGAGTTCGCCGAGGGCCGCGAGGGCGCGGCCGTGCACGGAGTGGCAGTGCGCGACGGCGACGACGTCCGGGCGGGCCGCGTGGACCTGGGCGTGGACGGTGAAGGCGGCCTGGTTGACGTGGTAGCCGCCCTCGACGACCTGCCCGTCGGCGTTGGCCAGCACCAGGTCGCTCACGGTGACGTGCTTGAACGGCATCCCGAACGGGTTGACCCAGAAGCAGTCGCTGAACTCCGGGTCGCGGGCGGTGATGTGCCCGGACACGCCGTCCTCGTAGCCGAGCCGGCCGAACAGCCGTACGGCGCCTGCCAGGCGTTCCTTGCGGTGCCGGCGCTCGTCCTCCACCGAGTCGTGCATCGGCGGCATCGCGAACTGCAGCCGGTCGGTGGGCAGCGGGGCAGGCGGCGTGGGCCCGTGCATCGGTCCTCCAGCACTGGGTTGGTGTACGGGCGGAAGTTACCGTCGGTCAGCGCAGGAGAACAGGCTTGTTATGGAAAGATGACGTACGGCGTCAGAACTCGACACGGCGGTGGACCGAAACACGCCAGAAGTTGTCGGGTATCGGGGTCAGACTCGGTGCATGTCATCGAACTGGGCGAACTGGGCGGCTTTCGCCGCGGCCGAACCCGACCTCGCGACGACCGTCGAGGAGCGCTTCGGCGCCTACACCCACCATGTGCTCGCCACGCTCCGCGCGGACGGCTCGCCGCGGACCACCGGTCTGGAGGTCCGCTTCTTCGCCGGTGAGCTGTGGCTCGGCATGATGCCGGGCTCGGTCAAGGCGCTCGACCTGCGCCGGGACCCGCGCTTCGCGCTCCAGGCCAACCCGGGCGAGGGCACGGGGATGGGTGGCGGGGACGTACGCGTCGGCGGGCGCGCGGTCGAGGTCGACGACCCGGCGGTCAAGGGCGCGTACATGAAGGAGGTGGAACCGCCGGAGCCGTTCCACCTCTTCCGCACCGAGCTGACGGAGGTCGTGCGGACCTACGTCGAGGACGACACGTATCTCGTCGTCCAGATCTGGAAGCCCGGTCAGCCCTTGCGCGTCGTCAGGCGCAAGTGACTACTCCCATTCGATGGTGCCCGGGGGCTTCGAGGTCACGTCGAGGACGACGCGGTTGACGTCGCTCACCTCGTTGGTGATCCGGGTCGAGATCTTCGCGAGGACGTCGTACGGCAGCCTCGACCAGTCGGCGGTCATGGCGTCCTCGGAGGAGACCGGGCGCAGGACGATCGGGTGGCCGTAGGTGCGGCCGTCGCCCTGGACGCCGACGCTGCGGACGTCCGCGAGCAGGACCACCGGGCACTGCCAGATGTCGCGGTCCAGGCCGGCGGCCGTCAGTTCCTCGCGGGCGATGGCGTCGGCGTCGCGGAGCAGGTCAAGGCGCTCCTTGGTGACCTCGCCGACGATCCGGATGCCGAGGCCGGGCCCCGGGAAGGGCTGCCGCTGGACGATCTCCTCGGGCAGGCCCAGTTCCTGGCCGACCATGCGGACCTCGTCCTTGAACAGCTTGCGGAGCGGCTCGATCAGCTTGAATTCGAGGTCTTCCGGCAGCCCGCCGACGTTGTGGTGCGACTTGATGTTGGCCGTGCCGGTACCGCCACCGGACTCGACCACGTCGGGGTAGAGGGTGCCCTGGACGAGGAACTCGACCGCCGGACCCTCGTCCGCGATGATGTCCGCCTGTGCCTGCTCGAAGACGCGGATGAACTCGCGGCCGATGATCTTCCGCTTCTGCTCGGGGTCGGAGACCCCGGCGAGCGCGGCGAGGAAACGCTCCTCCGCGTCCACGACGATCAGCTGTACGCCGGTCGCGGCCACGAAGTCCTTCTCGACCTGCTGGGTCTCACCCTTGCGCATCAGGCCGTGGTCGACGTAGACGCAGGTCAGCTGGGAGCCGATGGCCTTCTGGACGAGGGCCGCGGCCACGGCGGAGTCGACACCGCCGGACAGGGCGCAGATCGCGCGCTTGTCGCCGACCAGTTCGCGGATCGCGGCGACCTGCTCCTCGATCACGTTCCCGGTGGTCCAGGACGGGGTGAGGCCCGCGCCGCGGTACAGGAAGTGCTCCAGGACCTGCTGGCCGTGCGTGGAGTGCATGACCTCCGGGTGGTACTGGACGCCGTACAGCTTCTTCTCGTCGTTCTCGAAGGCCGCGACCGGGACGACGTCCGTGGACGCGGTGACGGAGAAGCCCTCGGGGGCGGCGGAGCAGGCGTCGCCGTGCGACATCCAGACGGCCTGTTCGGCGGGGGTGCCCTCGAAGAGGGTGGAGGACGACCGGGAGACATGCAGATCCGTACGGCCGTACTCACGCGAACCGGTGTTGTCGACCCTGCCGCCGAGGGACTGCGCCATCAGCTGGAAGCCGTAGCACATGCCGAAGACGGGGACGCCGGCCTCGAAGAGGGCGCGGTCGACGGTCGGGGCGCCCTCCTCGTACACGGACGAGGGGCCGCCGGAGAGGATGATCGCCGCCGGGTTCCTGGCGAGGATCTCCGCGACCGGCATGGTGCTCGGCACGATCTCGCTGTAGACCCGGGCCTCGCGGACTCGACGGGCGATGAGCTGGGCGTACTGCGCGCCGAAGTCGACGACCAGGACGGTGTCGGGGGTGGACGCAGCGGGAGTCGCTGATGACACGGGAGCCTTCCGGCGGTGGGGCGGGGGTCTGTGTTTGCCGCCGATTCTACCGAGGTGAACGTCGGAACGGTCCCGCTCCCGGGGGCGCCGCCCCCGGACCCCCGACCTGTGCCCACCCACCGCCGGTCTCGGTGGGCTGAAGAGGTGAGGACGCGGAAAAGGCGCTGTGGCATACTCGGCCCCATGCTCACGCACCCGACCTTCCTCTTTACCTATGGCAACCGGCCCACCGGCTGCCATGGTCGTGCTGCTTGAGCAACTGACAAGCGACTTCCCCAGGCGCCCCGGGCCGACAAGGTCCGGGGCGTCTGCCGTTTCTCCCGGGCCTGCCGCCCCGGGGCACCTTCCGACAAGGAGCCCCGAATGACCGCCCTCGACGTGACCGGCGCCCGTACCACCGAGGCCGCCGACGTGATCACCGGCGCGCGTGAGCGCATCGACGCGCTCGACGACCGGATCATCGGTCTGATCCAGGAACGGATGGCCGTCTCCACCGTCGTCCAGGAGGCCCGGATCACCTCCGGCGGGCGGCGCGTGAACCTCTCCCGTGAGATGGAGGTTCTCGGCCACTACCGGGACGCGCTGGGCAGGCCCGGCACCGCGCTCGCCATGACGCTGCTGGAGCTGTGCCGGGGTCGCATCTGAGTTCGGCCCCGTTCTCACCCGTACGGCGCGTGACCGGCACCGGCGCGCTTCGTTGGTCCCGGTGTCCGCTCCAGCCAGGAGCGGGCTCGGAAGAACCACGCGTGGCTCGCTGGAGCGATGAGGCGTACGGATCGTGCCGTGCGCCGTGGGACCTCGCTCCGGGAAAGTGACCGGACGGCAGGGGACAGCAGCCCGGTCACCCAAGAGAACGGTCGGCCCCGGGGACGCCCGGGGCCGACCGGCGGAATTGCAAAAATGCACAAGGGCTGGGTCAAACGGTTGCGGGCGCCGCGTTCATCCAGCACGATGCGTAGAAAGCCCCAGGATCCCCTCTCCGCAGCTCCAAGTCCCCTTCCGGACAACCGCATTGCGCGCACTGCTCGGTTGTCCGGGGTAACTGCCAGAGGTCCAGACCATTAACAGCGGCGCAACCCCCCGGCGCCGCTCCCCCAGGCACCGGCGCTGCCCTGACGCCGGTGCTGACGATAAGAAGGGCCCCGCGGCTCCGTGCCGCGGGGCCCTTCTTTCATGATCACTCCTCCGGCAATTGAGTGACGTAGATCACATAAAGTTCCTGTGAGGCGAGGGCAACTGTTCACAGAGGTCGCGGGTCACACCTGGCAGAACAACGGCAACTCCCGCGCCCTCCGTAAGGTCCCCATGAAGCTTCGCCGCTCCCTCCTCACCGCAGCCGCGACCGCCGCACTCGTGCCGCTCGCCCTGCTGACCCTGAACGTGGCACCCGCCGCGTTCGCCGAGGAGAACGGCACGCCGTCCGCGGGGACCACCGAGTCGCAGGACTCCACCGCCTCACCGACCGGCACACAGAGCGGGACGACGCCGTCCGCGTCCGACACGACGTCGCCCTCCGCGTCCGGGACGCCGAGCGGCCACCCCGGCGAGCCGCAGGCCGCCTCGTCGTCCCAGTCGTCGTCATCTCAGTCGTCATCCCAGTCGTCTTCCGCCACGCCCTCCTCGTCCGCGCCTTCGTCGGCCGGCGCGAGCGAGGACCCGTTCGACCCGGCCCGGGACTGCCGGTCCGTGGACTGGGACGACGATCTCAGCGCCACGCTCACCGGACTGCCCGGCAAGATCGTCGCAGGCTCCGGCTGGCACGACTTCACGTACGTCGTCGAGAACAACACCGACGCCGACATCAAGAACGTCTACCTGGCTACGTACCTCGAGTACGACGAAGAGGAGATCGACGATTTCCTTTCCGACGGACTCGCGGTCATCCAGGTCAAGGAAGACGGCAAGTGGACCGACGCCTACCAGCAGTCCTGGGGTGAGGGCGACGACACGATCAACATCAGCAGCTCCTTCGTCGCCCTGCTGGACGAGCTGAAGAAGGACACCTCCGTGACCTTCGACCTCCGGGTGAAGGTCAAGGCGTCGGCCCCGGCGGGCTCCTCGCTCGCGATGAGCGAGGCCGTCTACGCGGCCGGGGACTCCGCGTGCCACGTCAGCGGTGACGAGTACGACGTCACGATCCTCGCCGCCGGCAGCGAAACGGGCGGCGCGAGCGACGCCGGCGAGGCCACGCCGAACGGCGACAGGCCCACCGACCGCACCCGGCCCCAGGGCGGCGCCAGGCCGATCAGCGGCAGCCTCGCCTCCACCGGCGCCGACTCCCCGCTCCCGCTGATCAGCCTCGTCGGCGGAGTCGCCGTCGTCGCGGGTGCGGGTGCGGTGTTCGCCGCGCGGCGCCGGAAGGCCGGCGCGCACGTGTGACACAGACCAGCGAAGGGACCTGCGCTCGGAGGGGGGTGCAGGTCCCTTCGCTTATTGCTCGTTCGCTTATTGCTTGGATCGCTTATTGCTCGGACGGTTCGGACGGCTTGGCCGGTACCGCGGGCATTCCCAGGAACGGCAGCCGCAGCGCGCCGAACGCGTCCGCCGGGACGGCCGGCCGGAGCGGCTCCACCGGCTTCAGCCGCTCGTACGCCGCCCCCGGCGCCGGACGCGGGTCCTTCTCGCCCTTGTTCGGCCAGTACGACATCGCGCGCTCGGCCTGCGCGGTGATGGTGAGCGACGGGTTCACTCCCAGGTTCGCGGAGACCGCGGCACCGTCGACGACCGAGATGCCGGGATGGCCGTGGAGGCGGTGGTACGGGTCGATGACCCCCGTCTCCCGCGACTCGCCGATCGGGCAGCCGCCGAGGAAGTGGGCGGTGAGCGGGGTGCCCATGAGCTCGCCCACGTTGGAACCGGCGAAGCCGTTGATGTCGGCGGCGATCGCGGTGGCGGCCTCCGAAGCGGCCCTGATCTGCTTGGGGTTGGGCGCGCCATGGCCCTGACGTGCCGTCAGCAGCCCTTTGCCCACGCCGTTCGGCTTCAGGTGGGTCGTCAGCGAGTTGTCCAGCGACTGCATCACCAGTCCGATGATGGTCCGTTCCGACCAGCGCCGGTTGGAGAGTGAGCGCAGGACGAGGAGGGGGTGCCGGACGGCGTTCGCCAGCCAGCCTCCGACGCGCGACGAGCCCTCCGCGTAAGGCACTTGGAGGATGGAGAGGCCGCCCATCGAGTTGGAGCCCTTGCCGTAGCGGACCGGCTCGATGTGGGTGTTCTCGTCGGGGTGGATGGAGGAGGTGATGGCGACTCCGCGGGTGAAGTCGGCCTTCGCCTCGCCCGTCGCCCTGCGGTAGCGGCGGTCGTCGGTCTGGGCGCCGACCAGGGCCTCGGAGTTGGTGCGGGTCAGCTCGCCCAACCGGTCGGACAGGTACGGGAGTTGGCCGCCCGTCTTCATCCGGTGCAGCAGGGTCTGGGTGCCGTAGGTGCCGGCGGCGAGGACGACCCGGCGGGCCTTGAAGGTGCGGCCCGGGCTCTTTTTCCCGTCCGTGGGGAGGGTCGCCACCGCGTAGCCGCCCTGCGAGTCGTCCGTGACCGACACGACCGTCGTCATCGGGTGCACGGCCGCGCCCGCCTTCTCGGCGAGGTACAGGTAGTTCTCGTTGAGGGTGTTCTTCGCGCCGTGGCGGCAGCCGGTCATGCACTCGCCGCACTCGGTGCACGCGTTGCGGGCCGGGCCGGCGCCGCCGAAGTAGGGGTCCGCGACCGGTTCGCCGGGTGCCGCCTTCGCCTCTCCCCCGGCGTCCTCGCCGTCGCCGAAGAAGACGCCCACCGGCGCCATGTGGAAGCTGTCGCCCACGCCCATCCGCTGGGCCGCCGCCTTCAGATGGACGTCGGACGGGGTCATGGTCGGGTTGAGCCGTACGCCGAGCATGCGCCGGGCCTGGTCGTAGTACGGCTTCAACTCCTCCTGCCAGTCGGTGATGTCACGCCACTGGGGGTCGTCGAAGAAGGGTTTCGGCGGGACGTAGAGGGTGTTGGCGTAGTTGAGGGAGCCGCCGCCGACGCCCGCGCCGGCTAGGACCATGACGTTGCCGAGGAGGTGGATGCGCTGGATTCCGTAGCAGCCGAGCCTGGGAGCCCACAGGTAGTTCCTGAGGTCCCAGGAGTTCTTCGGGAGGGAATCGCGGGTGAAGCGGCGGCCGGCCTCCAGGACGCCTACGGTGTAGCCCTTTTCTGTCAGGCGCAGGGCGGTCACCGAGCCGCCGAAGCCCGATCCGACGACGATGACGTCGTAGTCGTAGGCGTCCTTGGACACGGGGTCTCCTCGTGGGGAACAGGTCCTGTCTAGCGCAGGCGGAGTGCCTTCATGACCCTCAGGCTCGTGCTCATGAACTGGGCGTACTTCTCGTCGTCCATGCCCAGCGCGGGTGCCATCGGGAGGAGTCGCTGCTGGGCGACCGTCTGGGCCTCCGTGTACTTGAGGATGCCCTCGGAGCCGTGGCGGCGGCCGAGGCCGGAGTCCTTCATACCGCCCATCGGGGACTGGACGCTGCCGTAGGCCGAGGCGTAGCCCTCGTTGACGTTGACCGTGCCGGTGCGCAGCCGGGCGGCGACCTCACGACCCCGGCGGCCGTCCTTCGTCCAGACGGAGGAATTGAGGCCGTACGGCGTGGAGTTGGCGAGCTCGACCGCCTCGTCCTCGGTCTTGAAGCGGTACAGGGAGACGACCGGGCCGAAGGTCTCCTCCGTGCACACCGCCATGGGCTCGGTGACGCCGTCGAGGATGGTGGGCTCGTAGAAGTAGGGACCGATGTCGGGGCGGGCGGTGCCGCCGGCGACGACCTTGACGCCCTTGGCGACGGCCTCCTCCACGTGCCGGGTCACCGTCTCCAGCTGGCGTTCGCCGACCAGGGAGCCCATGTCGGCGCCGTAGGCGAGGGAGTTGCCGAGGCGCATGCCCCTGGTGCGGGTGGCGAAGCGCTCCAGGAACGCGTCCGCGATCGACTCGTGGACGTACAACCGCTCGATGGAGATGCAGAGTTGGCCGGCGGAGGAGAAGCAGGCGCGGACGGCGCCGGCCGCCGCCTTCTCGATGTCGGCGTCCTCCAGGACCAACATGGCGTTCTTGCCGCCGAGTTCGAGGGACACGCCGACCAGGCGGGCGGCGGCGCCCTGGGCGACCTCGCGGCCGGTGCGGGTGGAGCCGGTGAAGGAGACGTAGTCGGCGCGCCGCACGACCTCGGGGCCGACGACGGGGCCCTCGCCGAGGACGACCTGGAAGACACCGGCCGGCAGACCCGCCTCGATCAGCAGGTCCCGGGCCCAGAGCGCCGTCAGACAGGTCTCCGTGTCCGGCTTCATGACGACCGCGTTGCCCGCGACGAACGCGGGGAGCGCGTCGCCGACGGACAGCTCCAGGGGGTAGTTCCAGGGGGCTATCTGGCCGACGACCCCGCGCGGGTGGCGCAGTTCGGTGACCTTCGTCAGGGTCGGCATGGCGCCGGCGTGCCGCTTCGGCCTCAGATAGGCGGCGGCCCGGCGGCCGTAGTGGCGGGCCGCCACGGCGACGGCCTGCACCTCCTCGTGCGCGTGCAGCCGCGCCTTGCCGGTCTCCAGCTGGATCAGGTCGAGCACCTCGGCCTGGCGCTCCAGGACCAGATCGTGGAAGCGCAGCAGCACGGCGGCGCGCTCCCGCACGGGTGTGCGCGCCCACACGGCCTGCGCGGTACGGGCCGACTCGAACGCGCGCTCGACGTCCGCGGGGGTGGACTCTGGCAGGTCGGCGAGCTTCTCACCGGTGAACGGTGTGTGGTTCGCGGTACGGCCGGAGCCGACGACGCCCTTGGTCAGCTGAGCGACGAGCTGGGGGGTGACCACGTCGGCGGCGGTGCGTGCGCCGACGGGGGCCGGGGCGAGGGGGTTGGTACCGGTGCTGGTGCTGGTCTTGGTACCCGTCGTTTCCGGGGCCTGCGAGTCCGTCATGAGCCGCAGGGTATGCCGTGGGGAAGGCCATGGGGAAGGCTTTGGGTACCCGCCGGTAACGGTTTCACCGACCGCTTACAAGGCGTCGGCGTTCACGATCTCCAGACGGTCGCGGGCCTCCTCGAACACCGCCGTACCCTGCTCCTCCGGTGTTCCCTTCGGCATGTCGACGCGCAGTTCGTACATCCGGCTGTCGTCGGTGCGGACGAAGAGCTGCATGACGCGGATCGGGGACGGTGCCGGTCCGTAGGTGGTGTCGGCGAGGGCGGCCTCCTCCCCGTGGAGGGTGGTGGGGGCGGTCCGGGTGCGCGCGTCCGGTTCCTGCCCCGCCCACGACCGGCGTGCCTGCTCCGCCCGGTCCGCCGGCGCGTCCGCAGCCCGATCCCACCGCGTCAGGCGTACGTCGACGGAGGCGGCCGAGTAGACCACCACCCTCGGCTGCCGCCCCGTCCCGCCCTTCCGCGCCGCCTCCCGGAACCGTCGCGGCAGGAACAGCACGGCGCCCATCGCCTGCTCCCGGTGCCCCACCCAGCTCCCGGACACCTCCGAACTCGCCGAGACCACTCCATCACTCCCCGACTCCCCCAGCAGCGACGCGCCCAGCCAACCGGCTGTGGCGAGAAGCACGGTGAGAAAGGCGAGGGGGAAGGGACGGCGGAGGAAGGGATGGCGGAGGAAGGGATGGCGGAGGAAGGGACGGCCCGATGCCACCGGCACCGGCGCGTCGGACACCGTCGCCCCGCCCCCGGACGCCACCGCCTCCGGCACCTCGGACACCGTCGTCCCGCCCCCGGACGCCACCACCTCCGGCACCGTCGCCCCGCCCCCGGACACCACCGCCCCCAGCGCCTTCTCCGTCTCCGGCGCGGACGGGCGTTCCTCCGGGGCCTCGGCCAGGAGGCTCAGGACGATGGGGGCCAGGGGGCCGAGGCGGTTCGCGGAGAGGGGGGTGGATCGCGGGGCCGTACCGCGGAGCGGCGGGTGGCCCTCGACGGCCGTGTAGAGGAGGACGCCCAGGGACCACAGGTCGGAGGAGGGACCCGCGCCGCGGCCGGCGATGCCTTCGTGGGCGATGCCGAAGTCGGTGACGACGACCCGGCCGTCCGGGCCGAGCAGGACGTTGGCCGGTTTCACGTCGCGGTGGACGATGCCGACGGCGTGCGCGGCGCGCAGCGCGCCCAGGACGGCGAGGCCGATCCGGGCGGCCTCGGCCGGTTCGAGCGGCCCGCGCCGCAGGACGTCGTGCAGGGACTCGCCGCGGACCGACTCCATGACGATCCAGGGCAGTCCGTCCACGGTGTCGTGCCGCCCTTCCTCCTCCACCACCACGTCGTGGATCAGGACGGCGGACGGATGGTCGACCCGCGCGGCGGCCCGCGCCTCGTGCTGGAGGCGGTGGGCGGCCCGCCGGTGGGCCTCGTCCTCGGGTCCGCCGGGCAACCGCGGTTCCTTGACGGCGACTTCACGGCCCGTCACCTCGTCGTGGGCCCGCCAGACGGTGCCCGTGCCGCCCGAGCCGATCCGTTCGAGCAGCCGGTAACGGCCGCCGACCGTACGGCCGTTGGCGCCTGCGGGGTCACCGTCGTTGCGCATGTCCCATGACTACCACGAGCCCCTCCTCAGAGCGTGTCGGCCGCCAGGTTCGCGATGGTGGTACGGGCCACCTCCCGGCCGCGCTCCGTGAAGTCGCCCCGGCCCGGGTACCCGATCGTGAGCTTGTACATGTCACCGGCGCCGGACTTGTAGTAGAGGATCCTGAGTTCGCGCGGCAGCGGGTTCTGGCTGTCGTCAGTGGTGTAGACGACCGTGTTCTCGGCGGCGTCCCGGCCGTGGAACGTGGCGTCGTCGTCCGGCACGGTCCGCTTCGGCTTCGGCATGTCGAGGTCGTAGTCGCCGGACGCCTTGAAGGTCTCGTCGTCGGCGTACATCTCGTTGTCGGCGGAGGGTTTGATCTCGTTGGCCGTGGCCTCGGCCTTTCGGGTCACAAGCAGCACGACCGAGATGGCCCCGCTGGGGTCGGTGTAGCCGACCCAGTGCGTGTCGTCCCGTTCCCGGTCGGGTGCGCTGCGCACATAGCTGCCGGGCACCGCCAGGGTCGCCGTGACGTCCTTCTCGTGGTGGGTCTTCCAGCCGTCGGGCAACGGTCCGGCCCACGGGTCCGCGAGCACCAGATACCCCGCCACCGCCGCCGCGACGACCCCGGCACCGAGCCCGATCCACGCCGTACGGCCGAACCGGCGCCGCCGCACGGCCACCGGCTGCGGAGGCGGTGGAGGCTGCGGAGGCCGGGCAGGCTCCGGCGCGGGCGGGTTCGCGGCGGCCTCCAGCAGGGCCCGTACGCGCGCCGCGCCGGGACGGCGGGCCGGGTCCTTGTCCAGCAGCCCGTTGACCGCCTCGGCGAGCGGCCCCCGCGCGGCGGGCGGCGCGGGAGTGGCGTTGATGACGGACTGGAGGGTGGCCGGCGTGTTGCTGCGGCGGAACGGGGACACGCCCTCCGTCGCCGCGTAGAGCACCACCCCGAGCGACCACAGGTCGGACGCCGGCCCGGGCCGCTGGCCCAGCACCCGCTCGGGCGCAATGTACTCGGGCGAGCCGACGAAGCCGCCGGTGTCGGTCAGGCTGGTCTCGCCCTCGATCTGGGCGATGCCGAAGTCGGTGAGGACGATCCGGTCGTGCCGGCCGAGCAGGATGTTGTCCGGCTTCACGTCCCGGTGCAGGATGCCCGCCACGTGCGCGGCCTCCAGCGCGCCCAGCACCTCCAGACCGATCCGGGCGGCCTCGCGCGGGCTGAGGGTGCCCTCCTGGAGGGCGCTGCCGAGCGAGCGGCCGTGGACCAGCTCCATCACGATCCAGGGCTGTCCGTCCACGACCGCGACATCGTGCACGTTGACGACGGCGGGATGGTCGAGGCGGGCCGCGGCCCGCGCCTCGCGCCGCATCCGCTCGAAGGCGTTGGCCCGTTCACGTTCGGGAAGGTGGTCCGGGACCCGGGGTTCCTTGACGGCGACCTCGCGGTCCACGGTCTCGTCCTTGGCCCGCCACACCGTGCCCATGCCGCCGTGCCCGAGCTTGGCGAGCAGCCGGTAGCGGCCCGCGACCAGCCGTCCGACCCCGGGTTCCCCCGCCTGCGGGGGTATCGCCGCCGCCTGCGGGTTCGGCGGTTGCAGAACAAAACTCGTCGTCTCGTCGGACTCATGGCCGACGCCCCCGTGGTGACTCATGGTCCATCCATATCGCGCCAGGCAGGCCGGTTTCCACCCGAGGAGCGCAACTACCCTGTCACGAACGTGTCGACGGCGACGTCGAAGTACTCCCGTGCCTCCCGCACCTTTCCGACCGGCGCCGACACCCACACGTCGTACATCCGCCCGCCCTGCTCCCAGCACAGGTCGTAGGTGTGCCGGGGGCCCTCCGCCGCGCTGAAGCCGTCCCAGGTGAACTCCCAGAGGGCGGCCGGGTCTCCGGCGTGCGTGGTCTCGGTGACCCTGCCGTCGTGGTAGCCGGGGTTGGTGTCCGGGCCCTCTTCGGCGGCCCGCCGCATCACACCGAGCGGGCCGCCGGACTCCGGGGCGGCGGTCTTGATGCCGAGCCGGAAGGTCTGCCCGGCGGACATGTAGAAGACCCGCTCGCCCTGCGGCACGCGCGTGAAGCCCTCCGGCACGGCGAGCGAGAACCCGGCGGGGTCGTCGGCGACCCGGTACCCGGAGGGCGCGCTGGGCCGGTCGACCGAGGCGGGGGACGCCGTGGCGGACGAAGACGAGGACGGGGACGGGGACGGGGACGCCGACAGGGACGAGGACGAGGAGGGAGAGGGGGACACCGACGAGCCGGGCACCGTACTCGCACTCGGCCCCGCGCCCGTCCCCGCACCGGCACTCGCGCTCACCGACTCGCGCGACGCCGAAGGACCGGGCGAACCGCCCCCGCCGCCGTCCCGGTTCACCAGCAGCGCCGCCGCCGACACGCCCGCGCCCGCCATCGCGGCGACCAGCAGCGCGGCGATCAGCACCCCCCGCGTGGAACGCTCCCGCGCGGCGGGCGGCGGCTCCTGCCCCAGCCGGGACGGCACCGACCGGGCCTCCTCGGGACGCCGGGGCCGCGTCGGCAGGTCCTCCTGGGTCGGCGTGTACCCGGACGCCACCGCCTGCGGCGTACGCCCGGTGTCCCGGAAGGCCCACAGCAGCCGTTCCGCCTCCGCCGCGCCGAGCCGCCGTTCCGGATCGCGTTCGAGGAGCCCCCGCACCACCGGAAGCAGTGGCTCCGCCTCCGTCGGCGTACGGATGTCGGCGAACACGACGGCGTGCAGGATGCCGCCCAACGAGTCGCGCCGGAACGGCGACTCGCCGCTGAGCGCGGTGCACAGCAGCGCGCCGAGCGACCACAGGTCCGACTCCGGCCCGGTGTGCGCCCCGGACATCCGCTCGGGCGCGGTGTACTCGGGCGAGCCGACGAAGGAACCGGTCTCGGTGAGCGTGGTGGCGCCCGCGACCTGCGCGATGCCGAAGTCGGTGAGGACGACGCCGTCGCCGTCGCGTTCGAGCAGGACGTTGGCCGGCTTGATGTCCCGGTGCAGGACCCCGGCGGAGTGCGCGGCGCGTACGGCTCCCAGCAGGGCGATGCCGATCCGGGCCACCTCGTCCGCCCCGATCGGGCCCTGCTCGGCGATCCGGTCGGCGAGCGAGCCGCCGTCGATCAGATCCATGACGATGTACGGGCGTTCGCCGTCCTCGACGACGTCGTGCACGACGATGATGTGCGGGTGGCGCAGCTGGGCGACCGCGCGGGCCTCGCGCAGGGTGCGGTCGCGGCGGCCCCGCGCCTCCTCGGCGGACAGCGTGTCGTCCTGGATGAGCTCCTTGACGGCGACACGCCGTCCCAGCAGTTCGTCGGTGGCGCGCCACACGACGCCCATGCCGCCACGCCCGAGCCTCGCCTCCAGCCGGTAACGGCCGGCGATGACGCGTACGTCGTTGTGGCCCCCGTCGGTCACCATGGGCCCATCATGCCCCACCGGACGGCCCGCCTCCGGGTCACCGACCGGCCATCCCTCGTCAGGAGTCGCTCGGTTCCCGCCAGCTCTGCAGGACCGACTTGAACTGCTTGGCCGTCGTCTTCCAGTCGGCCGCCGGGGACGACATGTAGATCGCGTACTCCGTGCCGTCGTGGGCGAAGTACGTCTCCTCGATCGCCCGGCGCGGCCCGGGGAACTCGGTGTCCTTTCCGAGCGCGGTCCAGGTGTACTCCCACTCGGAGCCGTCGCGGTCGCGGTAGAGGTTCCTCTCCAGGGTGACCCGGTCGTAGTCGACCAGCCGCTGGAGCTGCTTCTCCAGGTCGACCTGGTGCAGGTACGGGTCGGCGTAGTCGGACGACTTGTCGAGCGCGATACGGACGAAGTGCTCGCCGTTGTCGGGCGAGTAGTCGATCTGCTTGAGGTCGCCGGCGTCCTGGTAGACCGAGCGGGTCCAGCCCTTGGGCAGCGAGAGCCCGAAGCCCAGCGGGTCGTCGATCGGCTCCCAGGACGCGGGATCGGCGCCCTGCCCGACGGGGCTGGTGCCGGAGGACGAGGGGGTCGGCGAGGGAGAGCCGGACGTGGTGACCCCGTCGTTCCCCGACCGGCCCTGGTCCCACTTCTGCAGCCCCACCGCCGTGCCCCCGCCGACCAGCGCGGCGACGACCACGACCAGCGCGAGCGTGCGCAGCCGACGGCGGCGCGGGGGCTCGGGGGGAGGGGTCGGGCCGAGCATCGTGGGACCGGTGGCCAAGGGCCCGGGCGCGGGCGTCGGCGCCTCCGAGGCGTACGGCGTCCCGGTGGTCCCCGAGTTGCCTGTGTCGCTGCTCCCCGTCCCCCGCTCCCTTTGCCCGCCGGGCCCGCCGTACTGCGTCGGTACGAAGGCCTGGGCCGCGTGCGGGCGGCGTCCCTCGACCGCCTCGGCCAGCAGCTGCGCGGTCTCGGCGGTGTCGGGGCGGGTGGCCGGGTCCTTGCGGAGCAGGGCGGTGATGACGGGGCCGAGCGGGCCGGCGTACTGCGGGTCCGCGGCCTCCTCCTCGACGACGGCCTGAAGGGTGGTCAGCGGCGAGGTGCGCCGGAAGGGCGAGCGGCCCTCGACCGCGGTGTACAGAGTGGCGCCGAGCGCCCACAGGTCGGAGGACGGGCCGGGGTCGTGGCCGCGCACCCGCTCGGGGGCCAGGTAGTCGACGGAGCCGACGACCTCACCGGTGCGGGTGATGGTGGTGTCGCCCTCGATCTGGGCGATGCCGAAGTCGGTGAGGAGGACGCGCCCGTCGTGCGAGAGGAGGACGTTGCCGGGCTTGACGTCGCGGTGCAGGACCCCGGCCGAGTGCGCGGCGCGCAGGGCGCGCAGCACCCACATCCCGATGCGGGCCGCCTCGGTGGGCTCGACGCGCCCGTCCTCCTTGACGGCGTCGGCCAGCGAACGGCCTTCGACCAGCTCCATCACGATCCACGGCCGGCCGTCGTGCTCCAGCACGTCGTGCACGGTGACCACGGCGGAGTGGTTGATCCGCGCCGCCGCCCGCGCCTCGGCCCTGGTGCGCGCGAGCAGGATCGCCCGGTCGGCCTCGGCGACGTAGAGCGCGGCGGTCAGCTCCTTGATCGCGACGGCCCGGTGCAGCAGCTCATCGTGTGCACGCCACACCCGTCCCATGCCGCCGCTGCCGATGGAGTCGGCGAGCCGGTAGCGGCCCGCGAGGAGCAGGCCCTGCATCTGATTCACGTTGCCCCGCAATGTTCTTGACAGAGCCAGCGTAAAGACAAGTGCCGGGTCCGGGGAACCAGCGGCGTGCCATGGAGACAGCACTGTGACGGTTGTCGCTTCTCCGGGATCACGGGAACCTCGGCGGCCGGGCCATCCTCAGCCTGTGTACCGGTAGGTGGCCGACGCCTGCTCGTAGAGCCGGGTGACCTCGTCCCGTTCGGCCTCCGGCCCCCGGACCTGTACGACGTGGTAGCGGCCGTTGATGAGAATCGCCGCGTTGCGCACGTACAACTCGCGTCCGTCGCCGCCGGTCCAGGTGAACTGGCCCTCGGCCATGGTCCGGGTGCCCACCGTCGTGGTGCGCAGCCCGGAGGCCGTCGCCCAGCTGGAGTCGCGGTAGGGCTGCAACTCGCTCTCCTTCTCCCGCTGGTAGACCATCGCGTCGCTGCCGTAGGCGGACGCGCTGTCACGGCCGGGTACGACGATCAGCTCGAAGTTGCCGCGCGAGTAGACGACCTGGCCGCGCCCGTTCTTCGGGGTGCGGTTCCAGCCGTTGGCCACGGCGACCTGGAAGCCGGCGTCGTCCTCGCGCAGGGCGAAGCCGTCCGGGACGTCGGCGCCGGACCCGGTCTGCGTCTCGGTGGCCTCCGCGCCGGCGGTGCTGCTCGGCGAGGTCTGGTCGGGCCTCGGCTCACTGCTCGCCTCGGGTTCCTGACCCTCCTGCGTGGTCGCGGTGGCCCCCGCCCCGGTCTGCCGGGTGCCGTCGGTGCCGCTCGCGCCGTCCTCGCCCGACTTGGGCATGAACAGCAGGGCATAGGCGAACGCCGCCGCCAGCAACAGCAGTATCAGCACCAGCAGGATGCGGCCGAGGCTGCGCGGTGAACCGC
Source organism: Streptomyces vulcanius (assembly GCF_042653945.1). Lineage (NCBI taxonomy): Bacteria > Bacillati > Actinomycetota > Actinomycetes > Kitasatosporales > Streptomycetaceae > Streptomyces > Streptomyces vulcanius. Next base: position 170,590 of record NZ_JBHSFK010000018.1, on the reverse strand, counting down.
TCGTGTCGTGCCGGGCGCGCTTGTGCCGGCCGTGCGTGGCGGGCAGTCCGGCGCGCCGCCTGCGCACCAGTTCGCCCTTGCGGCGCACGATCGGCAGCCGGCGCGGGTCGGCGGGCGGCGTGGCGACGACGTACGTTCCCGCCTCCGGCTCCGGCGCGGACCGCACCAGCGAGCGCAGCCAGCCGCTCAGTTCCTCGAAGTCGAGGCGCTCGGTGGGGTCCTGACGCAGCAGCGACTCCACGACCGGCCTCAGCGGCCCGCACTCCTCGGCGAAGGCCGGCGGCTCGGCGCACACCATCTGCACCAGCTCCGCCGTGGACTCCTCCGGGTAGGGGGCGTGTCCCTGTACGGCCCGGAAGAGCAGCGAGCCGAGCGCCCACAGGTCGGTCGCGGGACCGATCGGCGCGGCCAGCTGCCAGTTCTCGTGCACCGGCCCGGCCTGTTCGGGCGCCCACCGCTCGGTGACCGGCCCGACCACGGCCATCCGGGCCTGCCGCGCCCGCTCGGCGGCCAGCGCGGTCGCCGGCCCCCGCCGAACGCCCCCGCCGGCCCGGCCTGCCGCGACGAGATCGTCCCAACGGGCCCCGGAACGGCTCTCCCCGGCGAACCCCGCCTCCTGCGGACCTTCCTGGTGGACCTCATGGGGGGAACCCGGCGCGAAGGGCTGCGGCGCCGGGGCGTACGGGGCGTGGGCGGAGGGCACCGCGCCGGGCGGTGCGCCTCGGACGCCGTAGGGGTCGGCGATCTGCCCCGGCGGATTCCCGGCGGAGGTGCCGCCCGTCGTCCCGCTCGCCAGGCCGTACGGCGACTGCGTCATGGCCCCGTTGGCGGTGGCGCCGACGTGGCCTTCCCCGTTCTCGGCCGGAGGCCGTGCCCCCGGCAGGGCGGCCCGGCCGTTCTGCTGGGCCTCCTGCACCTGGGCCGCCGCCCGCGCGCCCGCCCGGTACGCGGCGATCGCCCCGGCCCGCGCGGCGCGGATGTCCCCGCCGGTCTCCACGGCCGGCGCTCTGCGGGCCACCGTCCCGGACGTTCCGGCCCCGTTCGCCGGCTCGCCCGCGGCCGGCAGCCCACCGGCGGCCCGTGCCTCTATGGCGGCCCGCCGCGCGGCCTCGGGATCACCCGCGAGGGCACCACCGGCACCACCGGGTCCCCCGGCGCCACCAGGTCCGCCGGACCGATCGGGCCCGCCCACGGCGCCGGGAGCCGTTGGCCGCGGCGAAGGCAGGGAAGTGGCCGACGAGGGGGGCGGCGGCGCATCCGTCTCGTCCACCGGTACCGGGTCGTACCCGCACAGCGCCTCTTCCGCTGCCCCGACCGCCAGCCCGGTCAGCATGACCCGCCCGTCGTCGCAGACGAGCACCGTGCGGGCGGTGATGTTCCGGTGCACCCAGCCGTACGCGTGCAGCACCCGCAGGGCCATCAGCACGTCGGAGGCGACCTCGGCGGCCCGGTAGGGGGTCAGCGGCTGCTCGGCGAGGAGCGCGGAGAGCGGCCGGGCGGCCACGAACTCGCTCACTATCCACAGCGAGCCGCCCTCGGCGAACACGTCGAAGACCTGGTCGAGCCGGGGATGGTCGGGAATGCTCGCCGCGGCCTGCGCCGCCTCCACCGCGCGCCGTACGACGGGGTCGGCCGACCGCCGCGTCCCGGCGCCCACGCCTGCGCGTGCTCCCGGCGCACGCGCCCCACGGTCACGCGCAGTGAACCCGGCGGGCAGTCCCTCGGCGTCGAGCACCTCCGCCTCGACGACTTCCGGCAACGGCACCTGGCGCACCAGGACTTCCTGACCGCTGTAGGTGTCGAAGGCCCGGGTCTCGGTGAGTTCGTACTCGTCGGAGGGCGGCAACGGCAGGCGGTAGCGGTCGGCGAGTACTCGTCCCGCATAGTCGTCCACGTTGCCTCCCCCGGCCGCCCGGTCGGTCAATTCCGTTCGTCGCGCGGGCCGTTCCATGCCAATCCGGCCAAGGAGCTGGATGCGTACGGTCCGCAAGCCTTCACGATACGTGCCGGAGGCAACTCTCCGAGAGGGGATGCCATATCTTACTTTTCGCCCTGCTTACTTCTCGCCCTTCGGCTTGAAGGTGACCGCCAGCGTCTGCCAGGTGCTCTCCCGCAGTTCGGTACCCCAGGCGGCGGCCTTCGCCGTGTACATCAGCGCGTACCCCTGCTTGGCGTTCACCACGAACCCGCGGTCGATCACGCGGTACTTGGTACCGCCCTCGGCGTAGGTGAACTCCCAGTCGGCCGTGTTCCAGCCCCGGTAGTTCACCGACTCTATTCGGATCTTCTTGTACTGCGAGCGCGTCATGTAGCGCGCCTGGTTCTCCCAGTCGGCCACCGGGTTGTCCTTGGGCGTGGTCGTCCAGGCGATGAGCAGCCGCTGTCCGTCGGGTCCGGTGAACCGGTCCCCGGCCGAGCTCGCCGTCTGGAACTTCCACCCGGCCGGCAGCCCGATCGAATACCCCTGGCCGCCCTCGTACGTCGTCTGGGCGGTGCTGCCGTCGGCGGAGGTGTCGCCCTGCGCGGACCCGGCCCCGGCCTCGGCGGACTGTGACGCCGACCCGTCCGTGCGGGTCCCACCGGTCTCGTCGCCCTTGCTCCCGGTGTCTCCCTTGTCTTCCTTGGTGCCGGTGTCTTCCTTGGTGTCGGCGCTCGCGCTGCCACTGGCGACGGCCTTGCCACCGCCACCGCCCTTCGAGCCGCTCGCGCTGTCCTCGTCACCGCCGCCCAGCGTGAGCGCCAGCACGGTACCGAGCACCGCGAGCACCACCACGACCGCGATGATCACCAGCGTCCGCTTCGGCACCACGTCGGTCAACGGCGCCCGGGGCACGTGCCGCGGCGGCAGATCCGGCGGCGTCATCACGGGCCACCCGGAACTCCGCCCGCCGGTCCCGCCGGTCCCGCTCGCGGACGGCGACGCGGCCGAAGCCTTCGACGCGGCGGGGGCCGAGGGAGCGGGAGCCGGGGCCGAGGGAGCGGGAGCCGAGGGAGCGGGGGCCGTACCCGTCACCTGAGAAGCAGAGGAGGAGGCAGAGGAGGAGGCAGAGGAGATGGGAGATGTCTTCGCGTCGGAACCGGGAGCGGAGGTCGACGTCGCCGCGGCGACCCCGCCCTTCCGCTTCTCCTCCACCCCCACGGAAGCCGAAGCCGCCGCGGCGCCGGCCGACTTGGTGCGGGACCCGGCCGCCGCGGTGGCAGCACCCGACGCCCCCGCGGTGACGGCCTTGCGCATCGAACGCAGCGCCCCGCGCAGCTTCTCGCCGCCCTCGCCGGCCGAACTCCCCTTGCGGTCGGGCCCGTCCGGCTGGGCCGGCAGCGGCACGACCCGTGTCACGTCCGCCGGTTCGGCCTCCTTGGGTCCGGTCCCGTGGATCACGCTGGTGAGCATCGCCCGCGCACCGGCGTCGTCGAGCCGCCGCTCGGGGTCCTTGGTGAGGAGCCCGTAGATGACGTCCTTCAGCGGGCCCGCGTTCTTCGGCTCCTCCAGCCGCTCGGTCATCACCGCGGTGAGCGTCGCGATGGCCGAGCCCTTGTCGTACGGGGGCGAGCCCTCGACCGACGCGTACAGCAGACCGCCGAGCGACCACAGGTCGGCCGCCGGTCCCGGCTTGTGGCCGCGGGCGCGCTCCGGGGAGATGTAGGAGGGGGCGCCGACGAGCATGCCGGTGGAGGTGATGGAGGGGTCGCCCTCGACCTGGGCGATACCGAAGTCGGTGAGTACGACCCGGCCGTCCTCCGAGATCAGCACGTTGGACGGCTTCACGTCCCGGTGCAGGATGCCCTCGCGGTGCGCCGACCGCAGCACGTCCAGGATCGCGAGCCCGACCTCCGCCGCCCGCTTCGGTTCCAGCACGCCGTCCTCACGGATGACCTCGGCGAGCGACTTGCCCTCGACGAGTTCCATCACGATCCACGGCCGGTCGTCCTCCTCGACCACGTCGAAGACCGTCACCGCGCTGTTGTTGCGGATCCGTGCGATGGCCTTGGCCTCGCGCAGCGTCCGGGTGATCAGCCGGCGTTTCTCGTCCTCGTCGATGTTCCCCGGGAACCGCAGCTCCTTGACGGCGACCGTGCGTCCGAGGGTCTCGTCCTCGGCGCGCCACACCGTCCCCATGCCGCCGCGGCCGAGTACGTCTCCCAGCCGGTACCGCCCGGCGAGGAGACGTGCGCTCTTGTCCTGACGGGATGTCCCCACCGCCCGCTCCGCCTCCGACATGCGTCCCCTCATGCAACCCGCCCTGAAAGAGCCTCCATTGTCTCTCACCCGACAAGTGCCCGACGCCCAGGGTGCCCCTCCGGACATCTGCACTTCCCACCGGGACGGAATCATTCCGGCCAGAAGCCCGGGCGAACTCCGGCCAACACCCCGTACGCACCCAGGCCAACACCACCTGCGGGCGGCCGCGGGAACCCGCCGAACGCCCCGCGGAGCCCTCGGCCGACTGCGATGAAGTCCCTTCCGACCAGCACCGCATGACACTCCGGAGATCCCGGAGCAGCCGGAGAACCCGAAGCAGCCGAGGGGCCGGCCGGTCGGTCATCGCGGCATGATGTCCGGCGCCCCCAGCCGCGCCGCGTCGGCCGTCAGGTCGTCCGGCTGGAGCTGGGACTCCCGCTCCGCCTCCACCCGCTTCTCGTAGTGCTCGACCTCGCGCTCGGTCTGCGCCTTGTCCCAGCCCAGCACGGGCGCCATCAGTTCCGCCGTCTCCCGGGCACTGCGGGTACCCCGGTCGAAGGTCTCGATGGAGATGCGGGTACGGCGGGTCAGTACGTCGTCCAGGTGCCGCGCGCCCTCGTGGGAGGCGGCGTAGACGATCTCGGCGCGCAGATAGTCGTCGGCGTACTGGAGCGGCTCGCCGAGCGACGGGTCGGCGGCGATGAGGTCCAGCAGTTCCTCCGTCATGGCCCCGAAGCGGTTGAGCAGATGCTCCACCCGCACCACGTGCAGCCCGCTGCGCGCGGCGATCCGCGCCCGCGCGTTCCACAGCGCCCGGTAGCCCTCCGCGCCGAGGAGCGGGACGTCCTCGGTGACACACTCGGCGACGCGCATGTCGAGTCCGTGCACGGCCTCGTCGACCGCGTCCTTGGCCATCACCCGGTACGTCGTGTACTTGCCGCCCGCCACGACCACCAGACCGGGTACCGGATGGGCGACGGTGTGCTCGCGCGAGAGCTTGCTGGTGGCGTCCGACTCGCCGGCCAGCAGCGGCCGTAGACCCGCGTACACGCCCTCGACGTCGTCCCTGGTCAGCGGGACCGCGAGGACCGAGTTCACATGTTCCAGCAGATAGTCGATGTCGGCGCTGGAGGCGGCCGGGTGGGCCTTGTCGAGGTCCCAGCCGGTGTCGGTGGTGCCGACGATCCAGTGCCGGCCCCAGGGGATGACGAACAGGACGGACTTCTCGGTGCGCAGGATCAGGCCGGTGGAGGAGCTGATGCGGTCGCGGGGCACGACGAGGTGGATGCCCTTGGAGGCGCGGACGTGGAACTGGCCCCGCTCCCCCACCATCGCCTGGGTGTCGTCGGTCCACACACCGGTGGCGTTGACGATCTGCCGGGCGCGGATCTCGTACACGCCGCCCCCCTCGACGTCCTGCACGCGCGCGCCGACGACCCGCTCGCCCTCGCGCAGGAAGCCGGTCACGCGGGCACCGTTGGCGGCCTTCGCGCCGTAGGACGCGGCGGTGCGCACGAGGGTGGCGACGAAGCGGGCGTCGTCCATCTGGGCGTCGTAGTACTGCAGGGCGCCGACCAGCGCGTCCTTCTTCAGGGCGGGCGCGACGCGCAGGGCGTGACGGCGGGTCAGATGACGGTGCAGGGGAAGGCCGCGTCCGTGGCCGCGGGCCATGGACATCGCGTCGTAGAGCGCGACGCCCGAGCCGGCGTACCAGCGCTCCCAGCCCTTGTGCTGGAGCGGGTAGAGGAACGGAACGGGCTTCACCAGGTGCGGCGCGAGCCGCTCCAGGAGCAGTCCGCGTTCCTTCAGGGCCTCGCGGACGAGTGCGAAGTCGAGCATCTCCAGATAGCGCAGGCCACCGTGGATCAGCTTGCTGGACCGGCTCGACGTGCCCGAAGCCCAGTCGCGCGCCTCGACCAGGCCCGTGGACAGGCCGCGGGTCACGGCGTCGAGGGTGGTGCCCGCGCCGACCACGCCGGCTCCCACGACCAGCACGTCCAGCTCGCGCTCGGCCATGGCCGCAAGTGACTCGGCTCGCTGCGCCGGGCCCAGTGTCGCTGTCCTCACCGCTGCCTCCCGATATCCGTGACCCCCCGCGTCCCCCTTCCCAAGATTCTGACCGGGATGCCCGACTTCAGCCACCAGTCACCCCCAGCCTGTGGACAACTCTCACGGAACCGGAGGGGGCCGACCGGCGAACAGGGCCGATTCTGCGGCTCAACACAGTCGATCAATCCCACATAACGGTCATATTTACTCCTAGTCTGACATTGCGCGCGTCCATCCTGTCCACAGGGCTTGCGCACCTGTCCCGCTTCGGTTACTGGGAAGGACGGCCCACGCCATGCCCGCAGATCTCGCCGTCATCGGACTCGGCCCGCTCGGACTGCCCCTCGCCCAGGCCGCCGTAGCCGCCGGCATCACCACACTCGGCTACCGCACGGGCCCCGAGCCGGGCTCCCTCAGCCCCGCCGAGCTGCGCCGGATGCTCGCGGGGGGCTTCCGGCCCGCCACCAACCCCGCCGAGCTGGGCCGGGTGCGCACCGCCGTCATCTGCGCGCCCACCCCGCGCGACGCCGACGGCGGCCTTGACCTCACCCAGGTGGAGGCCGCCGCCCGCACCCTGGGCGCCCAGCTGCGCCCGCACACCACCGTGATCCTGGAGTCGCCGGTGCACCCGGGGGCGACGGAGGAGTTCCTGCGCCCACTCCTGGAGGAGACCTCCGGACTGCGCGCGGGCCGCGACTTCCACCTCGCCTACTCCCCCAGCCGGGTCGACCCCGGCAACCGCGCCTTCACCCCGGCCACCACACCGAAGGTGATCGGCGGCCTCACGCCCGCGTGCACGGAATCCGCCGCCACCTTCTACGGCCGCCTCACCGACAAGGTGGTACGCGCGCGTGGCCTCAGGGAAGCCGAGACCGTGCAGCTCCTGGAGACCAACTTCCGGCACGTCAACATGGCCCTCGTCAACGAGATGGCCGTCCTCTGCCACGACCTGGGCGTCGACCTCTGGGACGTCATCCGCTGCGCCGAGACCAAGCCGTTCGGCTTCCAGACGTTCCGTCCAGGGCCCGGCGTCGGCGGCCACTCCGTCCCCCTGGACCGCACCGGCCGGACCGGCACCCCACTGCGCATGGTGGAACTGGCCCAGCAGGTCAACAGCCGGATGCCCCGCTACGTCGTCCAGCGCGCCGCCGCCCTCCTCAACGAGCACGGCAAGTCGGCCCGGGGCGCCCGCGTCCTCCTCCTCGGCGTCACCTACAAGGCCGACCTCGCCGACCAGACCGGCACGCCCGCGCGCGAGATCGCCATCCGCCTGATGGAACTCGGCGCCGCCGTCAGCTACCACGACCCCCACGTCCCGTCCTGGAGCATCCTGGACCGCCCGGTCCCCCGCGCCGACTCCCTCTACGAGGCCGCCGCCGACGCCGACCTCACGATCCTCCTCCAGCAGCACCGCACCTACGACCTCCAGGGCCTGTCGGTGAAGGCCCAGCTCCTCCTGGACACCCGGGGGGCGACCCCGACGGGGGCGGCGCACCGGTTGTGAAAGGGGGCGCGTGGGGTGACTGAGCCTCTGGGTCGGTGGCACACGGCCCCGAGCGCCGGTAGCTTGGGAACAGGTGGAGCCCACCGCAGCGGCCACTGCGGCAGGCTCCTTGATGGGTTACGGGTGTCCGCCCCTAGGTTTTGTGGGGGCGGCCGCTCACCATCCGTGAATTCGCAGGATCCACCTCCTCTTGAACTGGACCATCCGAAGACGGATCCGGTCCACCTGGGGCGCTGAGAGGGACGCTATCGCCCGCGACCCCCCTGACCAGCCCGGATTCGCCCCGAAGGCAACCGTGCGCCCCCGCCTCGCACCACGCGCCACCGGGCAGAGCAAAGGGGCCGGTCACCCCACCGAAGTGAGCTGACCGGCCCCTGAAGCCACACCGCGAGTTACTACCGCTGGTGGACCGAGTCCGCGACCGCGACCTCGACCCGCTGGAATTCCTTGAGCTCGCTGTAACCGGTGGTGGCCATCGCGCGGCGCAGGGCGCCGAAGAAGTTCATCGAGCCGTCGGGGGTGTGGGACGGGCCGGTGAGGATCTCCTCGATGGTGCCGACCGTACCGAGGTCGACCTTCTTGCCGCGCGGCAGTTCCTCGTTGACCGCCTCCATGCCCCAGTGGTGGCCCTTGCCCGGCCCGTCGGTCGCGCGCGCGAGCGGCGAGCCCATCATCACCGCGTCGGCGCCGCAGGCGATCGCCTTGGGCAGGTCGCCGGACCAGCCGACCCCGCCGTCCGCAATGACGTGCACATACCGCCCGCCCGACTCGTCCATGTAGTCGCGGCGGGCCGCCGCCACGTCGGCCACCGCCGTCGCCATCGGGACGCGGATGCCCAGCACGTTGCGCGTGGTGTGCGCCGCGCCGCCGCCGAAGCCGACGAGCACGCCCGCCGCGCCGGTACGCATCAGGTGCAGGGCGGCGGTGTAGGTGGCGCAGCCGCCGACGATCACCGGGACGTCCAGCTCGTAGATGAACTGCTTCAGGTTCAGCGGCTCGTGCGAGGACGACACGTGCTCCGCCGAGACCGTCGTACCGCGAATGACGAAGATGTCCACGCCCGCGTCCACGACCGCCTTGGAGAACTGGGCGGTGCGCTGCGGGGAGAGCGCGGCGGCCGTGACCACGCCGGAGTCGCGCACCTCCTTGATGCGCGTGCCGATCAGCTCCTCCTTGATGGGGGCCCGGTAGACCTCCTGGAGGCGGCGGGTCGCGGCCTCGGCGGGCATCTCGGCGATCTCGTCGAGCAGCGGCTGCGGGTCGTCGTACCGCGTCCACAGGCCCTCGAGGTTGAGCACGCCGAGGCCGCCGAGTTCGCCGATGCGGATCGCGGTGGCCGGGGAGACGACCGAGTCCATGGGGGCGGCCAGGAAGGGCAGGTCGAAGCGGTAGGCGTCGATCTGCCAGGCGATCGAGACCTCCTTCGGGTCCCGCGTACGGCGGCTGGGGACGACGGCGATGTCGTCGAAGGCGTACGCCCGGCGGCCGCGCTTGCCGCGCCCGATCTCGATCTCAGTCACGTGTGTGGCCTTTCCCTGATGCGTTCAGCGTCTTCCAGTATCGCCGACGGGTACGACGAAGGGCGGCCCCCTGCTCCGGGGCCGCCCTTACGGGACCGGGTGTCCGCTACTTGTTGCTGTAGTTCGGCGCCTCGACCGTCATCTGGATGTCGTGCGGGTGGGACTCCTTCAGACCCGCCGAGGTGATGCGGACGAAGCGGCCCTTCGACTCCATCTCGTCGATCGTGGCCGCGCCCACGTAGCCCATGGTCTGACGCAGACCGCCGACCAGCTGGTGCAGCACGTTGGCCAGCGGGCCGCGGTAGGGCACCTGGCCCTCGACGCCCTCGGGCACGAGCTTGTCGTCGGAGGCGACGTCGGCCTGGAAGTAGCGGTCCTTCGAGAACGACCTGCCCTGGCCCCGGGACTGCATGGCCCCGAGCGAGCCCATGCCCCGGTACGACTTGAACTGCTTGCCGTTGATGAACAGCAGTTCGCCCGGCGACTCCTCGCAGCCCGCGAGGAGGCTGCCCAGCATCACCGTGTCGGCGCCGGCGGCCAGCGCCTTGCCGATGTCGCCGGAGTACTGCAGACCGCCGTCGCCGATCAGCGGGATGCCCGCGGGACGGGCGGCGCGGGACGCCTCGTAGATGGCGGTGACCTGCGGGACTCCGATACCGGCGACCACGCGCGTGGTGCAGATCGAACCGGGGCCCACACCCACCTTGATGCCGTCGACACCGGCGTCGATCAGCGCCTGCGCGCCGTCACGGGTGGCGACGTTGCCGCCGATCACGTCGACGGACACGCTCGACTTGATCTTCGCCATCCAGCTCAGGGCGTTGCTGTTGTGGCCGTGCGAGGTGTCGACGACCAGGAAGTCCACGCCGGCCGCGGCGAGCGCCTGGGCGCGCTCCAGCGCCTCGGGGCTGGCGCCCACGGCGGCGCCGACGATCAGCCGGCCCTCGGCGTCCTTGGCGGCGTTCGGGTACTTCTCCGCCTTGACGAAGTCCTTGACGGTGATCAGGCCCTTGAGGACGCCCTCGTCGTCCACCAGCGGAAGCTTCTCGATCTTGTGCTTGCGCAGCAGATCCATCGCCTCGACGCCGGAGATGCCGACCTTGCCGGTGACCAGCGGCATCGGCGTCATGACCTCGCGCACCTGGCGAGTGCGGTCGCTCTCGAAGGCCATGTCGCGGTTGGTGACGATGCCGAGCAGCTTGCCGGCCGGGTCGGTGACGGGGACGCCGCTGATGCGGAACTTGGCGCACAGGGCGTCCGCCTCGGCGAGCGTCGCCTCCGGGTGCACCGTGATCGGGTCGGTGACCATGCCGGACTCGGACCGCTTGACCAGGTCCACCTGGTTCACCTGGTCCTCGACCGAGAGGTTGCGGTGCAGCACGCCGACGCCGCCCAGACGGGCCATCGCGATCGCCATGCGGGACTCGGTCACCTTGTCCATCGCCGCGGAGAGCAGCGGGATGTTGACCCGGACGTTGCGTGAGATGCGGGACGAGGTGTCGACCGCGTTGGGGAGCACCTCGGACGCTCCCGGCAGCAGCAGCACGTCGTCGTAGGTCAGCCCGAGTGTGGCGAACTTGTCGGGCACTCCGTCGACGTTGGCAGTCATGACACCTTCCCCAAATGGCCTTGATCGGTGCGGATGTCCATGCTAACGGGAAGTGCACCTCCCGAATTCCACGCTCCGACGCCCTTCCGGGCCTCGTATGTTCGTACGGAATCGGCGGGCGTCCTGCTCGACGAAAGCGCCGGAAACCGAAAGCGGCCGGAGTTGCTGCCGTTCGGCGTCCGCTCCGCTCACTGCTCGGCGAGCGCCCGCAGCCTGCTCAGCGCCCGGTGCTGGGCCACTCGGACCGCTCCGGGTGACATTCCCAACATCTGGCCGGTCTCCTCGGCGGTGAGGCCCACCGCGATCCGCAGCAGCAGCAGTTCCCGCTGGTTCTCCGGCAGGTTGGCCAGCAGTTTCTTGGCCCACTCGGCGTCGCTGCTGAGCAGGGCGCGCTCCTCGGGGCCGAGGGAGTCGTCCGGCCGCTCCGGCATCTCGTCCGACGGCACCGCCGTGGATCCCGGATGTCGCATGGCGGCACGCTGCAGATCGGCGACCTTGTGGGCGGCGATGGCGAACACGAACGCCTCGAAGGGCCTGCCGGTGTCCCGGTAGCGGGGCAGGGCGAGCAGCACCGCCACGCAGACCTCCTGGGCGAGGTCCTCCACGAAGTGCCGCGCGTCGCCCGGCAACCGGGACAGCCGGGTGCGGCAGTAGCGCAGCGCCAGAGGGTGGACATGGGCGAGCAGGTCGTGCGTGGCCTGCTCGTCGCCGTCCACGGCGCGATGGACGAGTGACCCGATCGTCCCCACGGCAGTGACCGCCTCGTCCTCGCGCATCGGTCCATGGTGCACTGCGCCCGATCCGTCCGTGGCGCCGTGCCTGTCGTTGTGCACCGAAGCGTTATGAGCAGGTGCGCCGGAACTCATCCCTTGCGCCCTCCCCTTCCGCTCGACCGACTCGTCCCCGAGAGACTCCACATCTCAAGGATGCGGCATCCGCGCCGAAACGAGCAGCGGGCACCCGACAGACGCCCCGCCGAAGGCCCGCCCCCGAGCACCCCACACGCCCGAACACGGCCCAAGACCGCAGGTGACGACCGATACGACCAAAAGACTGAGCCTCCACTCATCGCCCCGCCAACACCTCCCACCCGCCCCCGACCAACCACACCGACACCACCCCACACGCCCGCACCCAACCCAACCCCGAACGACACGAGGCCGATCGGACCGACGCCGTTCGGGCCGACGCCGTTCGGGCCGACGGCACGCGGCACGGCCGCACGAGGAGCGACCGCGCGCGGGGAAGCGCCGCGCAGGGCAACCGCACGGAAAGCCACCGTGAGCGGGGAATCACCCCGCAGCACAACCGCGCACAGGGCAACCACCCCTGGCCCTGCGGTGCGCGAGCCGGCCGGGCGCGGGGCAACGGCGTGGCGGCCGAACGCATGTGGGACGGCAGCACGTCGGGATACCTTGCGCCGCAGGACGGCGGCGCGTGGGGAAGCCGCACATGGCGCAGCGGCACAGCGGGAAGCCACAGCCAGAACGGCGGCACGGCAGCAAGCCGCACATGGCGCAGCGGCACGGCGGCAGGCCGCAGCCGGAACGGCGGCGCGGGGAGCGGGGGCGCATGGCGCGGTGGGGTTCGGGGCGGTCGGTGCCCGGTCGCGACGACGCCGGGGTCCGCCGACCGGAGCGCGGCTGCCGGAGCCCGCGTCCCCGGGACGATGCGGGCGACAGCCCCCGGCCCCGGGTCCCGTGCCGACCCCACCCGAGCAGGGAGGTTCCGTCATGCCCCGGCTCCTCTTCAGTGACGGTCCGGCCGACTGGTCCGCCGACCGGGTTGCCGATCGATCAGGCAGTGGCAGGGCCGCCGACCGGCTGGGGGGAACAGGGTCGTCGCAGGGACGGGGGGGACGACCGACCGTCACCCCGCGACCCACCGGATTGGGCGGGGACGACCGCCCCCGCCCCGAATCAACCGATCGGCCAGACCGGCCCGGGCCGGCCGAGCCGAGCCGCCGGACAGCCGAGCCCGTGCCCGCCGGGCAGCCCCGTCACCAGCCCGCCGGCGGCCTATGACCGCCGCACGTCAGACCCCGGGCCCGGGGCCCAGGCCCCGCCCACCCGACCGCTGTTCCCGCACGGCGGACCCGGCCCCGACGGACGTCGGCGCGCCGAGCGGTCCTACCGGACCAGGCCCCACCGGAAACCGAGTGCCACCGCGTGTGCGCGGTCCGAGGCGCCGAGCTTCTTGAAGAGGCGGCGCGCGTGCGTCTTCACCGTGTCCTCGGAGAGGAACAGCTCACGCCCGATCTCCGCGTTGGAGCGGCCGTGGCTCATCCCCTCCAGCACCTGGATCTCACGCGCGGTGAGCGTCGGCGCCGCGCCCATCTCGGCCGAGCGCAGCCGCCGCGGAGCCAGCCGCCAGGTCGGATCGGCGAGGGCCTGCGTGACGGTCGCCCGCAGTTCCGCGCGCGAGGCGTCCTTGTGCAGATACCCGCGCGCCCCGGCGGCGACCGCGAGGGCGACGCCGTCCAGGTCCTCGGCGACGGTGAGCATGATGATGCGCGCGCCCGGGTCGGCGGACAGCAGCCGCCGCACCGTCTCCACGCCGCCCAGTCCGGGCATGCGCACGTCCATCAGGATGAGGTCCGAGCGGTCGGCGCCCCAGCGGCGGAGGACTTCCTCGCCGTTGGCCGCCGTCGTCACGCGCTCGACACCGGGCACGGTCGCGACCGCGCGGCGGAGCGCCTCTCGGGCAAGCGGGGAGTCGTCGCATACGAGGACGGAAGTCATGGCCGCCCTCCGCAGCTGATGGTCACCTTGTGCCTCCAGGCTGGTACGAAATCGTCACCTGTGCGGTCGACCGTCTCGGACGCCTGCCCGAGCGTTTGTGTTCTCAACCGCCACCGCACTCTCAACGATGGTCACTCGAAAGAGTTACGGGGCCGCATGCATTCTTCGGCACTCTACGTGAGGGCGCGGACACGGTGGAGACAGCCGCGCGGACCCTCAAGCTTTCATCACAACCGGTGCCCCATTTAGCCCCATTTCTTCCCTTTAGCTGGTGTCTGAGGCTAGATTCGCAATGAGTCATATTTTCATCTCCTTAGATCGTAGTTGTACGGTCGTGGGCACCGTATCCGCTCAGAACGGCTACAAGGGGTCACACAATGGCAGATTTCTCCCGCCTTCCCGGACCGAACGCGGACCTGTGGGACTGGCAGCTCCTGGCTGCCTGCCGCGGGGTGGACAGCTCGCTCTTCTTCCATCCGGAGGGGGAGCGCGGGGCGGCTCGGAGCGCTCGAGAGAACTCGGCCAAGGAGGTCTGCATGAGGTGCCCGGTCCGCGCGCAGTGCGCGGCGCACGCACTGGCCGTACGCGAGCCGTACGGCGTGTGGGGCGGGTTGACCGAGGACGAGCGCGAGGAGCTCATGGGGCGGGCGCGCAACCGCCTGGTGTCGGCGTCGTCCGGCTCCGGCGACCCTGCCTCGAACACATGAAGGAACGTTTCTGCAAGTCCAGCGCACTGAAAGCGGCGGGTACGCGTGCGTACCCGCCGCTTTCACATGGGACGCGCCGCCGCCCGCCCCAGCTGCTCCAGCGTCGCCGCCACCGCCGGCACCTGCGCCAGGTCGGGCAGGGTCAGCGCGACGATCTCCCGCCGCACCGCCGGTTCCAGCGTCACCGCGCGCGCCCCACGGGGCCGTACGGACTCGATGGCGAGCTGAGGCAGGACGGCCACGCCGAGGCCCGCGCCCACCAGGCCGACGACCGCCGGGTAGTCGTCGGTGGCGAAGTCGATGCGGGGCGTGAAGCCCGCGGCCTCGCACACCTCCACCAGCTGGCCGCGGCAGCGCGGGCAGCCCGCGATCCACGGCTCGGCGGCGAGGTCGCCGATGGCGACGGACTCCACGCGCGCGAGGGGGTGCCGCTCCGGTACGAGGGCGACGAGGCGGTCGGTGAGCAGGGGCCGTACGACGAGATCGCCCCACTCCTCCGCGTCCGCGCCCTCCGCCCCCGCTCCCCTGCCCGCCACGCGCGCGTAGCGGAACGCGAGTGCCACGTCGCAGTCGCCGCCGCGCAGCAGTTCGACCGAGTTCGGCGGTTCGGCCTCCTCCAGGGAGACACGGGTGCCGGGGTGGTCGGCGCGCAGGGCGGCGAGGGCGGTGGGGACGAGGGTGGAGCTGCCGCTCGGGAAGGAGACCAGCCGGACCCGGCCGGCCCGCAGGCCCGCGATGGCGGCGACCTCCTCCTCGGCGGCGGTGAGTCCGGAGAGGATGCCCGCCGCGTGCCGTACGAGGGCCTCGCCGGCCTGGGTCAGGCGCATCTCACGGCCGTTGCGCACGAGCAGGGGCGTGCCCACGGACGTCTCCAGGGCCTTCATCTGCTGGCTGACGGCCGGCTGGGTGCAGCCCAGCTCGCGCCCCGCCGCCGAGAAGGAGCCGGTGGCGGCCACGGCGCGCAGGACGCGGAGATGACGGGCCTCGATCATCCACCGAGCATAAGCGCAGCTTGGGTAAGTCGTCGAAAAATGCGTCGACACTTTGAGGTGCGTTCCCGTACCGTGCCGTCATGAGGCTTCTGTCTGTGAACCTGGGCCGTCCGAAGGCGGTGCCGTACACCGAGCAGCCCGAGGGGCTGACCGGTATCGACAAGCGCCCGGTCGAGGGACCGGTGCGGATCTCGGCGCCCGGGCCGAAGGGCGTCGGGGGCAGCGGGCTGGCCGGCGACGCGGTCTGTCATCTGCGCCACCACGGCGGGGACGACCAGGCGGTGTACGCCGTCGCGCGCGAGGACCTCGACGGATGGGAGCGCGAGCTGGAGCGCACACTGGCCAACGGCGCGTTCGGGGAGAACCTCACGACCAGCGGTCTGGACGTCTCCGGGGCGCGGATCGGCGAGCGCTGGCGGATCGGGTCCGAGGTGGTGCTGGAGGTGACCTCCGGCCGTGTCCCCTGTCTGACCTTCCAGAACCACCTGGGAGAGAAGGGGTGGGTCAGGCGGTTCACGCAGAAGGCCGCCACGGGCGCGTATCTGCGGGTGATCACACCGGGCGAGGTGCGCGCGGGGGACGCGATCGAGATCGTCCATGTGCCGGAGCACGAGGTGACGGCCCGGATGGAGTTCCAGGCGACCACCACGCACCGGGAGCTGCTGCCCCGGCTGCTGGCGGCGGCCGACACCCTGCATCCAGAGGCGCTGGCGGCGGCCCGGAAGTATGTGGCGAAGTACGGCGGCTGAGGCGCGGCCGCGGGCGGGTGCGCACGGCGCCTCCACACTCGGGAGGCCGGGTGAAGAGGCACCGTGGGCAGCACGGACGCGCACAGTGCGGGTCATTAATCTTGCGCCATGACAACGGCTCTCATTACGGGTTCGACCGCGGGGATCGGCGCCGCGTTCGCGCGCAGACTCGCGGCGGACGGGCATGATCTCGTCCTCGTGGCACGGGACACCAAGCGGCTGCGCGAACAGGCGACCGAGTTGCACGACCGGCACGGCATCGAGGCGGAGGTGCTCACCGCCGACCTGGCCGAGGACACCGGCATCGAGGCGGTGGCAGCCCGGCTCGGCAACCGCAAGAACCCCGTCGACCTGCTGATCAACAACGCGGGCTTCGGCAACAAGGGCCGCTATCTCGACGTGTCGATGGCCGACGAGCTGAAGATGCTCAAGGTGCACTGCGAGGCGGTGCTGCGGCTGACGTCGGCCGCGGCGGAGGCGATGCGGGAGCGGGGGCGGGGCGGGGTCGTCAATGTCGCGTCGGTGGCGGCCTTCGTACCGCGCGGGACGTACGGGGCGTCCAAGGCGTGGGTCGTGCAGTTCACGCAGGGTGCGGCGAGGGATCTGGCGGGCAGCGGGGTGCGGCTGATGGCGCTGTGCCCGGGCTTCGTGCGTACCGAGTTCCACGAGCGGGCCGGGATGGGCACGGACAACATCCCCGGCTGGATGTGGCTGGACGCGGACAAGCTGGTCGCGGCGGCGCTGGACGACCTGGCGCGCGGGAAGTCGCTGTCGATCCCCGACCCGCGTTACAAGGCGCTGATGGGGCTGGTGAAGGTGACGCCGAGGTCGCTGCTCGGCGGGATCTCCTCGCGGACGGGCCGCAAGTACGGCCCGCAGTAGGGGCGTTGTGAGTGCGGGGTGAGTGAGCGGGCGGCGTCATGGCCTCCGGTGGGAGAATGGACGGGGAGACACCGGACCCAGGGGGACCGGAGGCGGCGCCATGACATTCGTACAGCTCATCGACTGCAGGACCAGCCGGTTCGACGAGATGGACCGGCTGATGGACACATGGGTCGAACAGACCAGAGGAAAGCGGACGGCGACGCACGCGGTGGTCGGCAAGGACCGCTCCGACGCGTCGCACTTCGTCGAGATCGTGGAGTTCCCGTCGTACGAGGAGGCGATGCGGAACTCGAACCTGCCGGAGACCGACAAGGTCTTCCGGGAGCTGGTGGCCCTGTGCGACGAGATGCCGACGTTCATGGATCTGGACGTCGTACGGGACGAGAAGCTGTCCGCGGCGACCGCGCGGCGGTTCTTCGAGACGGTGGCCATGCGCGGTGAGCTGCCCCCGCTCGACGGGCTGCTCGCCGAGGACTACCACGACCACGATCCGTCCAACGAGCAGGACACCATCGGCATGGATGCGATGCGGCGGGAGGTCGGCATGTGGCGGAGCGGCTTCGACTTCGCCTTCGACATCGAGGACCAGATCTCCCAGGACGACCGCGTGTGCACCCGGTGGACGATGCGCGGCACGCACAACGGCGAGTTCATGGGCCTCCCGGCCACCGGCAGACAGGTCACCATGACGGGGACGACAGTCTTCCGTATCGACGGCCACGGAAAGATCGCCGAGGGCTGGTGGCAGAACGACCGCCTCGGCCTGATGGCCCAGCTGGGAGCGCTGGACACCCTGGAGACCTGAGAGCCGCAGATACCGCCCGCGAAGGGAGAAGCCCCCGTTCCGTCGTCACGGAGCGGGGGCTTCTTCGAGCGGGGTGCCTCAGTGGGCGTGGCCGTGGCTGTGGCCGCCGGCGGCCGGCTCTTCCTCTTCCTTCTTCTCGACGACGAGGGTCTCGGTCGTCAGGAGGAGGGAGGCGATGGAGGCGGCGTTCTCCAGGGCGGAGCGGGTGACCTTGACCGGGTCGATGACGCCGGCCTTGACCAGGTCGCCGTACTCGCCGGTGGCGGCGTTGAAGCCCTGGCCCTTGTCGAGCTCGGCGACCTTGGAGGTGATGACGTAGCCCTCCAGGCCGGCGTTCTCGGCGATCCAGCGCAGCGGCTCCACGACGGCGCGGCGGACGACCGCGACACCGGTGGCCTCGTCGCCGGTCTTGTCGAGGTTGCCCTCGAGGACCTTGGCGGCGTGGACCAGCGCGGAGCCACCACCGGAGACGATGCCCTCCTCGACCGCGGCGCGGGTCGCGGAGATGGCGTCCTCCAGGCGGTGCTTCTTCTCCTTCAGCTCCACCTCGGTGGCGGCGCCGACCTTGATCACGCACACGCCGCCGGCCAGCTTCGCGAGGCGCTCCTGGAGCTTCTCGCGGTCCCAGTCGGAGTCCGTGTTCTCGATCTCGGCCTTGATCTGAGCGATGCGGCCCTGGACGGCCCCGGAGTCGCCGGCGCCGTCGACGATCGTGGTGTCGTCCTTGGTGACGGTGACGCGGCGGGCGGAGCCGAGTACGTCGATGCCGACCTGGTCGAGCTTGAGGCCGACCTCCTCGGAGATGACCTCGGCGCCGGTCAGCGCCGCCATGTCCTGGAGCATCGCCTTGCGGCGGTCACCGAAGCCGGGGGCCTTGACGGCGACCGCGTTGAAGGTGCCGCGGATCTTGTTCACGACGAGGGTGGAGAGCGCCTCGCCCTCGAGGTCCTCGGCGATGATCAGCAGCGGCTTCGAGGAGTTGGTCTGGATGACCTTCTCCAGCAGCGGCAGCAGGTCGGCGATGGAGGAGATCTTGCCCTGGTTGATGAGGATGTAGGGGTCCTCGAGGACGGCCTCCATGCGCTCCTGGTCCGTCACGAAGTACGGTGACAGGTAGCCCTTGTCGAAGGCCATGCCCTCGGTGAAGTCCAGCTCCAGACCGAAGGTGTTGGACTCCTCGACGGTGATGACACCGTCCTTGCCGACCTTGTCCATCGCCTCGGCGATGAGCTCGCCGACCTGCTGGTCCTGGGCGGACAGCGCGGCGACGGCCGCGATGTCGGCCTTGTCGTCGATCGGACGGGCCGAGGCGAGCAGCTCGTCGGAGACGGCCTTCACCGCGGCGTCGATGCCCTTCTTCAGGGCGGCCGGGGAGGCGCCGGCGGCGACGTTGCGCAGGCCCTCGCGGACGAGCGCCTGGGCCAGGACCGTGGCGGTGGTGGTGCCGTCGCCCGCGATGTCGTTGGTCTTGGTCGCCACCTCCTTCACCAGCTGCGCGCCGAGGTTCTCGTACGGGTCGTCGAGCTCGACCTCGCGGGCGATGGTGACGCCGTCGTTGGTGATGGTCGGGGCGCCGAACTTCTTGTCGATGACGACGTTGCGGCCCCTGGGGCCGATCGTCACCTTGACCGTGTCGGCCAGCTTGTTGACGCCGCGCTCGAGGGCGCGACGGGCGTCCTCGTCGAACTTCAGGATCTTCGCCATGGGAGCGGTTCAGCCCTCTCGAAAGCTTGGGAGAAACGAACTGCGCTCCCAGCGCCCGGCTTCACAAAGTCGCGGGGGCCAGGAGCGCAGTTCACTGCAAAACTGGGTGAAGCCGGTGAATTACTTCTCGATGATCGCGAGCACGTCGCGAGCCGAGAGGACGAGGTACTCCTCGCCGTTGTACTTCACCTCGGTGCCGCCGTACTTGCTGTACAGGACGATGTCACCGACCTGGACGTCGAGCGGCAGGCGCTCGCCGTTCTCGAAACGGCCCGGGCCCACGGCGAGGACAGCCCCCTCCTGGGGCTTCTCCTTCGCGGTGTCCGGGATGACCAGGCCAGAGGCCGTGGTCTGCTCGGCGTCGAGCGGCTGGACCACAATGCGGTCCTCGAGCGGCTTGATGGCAACCTTGGTGCTGGCGGTCGTCACGATCCGACCTCCCCCTTCGGAGATCTCACGGGGTTAACTGTCTGAGGTGGCGACCAGGTGGATCCGTCGTCGCGGGTGCCGGACCTGCCCGTCGCTGTGTTGGCACTCTCAACTGCCGAGTGCCAGAGCCGAGACTATGACCGCGATTAGCACTCGGTCAAGCGGAGTGCCAATCCCTGCGGGGCGTGGCGGGTTTTCGGTGGCCGGTGTCGGTGTGGCCGTCACCGGGGGCTGCCGCCCCCGCGCCCCCGCTTTCGGCCCTGAACGGGCCTTGTCCGCAAACGCCGGACGGGCTGGATGTGGTGCCCCTAGAGGTAGTCCTCCAGGCGGCCCGCCTTCAGGCCCTGTTCGCCGAGCCACCGCAGCAGGCGCGTCGTCCGTTCCGTCAGGCTCGGGCCCGCCGTCTCGTCCGGGTCGACGGCGATGATGTCTCCGGGGCGCAGGCGGTGGGCGCCGTGGGTGTACGTGAGGTCGGCCGGGCCCATGGCGGCGCGCCAGAGGACGAGGGCCGTGATGCCGCAGTCGGCCGCCGCGCGCAGGGTGGTCGTGTCGTACGTGCCGTAGGGCGGGCGGAACAGACGGGGGCGCAGGCCGAAGCGGGACCGCAGCTTCTCCTGCTGGCCGCAGATCTCGGCGCGCTGGCCGGCGTAGGGCAGACCGCGCAGGGCCGCGTGGTCGAGGGTGTGGTTCTGGAGGGTCGCGCCCACGGACCGCAGACGCGCGAAGTGGGCGTAGCCGGGGCCGACCACGCTGTCCGTGAGAAACATGGTGACCGGGAGGCGCCGTTCGCGGACCAGGGTGATGAAGCGGGGGTCGCGTTCGGCGCCGTCGTCGTAGGTGAGGAAGACGACGGGGTCGCGGGTGGGGATGTGATCGACTACGGGCGGGAGACCGGCACCCCCGAGACCGACACCGGCACCCCCGGGCCCACGCCCGGCACCGACACCGGCACCCCCGGGCCCACGCCCGGCACCGGCTCCGGCTCCGGCTCCGGCCCCACGCCCACCGGCCCCACCATCGCTGCCACCAGGGCCGCCCTTGCCACCGTCTGCCCCGCCGCCATCGCCACCGCTGCCCACCCCACCGCCGACAGCCCCGCTGCCGACCCCGCCGCTCTCCCGCCCGCCGCCACCACCGCCGCCGGCCTTGTCACCGCTGGCCCCGCCACCATCGGCACCGCCGCTCGCCCCGCTGCCGCCAGTCCCACCACCGCCACCAGCCCCACCGCCACCGCCATCACCACCGGCCCCGCCACTGCCGCCACCGCTCCCCGCCCCGCCGCCATCCCCTCCGCGACCGCCACCGAGAGCCCCGCCCCCGCCATCCGGCCCGCGATCACCGCCACCGACGGCCCCGCGATCGCCGCCGCCAACGGGGGCCTCCCCGCGAACCCCCGGATGGACCCGTTCCGCCGTCTTCCTGCCCAGGCGTTCGATCGGGTCGACGGACTGGGCGCAGCCGGTCAGGGTCGTGGCCGTCAGGGCCAGCAGGGCGGCCAGGGCGGCCGGCGCCCGTGTCCTCACAGGTAGTCCTCCAGGCGTGCCACCGCGTATCCCTTCTCCGTGACCTTGTTCAGGAACCGGCGGACCATGTCGGGCATGGTGCCCTTCCATTCGCCCCGGCCCCGGAAGTGGCTCAGGACGATGTCGCCGGGGTGGAGGTCCTGGTCCCCCTCTCGGTACTCCCAGTGGTCGACGAAGACCTCCTCGTTCCAGAGTGGGACGTACTTCACCCCGCAGGTCTTCGCGGCGACCAGCGTGTCGCGGTCGTAGTTGCCGAAGGGGGGCCGGAAGAGGGCGGGCCGTCTGCCGTACTGCTCGCGCAGCACCCTCTGCATGCCGCAGATCTCGCGCTTCTGGCGGGTGTAGGAGAGGGCCGGCAGGTAGGGGTGGTGGAGGGTGTGGTTGTTCAGCGTCACGCCGAACTTCTGCATCTTCCTGAAGTAGGCGTAGTCGTCCTTGACGACGTAGTCACTGAGGAAGGCCGTGTAGGGGATCCGCAGTTCCTTCATCATCTTCAGGAACGCCGGGTCCTTCTCGGCGCCGTCGTCGATGGTGAGGAAGACGACCTTCTGCCTGGTCGGGACCGTGGTGAAGAGCGGGGGGAGGTCCAACTCCTCGTGGTCCTCGACCTCGAAGCCCTCCCGGGTGGTGATCCTCGGCTTCCTCACGGGCGGGAGGGGCGCGGCCAGCGGGACCTCCCGCAGGCCCCAGTGCCTCGCCGCGGCGGCCCGCGCGAGGGCCTCGGCACGCAGATGGGCGGCGTACAAGCTCAGGGCGTGCGCCGGGAGCGCGGCCGGGTCGGCGACCTGCTGGCCGGGCGCCGGAGTGCCCCCCGCGACCCCGCTCTCCGCTCCCCCACCCGAGGCCCCGCCCTGCGCGCACCCCGAAACGATCGCCGCCAGCGCCAGCAGCGCGACAACCCCACGAGCTCCAGACGCGGCAGGAAATGCGCCATTGTTGTCATTTTGTACGACGGATCCCATGGCGCCGGATCCTCCCAGCCCACCCCCGCCGCCCCCGCCCGACACCGCCACCGGAAGCACGTCATCCACCGACTGGCCCACAATGACCCGGTGAACCCGGTGAACGACCTCGCTCCGCTCCTCACCCCCGAGGGCCGCGCCCTCCTCGACGCCGTGCGCGGTACCGCCCCCGCCGACGAACTCGCCGTCGCCACGCGGCTGCGCCGCGACCATCCCGCCGGACTGGTGTCGGCGGCGCTCGGCCAGGCCCGGCTGCGGCAGCGGGCGGAGGCGAAGTTCGGTGCCGAGGACGCGCGGCGGATGTTCTTCACGCCCAACGGGGTCGAGCAGTCGACGCGCGCGAGTGTCGCCGCGTACCGGGCCGGGCGGATGAAGGAGCTGGGTGTCACCGCCGTGGCCGACCTGTGCTGCGGGATCGGCGGCGACGCCGTCGCGCTGGCCCGGGCGGGGATCCGGGTGCTGGCCGTGGACCGCGATCCGCTGACCGCGGCGGCGGCCCGGGCCAACGCCGAGGCACTCGGGCTCACCGGCCTCATCGACGTACGGGAGGCGGACGTCACGGAGGTGGACACGGACGGGTACGACGCCGTGTTCGTGGATCCGGCGCGAAGGGGCGGGCGGGGGCGGGTCTTCGATCCGGAGGCGTACTCGCCGCCCCTGTCCTGGGCCGTCGCGGCGGCTCTGAAGGCCCCGCACGCGGCCCTCAAGGTCGCCCCGGGCATCCCGCACGAGGCGATCCCCGCCCAGGCCGGGGCCGAGTGGATCTCGGACGGGGGTGATGTGAAGGAGGCGGTGCTGTGGTTCGGCGGGAGCACACGGAACGACGTGCGCGCGACGCTGCTTCCCGGCCCCCGCACCCTCCTCGGCACCGGGCTGCCCAATCCCGCCGTGCGGCCCCTCGGCCGCTATCTCTACGAGCCCGACGGCGCCGTCATCCGGGCCCATCTGGTCGCCGAGGTCGCGCAGGAGCTGGACGGGGGGCTGGTCGACGAGACCATCGCGTATGTCACCGCCGACGCCCTGCGCCCCACCCCTTACGCGACCGCCTACGAGATCACCGACCAACTCCCCTTCAACGTGAAGAAGTTGAAGGCGCTGCTGCGGGAGCGCGAGGTCGGGATCCTGACCGTGAAGAAGCGTGGGTCGGCGGTGGAGCCGGAGGAGCTGCGCAGGAAGGTCCTCCCGAAGGCGCAGGGGCCGCACTCGGCGACGGTGTTCCTCACGCGGGTGGCCGGGGCCCCGACCATGCTCGTCGGAGCCCCGGCACCAACGGCTACTGCCGCTGGAGGGTCCTGAGGTCGCCCAGGTGCGGGTCGGCGCCGACCGGGCCGGACCGCTGGAGCGTGGTCGCGGCCTCGCCGCCGTCGGTGCGCTGCGCGAAGGCGGTTGCGGCCTGCGTGGCGGTGGGGACGACGCCGTTGTAGTACGGGCGGTACTGGAAGTACGCCTTGCCCGCGCTCATCGAGGCGCCCGCGGAGTTCAGCGAGGTCGCGGTGACCCCGCCGCCGAAGGCGACC
Organism: Streptomyces vulcanius; assembly: GCF_042653945.1. Taxonomy (NCBI): domain Bacteria; kingdom Bacillati; phylum Actinomycetota; class Actinomycetes; order Kitasatosporales; family Streptomycetaceae; genus Streptomyces; species Streptomyces vulcanius. Next base: position 146,714 of record NZ_JBHSFK010000018.1, on the reverse strand, counting down.
GTGAAGTCCGTGCTCGCGGACTCGCGCAGCAGATAGCTGTTGACCTCGGCCGACAGGGCCGGGCGGGAGGTCCACAGCAGGGGCCCGAAGACGTTGAACGCGGCGGCGCCGGACACGCCGTCCCGCCAGGCGCCGGAGTAGGCGACGGCGGTCTGGCCGGGCGCGGTCCACCAGAACTTGGCGATGGCGACCGAGATCGCCGCGTCCGTCTTGCCCGAGAGCGGGTAGTAGTAGTACGTCGACGGCCAGCGCGAGAAGCTGGAGTGGGTGAGCGCGTACTTCGCCGCCGCACCGACCGTGATGACCATGGTCTTGTCCGGGTTCAGGCTGTTCAGGTACGACTTCACGGACGCGGTCAGCTTGTTGCCGTTGGTGAGGACGACGCTGCCCGCGCTCGCGCCGCCGTCGGCGCCCGCCGCGGCCGCTGCGGAGAGCGCCGCCCGGGTCTCGGTGCCGCCGGCCAGGAACACGTACTTCGGGGCGGTGCTGACGGACTTCGCCACGGCGACCGAGGTCGCGTAGCGGTCCGCGCCCGACAGCCGCTTCGGGACGTAGCCGAGGGTCTTGAGCTGGGAGGCGACCGTGCCGGTGAGGATGGACGTGCCGCCGACCAGGTAGACGGTCTTGCCCTTCTTCAGGGTCCGCTTGAGCTCCGTCTTCACCGCCGACGACAGCCCCGTCTTCGGGGTCATCAGCACCGGGCCCACCTTCTTGCCGGCCAGGGCTGGCGCGGTGAGGGAGTACGCGGCGTCGTCCCGGTTGACCAGCACCGCTGACTTGGCGTTCATCAGGCCCGGCACGCTCTTCCCGAGGGTGTTCCAGGTCCAGCGGGAGGAGGCGATGTTGGTGGCGTAGGCGTCGGAGCCCCAGACCCGGGCGGTGGTGTTCTTCCGCAGCGGCTCCCAGCTGGGGTTGTTGACGAAGCTGCTCTGCGACGCGTTCATGACCGGGGTCAGCGTGCCGGTCGCGAGGTCGACGTACTCGGCCGTGCGCACGTCGTCGCTGAACTGCGAGGTGTGCGCCTCGAACAGGATCCGCTTGCCGGTGGGCGACCAGGACGGGTTGGCGTACCAGCGCGGGCCGGTGGTGAGCTGCTTGACGTCGGTGCCGTCGGCCTTCGCCGTGAAGACCTGGGTGTTGCCGTCGGCGTCCTTGCGGACGAAGGCCAGCTTGGTGCCGTCCGGCGAGTAGGAGGGCTGCTCGGCGTCGGCGAGGACGCGCTTGACCGTGGTGCCGTCGTAGACGTACACGCCGGGCGCGGTGGTGCAGTTGGCGGTGCGCCGCTCGAACGCGAGCAGGCCCTTCGGGTTCACCGTCGGCTCGCTGTCGCAGACGGAGGCCGGTTCCTGGGCCGTGGTCAGCAGCGGGCGGGGCGCCCAGGAAGCGTCGGAGGGGCCGTAGACGAGCTGGCCGCCGGTGGAGAAGACGACGTAGCGTCCGCCCCACCAGAAGGTCAGGTCCTCGTACGACGCGCTGGAGCGGACGCCCGTCGCCCAGGGCAGGGTGACCTTGCCGGTGCCGTTGCCGCGGACGCTGGAGATCTGGCCGGCCGAGCTGATCAGCCGGCTGCCGTCGGGCGCCCAGGCGGCGTAGCTGCCCACGTTGGGGACCTGGGTGAGGGTGCCGGTGGCGGGGTTGACCAGCGTCCCGCCGTCGTTGAGGACGCGGCCCTCGGTGCCGGGCCAGGGTCCGGCGTCGTCGGCGGTGGCGCCGGACGCGCCGGACAGGACGCCTGTGGCGGCGAGCGCGGCCACGGTGGCGAGCGCCGCGGCGCGGTGCCTGCGGCGGTGTGTGAACGATCTCAAGTTGTTGACCCCCCGGGTCACATGACGTCAGAAGTGCCGCGCACGGGCCGGGTCGGCGCCTCTCCCCACGGGGTTTCCCCAGGCGGACCGCACAGCCGTGTCACAGCGGCTGGATCACTGTAGTACTCAAGTGGACGGAATGGGAACAGAGTTACGAGTCCCCCGCACACGTCAGACCGAGTCCCCCCGCACGTCACCCCGAGTCCCCCCGCGCGTCACCCGCACGCGCTCGCAGCAGCTCCCGCTCCCGCGCGTTGCCGGTCAGCTCGGCCGCCCGGGTGAACTCCGCCGCCGCCTCCGCCGTACGGCCCAGGCGCAGCAGCAGATCGCCGCGGACGCTGGGCAGGAGGTGGTAGTCGCGCAGGGCGGGTTCGGCGGCCAGGGCGTCGACGATCTCCAGGGCCGGGGCCGGTCCTTCCGCCATCGAGACGGCGACCGCGCGGTTGAGTTCGACGACCGGGGAGGGGGCGCGGGCGGCGAGGAGGCCGTAGAGGGTGGCGATGGCCGCCCAGTCCGTCTCCTCGTAGGTGTACGCGTGCGCGTGGCAGGCGGCGATGGCGGCCTGGAGGGCGTAGGGGCCCGGCGCGCCGGATGGGGGTCCCCCCGCTCGAGCGAAGCCGAGAGTGGGGGACGTGGCGCCGGCCCGGTCCAGGGCGGTGATGCCCCGGGCGACGAGCATGCGGTTCCAGCGTCGGCGGTTCTGGTCCTTCAGCAGGACCGGGGTGCCGTCGGGGGCGGTGCGGGCGGCCGTGCGGGACGCCTGGAACTCCAGGAGGGAGACCAGGCCGTGCACCTCGGGCTCCTTCGGCATCAGGGCCGCGAGCTGCCGGGCGAGCCGCAGGGCGTCCTCGCAGAGCGCCGGGCGCAGCAGGTCGTCGCCGGCGGTGGCCGCGTACCCCTCGTTGAAGACGAGGTAGATGACGTCGAGGACCGAGCCGAGCCGGGCCTCGCGGTCGGGGCCGTACGGCACCTCGAAGGCGACGTTCCTGGTGGCCAGGGTGCGCTTGGCGCGGACGACGCGCTGCGCGACGGTGGCCTCGGGGACCAGGAACGCGCGGGCGATCTCGGCCGTCGTGAGGCCGCCCAGCAGCCGCAGGGTGAGGGCGGTGCGGGCCTCGGGGGACAGCACCGGGTGGCAGGCGGTGAAGACGAGCCGGAGCAGGTCGTCGTCGATGTCCTCGGGGGCGGCCGGCTCTTGCGGCGGGGGCACGTCCGCGAGGTCGCGGCCGATCTCCTGGAGCTTGCGGGCGTAGTTCTCCCGGCGCCGGACGAGGTCGACGGCGCGACGGCGGGCGGTGGTGGTGAGCCAGGCGCCCGGATGGTCGGGCACACCCTCGCGCGGCCACTGCTCCAGCGCCGCGACCAGCGCGTCCTGCGCGAGTTCCTCGGCGATGCCGACGTCCCGGACGACCCGGGTGACGGCGGCCACGACGCGGGGGAACTCCATCCGGAAGACGGTCTCGATCGCGCGTGCGGTGGTGGGTCGTGATTCCACAACCCACCATAACGCGGCCGGCTCAGCCCTCCGCGATCTCCCGCACCTCGCAGGTCACCGTCCAGAACTCCTCGTGCACCCTCAGGAACCGCTTGGTCCACTCCAGCGCCTCGGCCATGTCCTTGCACTGCATGATCGCGTAGCCGCCGACGACCTCCTTCGACTCGGTGAAGGGCCCGTCGGTGACGGAGATCTTCCCGCCCTCCCAGCGCGCGCGGACGCCCTGCGCGGACGGGGTCAGCCCTTGGGTGTCGAGCATGACGCCCGCCTTGGTGACCTCCTCGATCAGCTCGCCCATCCGCTGCATCAGCTCGGGGCTGGGTCCCTCGGCGGGGGCGGTGGCCTCGTCGATCTTCACGAGCGACAGGTAACGGGGCATGGTGACTCCTTCGGTTCTGAAGCCGGGCTGATCCGGCCTCTCACCCCTGCGTCGAACGGGGTACGGCCGGATCGACACCCTCACCCGATTTTTTTCCGGGAAGGAGTCCGCCGCTACTCCGCCGCTACTTCAGCGACTCCCACAGCTCGCTCGCCTCGGGTTCGTCGGCGACGACCCGGTTGGGGTCGGAGGGGGCCGTGACCACCGGCATGGTGAGTGTCCTGACGTTGTCGGCCTTGAGCCCCTTGAGGCTCTGGCCGAGTTCCATGAGTTCGGTGAGGGAGTTCAGGCCGGTGTCGGTGGTGAGGCTGCCGGTGATCGCGTCGGCGACCTCGTAGAGCTTGGTGGGGCTGGTGAGGAGGTCGGTCGAGGCGATCTGTTCCAGCAGGGACTTCACGAGCTTCTGCTGGAGTTTGATGCGGCCGAGGTCGCTGCCGTCGCCTATGCCGTGCCGGGTGCGGGCGAGGGCAAGGGCCTGCTTGCCGGTGAGGTGGTGGGTGCCGGCGTCGAGGTGCAGGTGGCTGTCGTCGTCGTCGATGTCCTCGTCGGTGGTGACGGTGACCCCGCCGAGCGCGTTCACCAGCTTGGCGAAGCCGGAGAAGTCGACCTCGATGTAGTGGTCCATCCGGACGTTCGTGATCGACTCGACGGTCTTGACCGCGCACACCGGCCCGCCCAGCGAGTACGCGCTGTTGAACATCGTCCCGTAGGCCACGGACGACGTGCCGCCGGACGACAGCGGGCAGGACGGGCGGGTGACGAGGGTGTCGCGCGGGATGCTGACGACCGTGGCGCTGGTGCGGCCCGCGTCGATGTGCACGACCATCGCCGTGTCGGAGCGGGCGCCGCCGCTGTCGCCGCCGCCGAGTGCCTGGTTCTCCTTGCCGCTGCGCGAGTCGGAGCCGAGCACCAGGATGTTCATCGCTTCCGTGGGAAGCGGGGTGGCCGATGCCGAGCCGGACGGGGTCGGGGTGGTGACGACCCTCGCGGGGCGGTTGTCGCCGAGCGCGCTGTCGATGTCGACGCTCTTGATGTTGTCGTTGAGGTGCCAGTAGACCCAGCCGCCCGCCCCGATGCCCACCACCAGGGCGCCCGCCAGGGCGAGGCCGGCGGCCTTCAGCACTCTCGACCGCCGGCCCGCTCTTCTGCCGTCTTCGCCGTGCTCCTCATGTCGCGTCACGGTGAGGAAAGTAAGTCCGGATTATTAGCGGACTGTTAGGACGGCGAAAGTGCGGCGGATTTCTTGTGAAAATCTCACGATTCTCAGCCCACCATCACCAGACATCACTCCAGTGTCACCGCCGGTACGGGGTTGCTGCCGCTCCAGTTCGCGTTGAAGCCGAAGCTCACCGAGCCGCCGGCCGGCACCGACCCGTTGTACGAGGCGTTGACGCAGGACACCACCGCCCCCGACTGGGTGCAGGTCGCGTTCCAGGCCTGGGTGAGCTGCTGCCCGGCCCCGAACGTCCAGGTCGCCCGCCAGGACGACAGGGCGGCGCCCGAGCAGGAGATCGTCACGTTCCCGGTGAACCCGCTGTTCCACTGGCTCTGCACGCTGTACGTCGCCGTGCAGGCACCCGTCGGGGGTGGTGTGGTCGTGCCCCCGAGCGCCTCGGAGATGCCGTAGTACGCCGGTTTCGGCGCGTAGTTCGCGTCGTAGGGGGTCGCCGCGCCCTGCCCCGGGAAGGTGCTCTCCACCCAGGAGTCGGAGTCGGTGAAGCCCCACACGGTGAGGTTGACGCAGCGCGCGACGGCGACGCAGGCGGCGGTGACCGCCTTGTAGTCGGCCTTCTGCTGGGCGAGCTTGGCGCTGTCCGAGGGCAGCGTCATCCGGATGTCCAGCTCGGTGATCGCCACGTCCACACCGAGGTCGGCGAAGCGCTGGATGTTCTGCTGGAAGGTGGACGGCACCTGCCCGAGGATCAGATGGGCCTGGAGGCCGACCCCGTCGATCGGAACCCCGCGCTCCTTCAGCGACCTGACCAGGTTGTAGAGGGCCGTCGACTTCGCGTTGACGCCTTCCACGTTGTAGTCGTTGATGTAGAGCTTCGCGGCCGGGTCGGCGGCCCGGGCCCAGGTCAGGGCGCTGGCGATGTAGTCGGTGCCGAGGCCGTTGGACCAGAGGGTGGAGCGGTAGGTGCCGTCCTCGTTGAAGGGCTCGTTGACGACGTCCCAGGCGGCGATCCGCCCCTTGTAGCGGCCGACCTCGGTGTTGATGTGGTTCTGGAGCAGCGTGCCGAGCTGGGCGGACGTCCAGGTGCCGTTGGTCAGCCAGTTGGGGTTCTGGCTGTGCCAGACCAGGGTGTGGCCGCGCACCTGCTGGTTGTGGGCCTGGGCGAAGGCGACGATCTGGTCGGCCTCCGCCCAGTTGAAGCTGCCCTGGGTGGGCTCCACCGAGCCCCACTTCATGGCGTTGCCGGGGGTGAGGGAGCCGAACTGCGTCCCCGCGATGTCGCCGTAGGTCCCGGTGAGCTTGGAGCCGGTGACCGCCGTACCGATGACCTTGCCCTTGGCGGCGCCGAGGTCGCGCAGAGGGGTGTCGGCGGCGTGCGCCACCGGTGCGGTGAGCAGCAGCGCGAGGCCGGACACGAGTGACGCCAGGGACAGGCCTGTGCTCAGAGATCTCATGCGGGTGGATCTCATGCGGGTGCCTCCGAAAGTTTCGGCCGTGCAACCGATTGGCTTCGGAGGAGTGTCGAGGCGCCCGCCACACCCGTCAATACGTCAGCTTCCGGCCAGCGGCGGCGGGGCCGTGCTCGTCCGCACCACCAGGCTGGTCGCCAGCTCCACCCGGGTCGCCGTCGGCGCCGCGTCGCCCGTGGACCGCGCCAGCTCGAGGACCAGCCGCGCCGCCGCCTCCGCCATCTCCGTCAGCGGCTGCCGTACGGTCGTCAGCGGCGGGCCGACCCAGCGGGCCACCGGCAGATCGTCGAAGCCGACCACGCTGACGTCCTCCGGGATGCGCAGCCCGAGTTCGCGGGCGGCCTCGTAGAGGCCGAGGGCCTGGAGGTCGTTGCCGGCGAACACGGCGGTGGGCCGGTCGGGGCGGTCGAGCAGCTCGCGGCCGAGCCGGTAGCCGGTCTCGTGATGGAAGTCGCCGGTCATGACCAGCCCGGATTCCACCGGCAGTCCGGCGGTCTCCAGAGCGGCCCGGTAGCCGTCGATCCTGGCCCGGCTGCACATCATCTGCGGGGGTCCGCTGATCGCCCCGATCCGCCGGTGGCCCAGCTCGACGAGGTGCCGGGTGGCGGCGAGTCCGCCCTGCCAGTTGGTCGCCCCGATGGAGGGGACGTCCGCGCCGGGGTCGCCCGCCGGGTCCATCACCACGAACGGGATGGATCGGCTGGTCAGCAGCGCCCGCTGGGACTCGTCGAGCCCGGAGAGGACGAGCACCACACCGTGCGGGCGGCGAGCGGCGACCTGGTCGGCCCAGGTCCGGCCGGGGGTGAGCCGGCCGGCGCTCTCGCTCAGCACCACGCTCAGCCCGGCGTCCCGCGCCACGTTCTCCACACCCCGGATGACCTCCATCGCCCACGCGCTCTCCAGCTCGTGGAAGACCAGGTCGATCAGGGGCGAACGGGTCGCCTCCGCGCGACGGCGCCGGTAGCCGTGGGCGCGCAGCAGTTCCTCGACCCGGGTGCGGGTCGCGGGGGCGACGTCCGCACGGCCGTTGAGGACCTTCGAAACAGTCGGTGCCGAGACACCGGCCTCACGGGCGATCTCCGCGAGCGTCGCGGTCTGCGTCCGCGTTTGGGCGGTCTGCGGCCGCGGTGACGCGGGCTCGGAGTGTGTCATGGCCGCGATCGTATCCCCGCGCCACCTCTTGACTAACCTCTCGCGGCGCCATAGGTTCCCGGAACATTCGATGTGTGTTACGAAACATTCGAATCCTTGGACAGGATCGGGACAGAATCCCCCGGGATCCTTCGGGACAGGAGTTTCATGACCACCGCCCCCTGGCGTGACCGCGCCCTGCCCGCCGCCGCCCGCGTCGACGACCTGCTCTCCCGGATGACCCTGGAGGAGAAGACCGCGCAGCTGTACGGCGTGTGGGTCGGCGCCGCGACGGACGGCGACGGAGTCGCCCCGCACCAGCACGACATGACCGCCGACTACGACTGGAACGAGCTGATCACCAGGGGGCTCGGCCAGCTGACCCGCTCCTTCGGCACCGCCCCCGTGGACCCGGCGCTCGGCGCCCGCGCGCTCGCCCGCGCCCAGCGCCGGATCGCCGAGGCGGGCCGCTTCGGCATCCCGGCCGTCGCCCACGAGGAGTGCCTGGCCGGCTTCACCGCCTGGCAGGCCACCGCCTACCCGGTCCCGCTGGCCTGGGGCGCCGCCTTCGACCCGCCGCTGGTCGAGGAGATGGCCCGGCTGATCGGCCGCGACCTGCGCTCGGTCGGCGTCCACCAGGGCCTCGCGCCCGTCCTGGACGTCGTACGGGATCCGCGCTGGGGCCGGACGGAGGAGACGATCGGGGAGGATCCGTATCTGGTCGGCACGGTCGGCGCGGCCTACGTCCACGGGCTCGAATCGGCGGGGATCGTCGCCACGCTCAAGCACTTCGCCGGGTACGCCTCCTCGGCGGGCGCCCGCAACCTGGCCCCGGTGCGGGCGGGAACGCGCGAGTTCGCCGATGTCACTCTTCCCCCCTTCGAGATGGCGTTGCGCGAGGGCGGCGCGCGGTCGGTGATGGCGGCGTACACGGAACGCGACGGCGTCCCGGCCTCCGCCGACCCCGACCTGCTGACCGCCCTGCTGCGCGAGGAGTGGGGCTTCACCGGCACGGTGGTCGCGGACTACTTCGGCATCGGCTTCCTGCAGACCCTGCACCGGGTCGCGGACACCCCGGCACAGACCGCCGGGCTGGCCCTGGAGGCCGGCGTCGATGTCGAGCTGCCGACGGTGAAGTACTACGGCGACTCGCTGGTGGCCGCCGTACGGGAGGGCGAGGTCCCGGAGGAGCTGATCGACCGGGCGGCCCGCCGCGTCCTGCTCCAGAAGTGCGAACTGGGCCTCCTGGACGAGGACTGGCAGCCCCCGGTCCCGGAGACGGTCGACCTCGACCGGGCGGAGAACCGTGCGCTGGCCCGCCGGCTCGCGGAGGAGTCGGTGGTCCTGCTGGACAACCCGGACGACCTGCTTCCGCTCGCCCCCGACACCCGGATCGCGGTGGTGGGCCCGAGGGCGGCGGACGCGCTCGCGATGCTCGGCTGCTACTCCTTCCCCTCCCATGTCCTCCCCCACCACCCGGGGGTGGAGATGGGCATCGGGATCCCCACCCTCCTGGAGTCCCTGCGGGCCGAACTCCCGGACGCGAAGTTCACGTTCACGGAGGGCTGCCCGGTCTCCGACCCCGACCCGTCCGGCTTCACCGAGGCCATCGCGCGCGCCTCGGAGGCGGACGTCTGTGTGGCCGTCCTGGGCGACCGGGCCGGACTGTTCGGACGGGGCACCTCCGGCGAGGGCTGCGATGTGACCGACCTCGGACTGCCCGGCGTCCAGGGGGAGTTGCTGGACGCTCTGGTCGCGACCGGCGTCCCGGTGGTCCTGGTCCTCCTCACCGGCCGCCCATACGCGCTGGGCCGCTGGCACGGGCGGCTGGGGGCGGTCGTCCAGGCGTTCTTCCCCGGGGAGGAGGGTGGTCCGGCGGTCGCGGGAGTGCTGTCGGGCCGCGTGAACCCCTCCGGGCGCCTCCCGGTGAGCGTCCCGCACGTGCCCGGCGGCCAGCCCTGGACCTACCTCCAGCCGCCGCTGGGCCTCGCGGGCCAGGTCAGCAACCTGGACCCGACCCCGCTGTACCCGTTCGGGCACGGCCGCTCGTACACGTCCTTCGCCTGGGAGGACTTCAGCGGCCCCGACGCCGAGATCTCCACCGCCGGCTCGTACGACGTGTCGGTGACCGTCCGCAACACCGGGGACCGGGCGGGCGCGGAGGTGGTCCAGCTGTATCTGCACGACCCGGTGGCGAGCGTGACCCGCCCCGACGTACGGCTGATCGGCTACCAGCGCCTCGAGCTGCCCGCCGGGGAGTCGGCCCGGGTGACCTTCCGCTTCCACGCCGACCTTTCGGCCTTCACCGACCGCGCGGGGCGTCGGGTGGTCGAACCGGGCGCGCTGGAGCTGCGGTTGGGGACGTCCAGCGCGCAGGTGCGGGAGGTGGCACGGCTGCGGTTGACCGGCCCGGTGCGGGAGGTCGGGACGGACCGGCGGCTGCGCTGCGAGACGGACGTATCGCAGAATTGACATGCGACAGGTGGGTGCCCATGTGTCACAATCCGCCGACCTCCTGACCTCCAGGCGCGCGACGGGAACCGCCACTCATGGACACCCCCATACCGGACCCACCTGCCCGGCACTGGCTGCTGGGCGCCGCCCTGCTGACGCTGGCCTGGCTCCCGACGGCCGTCGTCGGCACGGCGGTCGTCGTCGGCTGTCTGCTCTGGGGTCCGGACTGGTCGCCGCTCGCGCCCCTGGTGGTGTTCTGGTTCGGCATCACCGGCGCCGTCGCGCGGGAGCACGGACCGCTCCCCGGCCGCGCCGTGAACCCCGACGACGAACCCGAACTGGCCGCGCTCGTACGGGACGTGGCCGACCGCCTGGGCTTCCGCGAACCGCTCCTCGTCCGGATCGTCCCGGTCGTCCAGGCGTCCCTGGGCCGGGTACGGGTCTCCGGGGTGCGTTCCCACGTCCTCCTCCTGGGCCTCCCCCTCCTGCGCACCCTGACGGAGACCGAGCTGGCGTCCGTCGTCGCCCACGAACTGGCCCACGAACGCCATGTGAGCAGCCGCCGGGCCGCCTTCCTGCGGTACGCCCGGGCCCGCCTCGCCCACCGTCTGGACGGCCGTTTCCGCCCCCTCGCGCCCCTGGCCGCACCCCTTCTGCGCGTCTCCCAGCCGCACCTCTGGCAGGCCGAGACCGCCGCCGACGCCGACGCGGCCCGAGTCGCCGGCGCCGAGGCCACCGCGTCGGCACTGGAGCGGACCGTCCGCCTCCATGCCGCCTTCGAGGGCCTCGGCGAACCCTGGCTGTCCGAACTGGCCGAACGGGACGCCTGGCCCGAGGACTTCTACGCCGCCCTCGACACCGCGCTCGCCGACCCGCACGTGGCCCGCCGCGCCGACCGCACCGCCGCCGAGGACGACGCGATCGACCCGTACGCCACGGCCGACCACCCACCGGTGGCGACCCGCCTGGCCGCACTCCCGGCGCTGCCCGGGACGGGCACGTACGCCACCACACCGGTGCGTCTGAGGTCGGCGGCGGAGATCGACCGCTGGTGCGTCGCCCGACTCGCCCTCCAGGACGGCGAGGAGGGGGAGGACGACGTGGTACCGGTACGGCTGCTGGCCATGCCCCCCGACGAACTGCGCGAACTCGACGACGAGCGGGGTACGGCCCTGCTGTTCCGCGCCACCGGGACGGACATGCCCGCGGCGGCGGTCAACGCGGCCCTGGACACCCTCGCCGACGGCTCCTGGCGGCGGCTGGCCCGCCAACTGGAACCCGGCCTGCGCTGGGTACCGGCCGCCTCGCGCGAGCAACTGGCCCGTACGGTCTTCACGGCGGCGGTGGCCGGGGTGCTGGCCGAGGTCCTGGAAACCTCCGGCTGGACCCCGGCCACCCGCTGGATGGCCACCGCCCTGACCTCCCCCGACGGCCGGACGGTGGACCTCCGTGAGGTGATCGGCGAGGCCGTGGCCGCCGCGGACCCGACCGTCCCTCGCTCTCTGACTGCCAAGGAGACACCCGCATGAAGGGCGGCCCCCTGCGCACGGGTGTCCTCGGCATCGCCGCTATTTTTGTTGGTTATGCCCTGTTCGCCACCTGGCTGGGCGTCCACGCCGTGAGCTACCTGGACGCCCGCGACCGCGCCACGTCACGGACCACGGGCAGGGTCGTCGAGGACGGCATGGGCGACGACCTGGACATCCGCGTCCGCTGGACGGACGCCGACCACCACACCCGCGTCGACCGCTTCGCCGTCTACGACACCGACCGCTACGCCAAGGGCGAGAACTTCCCGGTCGCCTACGACCCCTCCGCCGCCCACCCCCAGGGCTTCCCGGCCGACCCGGAGGAGACGGCGACGGAGGACGACCTGATCATGCCGATCCTCCTGGGCGCGGTGGTGGCCGTTCTCCTGACCGGGATCTGGCTCTGGCGAGGCCTGCGCTTCCGCCTGACGTCCCGCCGCCCCGGCCGCCCCATGACGGCCCACGTCCGCATCGGCACCCGCCGGAGGACGTACTGGCGGAGCCCGACGACAACCTGGCTGGAACTGACGACACCACAGGGCGGCCTGCACTGGCAGCGAGTCATCTGGCACCCGGCCCTGCACGAAACCCCGCCGACCGCACACACAGCACCACCCGAACCCCCGGCGACCACACACGACGCACCACCCGAACCCCCGACGACCACCCACCGCACCCCGCCCGCTCTTCCGGTGACCGTGCACGGCACCGCCCGCCCGGGCAGCCGCCGCCCCGCCGTCCCCGTCCTCCCCGACGGCACCCGGCTGGTCCCGCTGGGCCGCCTACGGGACCATGCCCCCGCCGGCCTCTTCTTCGACGACGCCCCGGTCCGCACCGACCTCCGCGACGCCTTTATCCTCCCGCCCGACACCGCCGCCGCACCCCTTTGGCACGAGGGCGCCCTGACGGCAGCCCTGGGCACCCTCCTCGGCACCGTCGCGGGCCTCGCCCTGACGGACGCCGCCCTGACCACCACGGTGGCCATCGCCCTGTGCGGCGCGGCCCTGGTCACGTCGTCCTGGGCGCTGTCGGCGCCACAGCCGTAGGGGTGTTGTGGTCCTCCTGGTCTAGTCGGACTGCCGGTCCGCGCACATACGGTCCCAGGCCCTCGCCGCGACATGCCCCCGGAAACCGAAGGACAGCGCGGAGCCGTGGGCCCCCGCGTACTCCACCAGCCACTCGTCGTCCGCAGCCGCCACCCGGCAGTGGTCCGCCGGGGCAGGCAGGGCCGGCCACTCCGTGGGTTTCCAGTCGTCGGAAGTCCGCTCCAGCACCCGCCAGCCGTCGGCGCCGCCGGTCGCCCTCAGCTGCCCCCCGGCTTCGGAGGGCGGAGCGCAGGCCGTCTGTTCCACGAGTTCGTCGAGCGCCAGTCCGCCGTCCGCGGTGAGGATGCGCTGTGCCTGGCCGCTCCCGACCTCCTCGCGCAAGGCTGCCGACCGGGGTCCGATCAGCAGCGAGAGCATGCCCTCGCACTCCTTGTCCGAGCAATGCGCGGACCGTTCGCCCGGCTCGGCGGGGCCGGCGCCGAGGGCGCGAGCGGCCTCGCCCGACCAGCGTTCCGCCAGGTGCTTCCAACGGTGGGCGGGGAGGCTGCCGTCCTCTCCGGGCAACTCCTCCCACCAGCCTGCGCACAGCCGGGCCACCGTGGCCAGTGCGGCAGGGGCGGAGAAGCGTACGGCGGGACCGAACCGGTCCTCGGCGGCCGACGGGCGCAGCAGGTCCGCGCCGATGACGGCGACGGGTCCGCGCTGGGTGGTGGCCAGCACCAGGTCGGTGGCGACGGGAGCGGACGTGCGGTTGAACGCCACCTTGCCGGTTCCGGGGGCGCCTCGGGCGGCGCCCAGTCCGCGCGCGATCTCCTTCTCGGCCGTCCCGTCGGCGTCGTCGGTGTCCGCAGCCGCGCCACCGAGTGACCACAGCAGGTCCGCGTTCACCCCGCGGCGGCGGAGACCGCTCAGTACCTCGCGGGCGACGCCGGCCTTCTCCTCGTCCATGCGGGCCACGACGAGCATGACGTTGCCCGTGCAGTCGGCGAGGACGGACTCGGCGAGACTGCGCCCTGCCCGAGCGGTCAGCGCCAGGTCGGCGCAGCGTACCGGCGCCTCGGCGAAGGGGTTGGCGGACAGGGTGCCCGCCGTGCCGCGCGAGGTGCGCCGGCCGTTCTCCGTGGCGCCGGCCAGCATCAGCTGGCTCAGCTTCTCCTGGAACACCGGATCGTCGGCGAAGTCCTCCTGCCGGGCGGTCACCTCGTCCAGGATCATGGACTTGAGGGTCCGCCACTGGTACGGCAGCCCCATCACCTCGGCCGCCGCCAGGTCCACCTGAACCGGGAGGTAGTACAGGTCCTGGTTCAGTCGGGCGACCGAGTCGATCCAGCGGATCCACTCCTGCTGGGTGCGTGAACGCGGCAGCAGGGGCTCGGTCTCACCACCGTTGATCTTCGTGCGCTGCATACGGGGGGTGAGCGTGTACTTCTTCCAGCTGCGGACCCCGGTGGCGCGCACGGCGTTCGGGCCCGTGACGAGTCGCAGGTCCGAGGACCGCGCGAGCTGACCGGTGAGGTTCTCCCTGACGATCCTCGCGTGCCGGGTCTGCACACGCAGCTTGCTCGGTCTGCGCCCGTGCTCAATGGTGAGCCGCCCCTCCTTGGTGACGAGGTAGTGGACCTCGTTCTCCTGCTGCACCATCGCCACCCACCCTTCCTGGATGAGGGTGACCAGGGCCTCGGTCAGCAGCCGGTCGTGCACCAGGAAGGTGTCGCGCAGTTCGCCGAAGGTACGGCCGGTGGATCCCTCCGCGTCGTTGACCGCTCTGAGGAGGAGTTCCTCCAGCTTGCTGTAGGGGCGGCCATGGGCCACCTCGTAGGTGACGCGATACATGTTCAGTGGCAAAAGGACACGCAACAACGGCTTGCCTCCCCGTTTTCTGTGATCCGGCCGGCGCTCCCGCTCCCGCCCGGCGTTGTTCAGACCCGACGCCCCGAGGGCTGGAAACCCTGCACCTCGGCTTCCAGGCGCACGGCGCGGCCGGTGGAGAACCACTCCTCCAACTGGTCGATGGCCAGCCCCCAGTGGCGCAGCGGGTCGTTCTCCTCCTCCTTCCGTGACACATGGGCGACCTGGTTCCTGAAGAACTCCCAGGACCCGACCAGAACGAGGAGGAGTTCGGCGCGGGAGATGAGCACGTTCATCCGCGGCGCCTCCTTGAGGAACCCCAGCCCGTCGCCGGGCAGCTTGGTGTTGTTGCGGACCAGACTGACCGCGATGATCTTCGCCTGGTTGCCCTGGAACGAGTCGACGGTGAAGAACCCGTCTTGGCGGTTCTCCGCCGGTTCGGAGGCCGCACGGCGTGGGTCGGAGGCGAGTTTGAGTCCGTTGGCCGCGAGCCGTGCCCGCAGGTCGGGCGAGTCGAGATGGTTCCTCAGCAGACCCACCTGCTGCGCGTAGGGGGAGAGGACGGCGAGTTCGAGCGGATGCTCCGGATCCCGGTCGGTGCCCGCCTTCAGCGAGCGGAGAAACCTGTCCAGGGCGTACGCCTCGGCCGGATTGCTGTACTTGGGCACCGCGTCCTCGTACATCCCCGGCTTGCCCTCGGCAGCGGGTATGTCGAGCCACACCACCGCCTTGCCGCGGATCTCGGGAGGTGCGACGAGTCCGTGGAGGATCTTCTCGTGCGGGTCCTGCGTGCCCTCGGCGTAGGTGTAGTGATGCAGGCGGCCGTCGTAGTACGTCTTCGACACCAGTTCGCCGATGTCGGGGTGCATGCGGTGCTGACCGGTGAGCAGCCCTTCGTCGTGCTCGTGGTAGGAGCACAGTTTGTGCAGCTTCTCGAACAGCTTCAGCCAGTTCTTGCAGTACTCCCCGAACTGCGTGCGCTGTTCGTCGGTCTGCGCCCGCCAGCCGTTCAGCAACTCCCGGTCGAGCAGCTTGCCGAGGCCCTCCATGTGCTCCAGCGCCTCGACCGTCTCGTCCATGGCGGAGACCGCGCTCTGGTAGTCCTCGATCCGGTACGGCGGCAGCTGCTTGGGATCGCCGATCAGCAGCCAGCGGTGGCCCAGCGAGAGCGGGAGCGCCAGCTCGAAGCCGTGCGCCTTGCCCGCCTCTTCGACGATGGCCCAGTCGTAGCTCACCTCACCGGCGAGCGCGGCCAGGTCCCCGTCGGCGGCGGTGCTGTACGTGATGCTCGCACTCCGCTTCACGAGTTCACGGAACTCCGTCGCCGACGAGGCGTCCCTGGTGCGCAGTTCTCCGAGCATCGTGCGGCACGCGGCCAGCCAGTCCGCCTGCACGCCTGTGAGGACCTGCTTCCCGGCCGCGCCTTCCAGCCGCGCGATCGTCCGCTCCAGGACGTCCCGCGCGACGTGGCGCTCGGAACCGGGTTCGTCGCGCGAAAGGTCCCCCGCCTGGTTGGCGTTGGCGCGCCGCAGCCGGATGGCAAGCGGTCTGCGGTCCTCGGGAACCGTCTTGAACGCCTCCTTCTCGACCTTGGAACGCAGGACGTCCACCGCGGGGTGGGCCTGGGCGGTGATGAGGATCTGGGCGACGGGATCCTCCTCGAGGATCTCGCGCAGCAGCCACGCGACCATGTGGGTCTTGCCCGTGCCGGGAGGCCCTTGCAGGGCGTAGATCGGCCGCACCCCGAGAATCTTCTCGATCTGGCCGCGTTTGCTGGGGTCGACGGTCTCCTTGGACAGCGGGAGAGGCAGTGTCACCGGGCCGCTGTCCATGATGACCTGGCCGGGCTCCGAGAGGCTCTCCAGCAGGTAGGTGTGCTTCGCCAGCCGGCTGATGGCCTCCTTCCGGCGTCTGATCAGGTCGACCTGCCCCTTGAGCCCCTTGGTCCGCAGCACCCCGATGTCACCTAGCCGCGGCGGTTCCAGGATCTCCGTCTCGGGGCGGAGCGTGGCGCTGTGGCCCCGGACACTGACCTTGTCGACCCGCCATTCGGGCTCGGTCGGCGGGATCTGCCAGCCGACGCTCTCCGAATCCGGGGAGCACAGGTGGATCAGATTGCTGCCGGGTTTGCCGCTGTGCTTCTCCCTGAGCATGAACTCCGCCATGCCGTCGTCCAGTTGGAACATGGACATCGGCTCGTTGAGCCTGGGTACCTCCTCGACGGTGACGGAGTCGACCATGCCGTTGGGCGCGTGCTGAACGTCCGTCACACGGCAGCGGAACAGCTCCGCGTCCCGGATCAGGATGTCGATCTGATTGGTGAAACGGACGAACTCCGCGAATCGCTCCTGGTCCTCCCGGCGTTTGCGGGCTTTGTCGTTCTTGGGTAGCAGCGTCTCCCAACTGGGCGAGGAGCCCAGCGTGTTGGCCTGCTGCCGGTAGTTCTTGGCGTTGAAGAACGCGATCCGTCCCGCCGGGATGTCGACCTGGCGGGTCGCGTCGGCGGTGAAGAAGTCCCTCGTCCCCTCGCAGAACGCGTTCTGCCAGCTGGTGGAGGTGCCTGTCATCGTCCTCGCCGGACCGATGACCAGGTGCACGGACCGTCCGGAGAGGATGTACGCGTCCCGGTTCGTGATGGGCGCCAGGGTCGCCCCCTCGGAGAAGTCCTCGAAGAGGAAGCTGAGCAGCTTGCTGCTGTGCTCGGGGCGCCGCGGGTCGAACGGGTCGGCGGGGCCCAGCAGCAGCGCCTCACGCAGGCCGAGTTCCAGGCAGGTCCGCTGCAGGGACCGGTTGCCGGGGTCGATGACGACGAGATGCCGGGGAGCGCCGTCGGCGCCGGCCGGCGGCTGCTGGAGCGCGTGCACGATGTCACGGATCGCGGCCGACACCTCGACACCGTGCTTGGGGCGGATCTCCGGCTCGGCGGCGATGAGCAGTTCGATGAAGTCGTGCTCCTGCGCACTGAGTTTGCGCCTGGCCTTGTCGAGGTTGTCGAGGACGAGCCGGTATCGCCTCATGGGGTCCGGCATCGTGCTCAGGTGTTCGATGGAAAGCATGCACCGCGCCACCAGCATGCCGAACGCGAACCAGTCGGCGTCCGGTCCGAACGCGGTGCCGCCCCCCAGCGTCTCGGGGGCGACCTCCCAGGCTGCCCGTGACGGCTGCGCGGAGGTGGGACGCCCCAGTCTGACGCTCCATTCGAAGCCGCCCAGCAGACACGACTCCGGTCCCTTCCCGGGGTCCAGGAAGACCGACTCCGGAGAGACGCTGCGGTGCACCACCTGCTGTTCGTGCAGCAGGGAGAGCCCCTCGGCGATCCTGCCGAGCATCTGCCAGAGTTCCCTGCGCCCGGAGTCCCGTCCGGACAGCCACTCCTGTTCGTCGCGTCGCGCCAGAAGCGAGGCCAGGGTGTGCAGGCCGCCCGTCTTGAAGACCATGACGAAGCAGCGCTGTTCGCCGTCGATGCCGACATCGTGCAACTGGAGCAGGGAATCCTCGGAGCCGGGCGTGCTGCGCACCTGGTAGAGCGTGCGCAGTTCCGCATCCCACAGGGCCCGTTGGACGTCGTCCGGCTTGCTGTCGTAGAAGTGCCAGGTTTTCAGCAGATACGGCGGCACGAACTCCATCGTGTCCTGGGCAGCCCACAACTGCCCTTCCCCGGTCCCCGAATCCAGCCGCCCCGTGATCTCGTACCTGCCGTTGAGCAGGAGAACCCCAGCTGCGAGACTCACACGCCCTCCCCCATACGCGCGCAATGAGTTTCGAAGGTAACGGTTACTCAGACGTAGGGATCCCCAACTGCCTCAAACCGCCATCGATGCACCGGACGGGTCACCAAGTCACCCGCCGGTTCCGGGAGTTCGGGGAGGTCTGCGGCGTACTCCGCGTCCCACCAGGTGATGACCAGGACGCGGTCCTGCGGGGCCCGGAGGGTTTCGCGGCGGAGCGGGCTGACCGGGAGGCCCTGGGCCTGGGCCCAGGCGAGCAACTCCCCGCCCTTCCCCGGGACCGCGCGGGCCTCCCACATCAGCGCGACCGTCATGTGTAGAGGTTCTCCTTGCTGACCTCGTGCACATGGTCGTGCCCGGGGACGTGGGGGTCGGTCACGGGCAGGGAGGAATCGGCCGACAGGTCCCAGCTGGAAGCGGCCCGGTTCCTGGCCACCATCTCCGCGCCCAGGGCGGCGACCATCGCGCCGTTGTCCGTGCACAGCTTGGGGCGCGGGACGCGCAGGCGGATGCCGGCCGCCTCGCAGCGCTCCTGGGCGAGGACCCGCAGCCGGGAGTTGGCCGCGACGCCGCCGCCGATCATCAGGTGGTCCACGCCCTGGTCGCGGCAGGCGCGGACCGCCTTGCGGGTGAGGACGTCGACGACGGCCTCCTGGAAGGAGGCGGCGACGTCACGGACCGGAACCTCCTCACCGGCAGCGCGCCTGGCCTCGATCCAGCGGGCCACGGCGGTCTTCAGCCCGGAGAAGGAGAAGTCGTACGCCGGGTCGCGCGGGCCGGTGAGGCCGCGGGGGAAGGCGATGGCGGCCGGGTCGCCCTCGCGGGCGTAGCGGTCGATGACCGGTCCGCCGGGGAAGCCCAGGTTCAGCACGCGGGCGATCTTGTCGAAGGCCTCGCCGGCCGCGTCGTCGATGGTGGCGCCCATGGGGCGGACGTCGGAGGTGATGTCGGAGGACAGGAGGAGGGAGGAGTGGCCGCCGGAGACCAGGAGCGCCATCGTCGGCTCCGGGAGCGGGCCGTGTTCCAGCTGGTCGACGCAGATGTGGGAGGCGAGGTGGTTGACGCCGTAGAGGGGCTTGCCGAGGGCGTAGGCGTACGCCTTCGCCGCCGAGACGCCGACCAGCAGGGCGCCGGCCAGGCCGGGACCGGCCGTGACGGCGATGCCGTCGAGGTCCTTGGCGGTGACCCCCGCCTCCTTCAGCGCCCGCTCGATGGTCGGGACCATCGCCTCCAGGTGGGCGCGGGAGGCGACCTCGGGGACGACCCCGCCGAAGCGGGCGTGCTCGTCGACGGACGAGGCGATGGCGTCGGCGAGAAGAGTCGTGCCGCGGACGATGCCCACGCCGGTCTCGTCGCAGGAGGTCTCGATCCCCAGGACCAGGGGTTCGTCAGCCATTGATGTCGGTTCCTTCGCCTGGCGGTGCTGAGGGTACTGAGGTGGTGGGGTCGGTGAGGCGCATCACGAGGGCGTCCACGTTCCCCGGCTGGTAGTAGCCGCGCCGGAACCCGATGGGCGCGAAGCCGTAGCGCTCGTACAGCTTCTGGGCGCGGACGTTGTCCACCCGGCACTCCAGCATGACCTCGGCGCACTCGAAGGCGGTGGCCGCGCGCAGCAGTTCGGTGAGCAGCACCCCGCCGAGGCCGGTGCCCCAGTGTTCGCGGGCGACGGCGATGGTCTGGATGTCGGCCAGCTCGCCCTGGGCGGCGAGCCCGGCGTAGCCGAGGATTCGGCCGGCGGTGACGGCGACGACGTAACGGCGGGTCGCCTCGGGCCCGCGCGCGTGCGCCAGCTCGGACCAGAACATGCCGCGGGACCAGGCGTCCTCGGGGAAGAGGGCCTTCTCCAGCTCCAGTACGGGATCGATGTCCCACCAGCGCATCTCGCGCAGCGAAGGCGTCATGGACACGGATACGGGTCCGGGTGCGGAATCGGTCACTTGGGGGTGACCACCTTGTAGTTCTTGGGGACCTGGGCGTCCGGGCGGCGCAGGTACAGCGGGCGGGGCGCCGGGAGCTCCTCGCCCGCGGCCAGCCGCTCGGCCGCCAGCGCGGCGAGGGCGGCGGCGGAGACGTGCTCCGGCGCGTGGACGTTCGGGAAGACCTCCGGGTACAGCAGGGCGCCCGCGCCGACGGCCGGCAGTCCGGCCACCCGCTCGGTGAGGTCGGCGGGACGGTCCACGGCGGGCTCCGAGAGGCGGGTGCGGGAGTCGGCGTACGTCGCCCAGTAGACCTCCTTGCGGCGCGCGTCGGTCGCCACGACGAAGGGCCCGGACCCGATGTCGGCGGCGTACGCGAGGCCGTCCAGCGTGCACAGGCCGTGCACGGGGACGCCGAGCGCGAGCCCGAAGGTGTCGGCGGTCATCAGCCCGACCCGCAGCCCGGTGTACGGGCCGGGGCCGACGCCGACGACGATCGCGGTGACGGCGTCCAGTGGCCGCCCCGCGTCGGCGAGCAGCCGGTCGACGGCGGGGAGCAGCAGCTCGCCGTGGCGGCGCGCGTCCACCTGACCGGAGGAGGCGATGACGTCCGTGCCGTCGTGCAGGGCGACGGTGACGGCGGGCGTGGCGGTATCCAGAGCGAGCAAGAGCACGCGCCCAGCCTACGGCTCTCCGGCGCCCGTGTCGGAAGTCCCGGTCACGCCCGTGACGACTACGATCGTGACGCTTATGACGATGAGGTGATCGCTGGTGGCAGGCAGCAGCTCCACGTTCGTCGCCGCACTCACGGCGGCGGCCGTGGCGACGGTCGGGTTCCTCGCCTACCAGGCGTCGGCGAGCGTGCCCGGGGATCTCGGCGGACCGCGCGCGGGCGCCTCCTCCGCCGCGACCAAGAAGGCGCCCAGGGACAAGCGGCACCCCGCCGCTCTGCCGGGGAACTCCGGCACCGGCCGGCGGGTGGTGTACTCGGTGGACGACGACCGGGTGTGGCTGGTCGGGGACAAGGCCGAGGTCGAGCACACCTTCGCGGTCACCCCCGGCACCGTCGACCCGCCCCCCGGGACGTACTACGTCACCTCCCGCTCGAACTCGGTCACCGGCACCGACGGCACGCCCGTCGAGCACGTCGTCCGCTTCGCCACCGTGAAGGGCGTGACCGTGGGCTTCAGCGCGGCGGTCGGCACCACGAGACCGACGACGTCCTCCGGTACGCCGGTCAGGACGGGCGGCATCCGCGAGTCCCGCGCCGACGGCACCGCGATGTGGGCCTTCGCGACGATCGGCCGGCGGGTGGTCGTGATCCGTTGAGCGGCCTTGGGGCGCTCGACGGAACGTCCGGCGTCAGGCGGCCTTCGGGCGCTCGACGGAACGTTCGGCGTCCAGTCGGTCGGGCAGGCGCGGGGGCGTCGAGACCGTCTCCGCCGCCGCGCACGAGGCCAGCAGGTCGCGCATGGACGCCCCCGCGAGCGTGAACGGGCGCGGCGGCTGGGCCTGGGGCTCGGTGGCCGACATGGGCGCCTCCTGAGTGCGGGGCGGACCTAGTTAGGTACACCTAACCAAGGACTGGATACCATGTGACCACGCACAAGACGAGGAACGCAACATTTTGCCGACGTCCTGTCGGAAACGTTCACGCGTGCGGCGAGGCTCCGAGCACGCCCAGGTCCGCCGCCGCCCACCGCTCCCCGAGCCCGGTGACGGTCAGGTGCCGCACCTCGTCCGTCGTGTCGCCGACGGCCCGGTGGATCCGTACCTGGAGCCGCTCGTCGGCCAGCTCCTCGACCTTCCCCTCGCCCCACTCCACGACGATCACCGACTCGGGCAGGGACACGTCGAGGTCGAGGTCCTCCATCTCGTCGAGCCCGCCGCCCAGGCGGTACGCGTCGACGTGGACGAGCGGCGGCCCGTCCCCGAGGGAGGGGTGGACGCGGGCGATCACGAAGGTCGGCGAGGTGACGGCACCCCGCACCCCGAGCCCTTCCCCCAGCCCCCGGGCCAGCGTCGTCTTGCCCGCGCCCAGCTCCCCGCTGAGCATCACGAGATCACCGGGGCGCAGCAGCCCGGCCAGGCTGCGGCCCAACTCCCGCATCTGTTCCGGGGAGTTGATGGTCAGCTCGATCTCAGCCAGGTTGTGCGGTGCCGTTGGTGCTTCCATAACCGCCCACGGTACTTCCTGCCGGCACGGCGCCCGCGCGGGTGAGCAGGTCGGCGAGACGGTCGGTGACCACCTCGGGGTGTTCCAGCATCACCAGGTGCCCGGCGTCCGGGACCAGCACCAGTTCGGCGTCCGGCAGCAGGTCGGCGATCACCTCGCTGTGCTCGCTCGGCGTGATCAGATCCCCGGTACCGGCCAGCACGAGCACCGGCATGTCCGCGAACAGCCCCAGCGCCGCCGTCTTGTCGTGGTCGGTGAACGCCGGATAGAACTCGGCGACGACATCGATCGGCGTCCCCTCGATCATCCGCTCGGCGAACCGCACCACCGCGGGATCGACGTCCCGCGAAGCGAACGAGTACCGCTTGATGATCCCGGCGAACAGGTCGGCGGTCGCCCGGCGCCCCTTCTCCACCAGCGCCGCCTGCTGTCCGAGCGCCTTCAGCACGCCCGGCAGCACCCGCCGCACCGCGTTCACCCCGGCGACCGGCAGCCCGAAGCTGACCTCGCCGAGCCGCCCGGACGACGTCCCCACGAAGGCCGCGGCGACCACCCGCTCCCGCACCAGCTCCGGATACTGCGCGGCGAGCGCCATCACCGTCATCCCGCCCATGGAGTGCCCGACGAGCACGATCGGCCCCTCGGGCACGGCCGCGTCGATCACGGCCTTCAGGTCCTGCCCCAGCTGGTCGATGGTGACCGGCGCACCCTCCGCGAGCTGGGCCGCGCCGCGCGCGGACCGGCCGTGGCTGCGCTGGTCCCAGTGCACGGTCCGTACGACGCCCCGCAGGGCCGCGCGCTGGAAGTGCCAGGAGTCCTGGGTGAGGCAGTAGCCGTGGCTGAAGACGACGGTGACCGGCAGCGGCGCCTTCCGCCCGAACAGCCGACGGCGCCGGCCCGCGGGCCCGCCCTGCGGCTCGACGTCGTCGACCTCGTAGTACAGCTCGGTGCCGTCGTCGGCTGGCGCCTTGCCCGGGGTGCCGCGCAGCGCGCCGTACGGCCCCGCCGAGTCGAGGGCGAGGCGGGCCTTCGCCCGTATGCCGCGCCCCACCGTCATCCGCTCCAGGGCCACGCCGGCCGCCGCGCCCGCGGCGATCACGCCTATCGCGGCACCGGCGATACCGGTCGCCCGGCGCCAGCCGCCGCCTCCGGCCGCCCCCGTGGCGGAGACGACGGCGACGGCCGCCGAGGCGGCAGCCGCCACTGCCTCCTCCGCACTGCTCTCGCTCACGTACCGCTCCTTCGGTTCACAGGCTCGCCCACCAGGTGGCCGGGTCCGCCCACACGGATACCCATTTCGTCACTCGTTCACATGGACACATTCACATGAACGCGCTCACACGGACGCACTCACACAGACGCACCCACATAGACGCGGGGAACGCGTGCTCCGATGCGCGTGACGATCTCGTATCCGATGGTCCCGGCCGCCTGCGCCCAGTCCTCGGCCGTGGGCTCGCCGTGTTCGCCCGGCCCGAAGAGCACCGCCTCCGCACCCGGCTCGGGCTCGTCGCCGCCCAGATCGACGACGAACTGGTCCATCGCGATCCGCCCGGCGACGGTGCGCCACTTGCCGCCGACCAGGACCGGGCCGGTCCCGGAGGCGTGCCGGGGCACTCCGTCCGCGTACCCGAGCGGGACGAGCCCGAGGGTGGTCTCACCCGGCGTGACGTACCGGTGCCCGTAGCTCACGCCGTGTCCGCCGGCCACGTGTTTGACCAGGGCGAGCGAGGCGGCCAGCGTCATCACCGGCCGCAGCCCCAGGTCGGCGGCGGAACCGAGCGCCGGACCGGGTGAGACGCCGTACATGGCGATGCCCGGCCGGACGAGGTCGAAGTGGCTCTCGGGAAGCGTGAGCGTGGCGGGCGAGTTGGCGATGTGCCGCACCTCGGGCCGTACGCCGGCCCGCTCGGCGCTCGCCACCATCTCCTCGAAGAGGGCGAGCTGGACGGCGACGGACGGATGCCCGGGTTCGTCGGCGCAGGCGAAGTGCGACCACAGCCCGGTGACCCGGACCAGACCGGCGCTCTCGGCCCGCACCGCGGCGGCCACCAGTTCCCCCCAGTCGGCGGGCTGGCACCCGTTCCGCCCGAGCCCGGTGTCGGCCTTGAGCTGCACGAGCGCCGGCCGCCCGGCCGCCCGCGCCGCCTCCGCGACCTCCCGCAACGCCCAGAGTCCGCTCACCGAGACATCGATCCCGGCCTCGACCGTCTCCCGCCAGGGCCCGCCCGGTGTCCACAGCCAGCACATGATCCTGACGTCCGCCGGGAGCTCACCGGAGGCCCGCAGCGCGAGGGCCTCCTCGGGCGTGGCGGTGCCCACCCAGCCGGCCCCGGCCTCGACCGCGGCCCGGGCACACGGCAGGGCACCGTGCCCGTACCCGTCGGCCTTGACCACGGCCATGAACGCCGCCCCCGGTGCCTGGGCACGCAGGGTCCGCACATTGGCCCGCAGCGCGGCCAGGTCGATCTCGGCGCGGGCGCGCGGCGGGGTGGCGGGCGTCTTGGCAGTCTCACTCATCGTGCCCAGTGTCTCAGAGGGCTCGGACAACACCTCAGGTGCCGGGCCTACGCCCCCACACATAGACCTGGTCCCCCTTCTTGAGCACATCCCAGAGCTTGCGCGCGTCACCGACCGCGAGATTGACGCACCCCATGGACCCGACAGTGGTGTGGATGCTCCCGTAGACGGCGTGGAAGGCCTGCCCGCCGTCGAAGAACTGCGCATAGGGCATAGGGGTGTTGTAGAGAGTCGACCAGTGGTTCTTGTGCTTCCAGTAGACGCTGTGCCACCCCTTGCGGGTCGGGTACGCCGTCCGTCCGCTCCGCATGGTGAGGGGCCCGAGGACGACCTTCGACCCCTTCTGCACCCAGGTCAGCTGCCGGTCGAGATCGACACAGGCGACGCGGACGTTCTTCTCGGGGCACTTCTTGGCGGCGTTGGGGTTCTTCCGCGCCGAGATCCACATCATCCGCGCCCAGGTCACAGGCCCCGCGAACCCAATGGCAGGCTTGATGTTCTCCTTCTTCTGAAAGGCCTGGATCTTCTTGCAGTCGGCGGCGGACTGCTGCCCGTCCACCTTCAGCTTCAGCCACTTCTCGACCGCCTTCTGATACGGCCCGGTCGACTTGCTGCACGTCACACGCGAGGCCGCGTCGGCGAGCGGCACGTACTCGACGAGCGCGTACGTCCCCTCCGGCGCGTCGCTCGGCTCGACGGCGTCCTCGCCGGCGGTCGGCTGATACGGCGTCGGCGCGAGCACCTGGTCGGGGGTGTCGATCTGCCAGGGCTGATAGGGCCCCGGCGCCACCCCGGGCACCAGCTCGCTCTCGGGAACGGGCGGTTGAGGGACACCGACGGCGGCCGTGGGCGTGGCCAGCAGGGCCATCGCGGCCAGCAGGCCGGCAAGGGAGGGCGATGCAATATGTCTGCCAATCATGCGATCAGACAACCGCGAGCCCCCCAACCCCCCACGCTGCCACACGGCAGGGTCACCTCTTCAGCGCAGCCCTGGCTGTCGCCTTTCAGCCCGTCCGGCGCTTGAGGACGAGGCCCGCCAGGGCCGACAGCGGGGGCCTGGGGGCGGCAGCCCCCAGGGACGGGACGGGTAGGGGCGGCGGGGGCGAGAAAACCCCCACCTCACCCCCGCCGCACATCCCGCCACGCCCCAGGAACCGCCTCGGCGACCTCATACGCCCCCACCGGCGCCCCATCCGCCGCGAACCGCCCCGCCAGCCCATGCAGATACGCCCCCACACTCCCCGCGTCACGCGCCCCCAGCCCCGCCGCCAGCAACGACCCCGTCAGCCCCGACAGCACATCCCCGCTCCCCGCGGTGGCGAGCCAGGGCGTCCCGGTGGCGTTCACCCGTACGGGCGACCCCACGTCAGGGTCGGCCACCAGCGTCGTGGACCCCTTCAGCAGCACGGTCGCCCCATACCGCGCCGCAAGCTCCCGCACGGACGCCAGCCGCGCCCCCTCCACCTCCTCCCGCGCCACCCCGAGCAGCGCGGCGGCCTCCCCGGCATGCGGGGTCATCAACGTCGGCGCGCCACGACCCCGTACGGCATCCCGGTCCGCGAGCCGCAGCCCGTCCGCGTCGAGCAGCACGGGTACGTCCGACTCCAGTACCTCGGCGACGGAGGCGGCGTCGTCCCCGGCCCCGGGCCCGACGACCCACGCCTGCACCCGCCCGGCCCGCTTGGGCCCCTGGTCGGACACGAGGGTCTCCGGGAAGCGAGCGAGCACGGCGTCCCCGGCGGGCCCGACGTACCGTACGGCTCCCGCCCCGCCCCGCAGCGCGCCCGCGACGGCGAGCACGGCGGCGCCCGGATACCGCGAGGACCCGGCGGCGATCCCCACGACCCCCCGCCGGTACTTGTCGCTCTCGGCCCCGGGCACCGGCAGCAGCGCGGCGACATCGGCATGCTGCAAGGCCTCGAGTTCGGGTACGGCGGGCAGTTCGGGGCCGAGGCCGATGTCGACGAGCCGGACGCTCCCGGCGTACTCCCGGGCGGGGTCGACGAGCAGCCCCGGCTTGTGCGTGCCGAAGGTGACGGTCAGATCGGCCCGCACGGCCGCCCCCCGCACCTCCCCGCTGTCCGCGTCGACCCCGCTGGGCAGATCGACGGCGACGACGGCGGCCCCGGACTCGGCGACCACCGAGACCAGCCCGACGGCCTCCCCCCGCAGCCCACCCCGCCCGCCGATCCCGACGATCCCGTCGACCACGAGGTCGGCCCGCCGAACGACCCGCTCCGCACCCGCCACAGCCACCACGGAACCCCCGGCCCGCCGCAGGGCGGCCAACCCCCCGCCATGCACCCGCTCGGGCGAGAGCAGCACGGCGCTCACCCCGGCGCCCCGCCGGGCCAGCCGCGCGCCGGCGTACAGGGCGTCGCCCCCGTTGTCCCCGCTCCCCACCAGCAGCACGACCCGCCGCGCGTACACCCGCCCCAGCAACTCCGCGCAGGCGGCGGCCAGTCCGGCCGCGGCCCGCTGCATCAACGCCCCCTCGGGAAGCCGCGCCATGAGCACACCCTCGGCCGACCTGACCGTCTCCACGCTGTAAGCGGTACGCATAATCCCGAGTCTGCCACCCCCCAACCGCCCCCCTCCGGCAACCACCCCCGAACGGTCACCCCTCGGCAACCACCCCCGGCCACCAACCCGACAGTCACCCTCCGGCAATCACCACCACCCGCAGCCCGCCACCCGGGCAGGCCCCCCAACCGCCACCCCAGCCCGTCACCCCTTCGGCAGTCACCCCCGACGGCCATCTCCACCCAGCAGTCACCCCTGGAAGTCACTCCGGGCCGCGACCCCCGGCGATCGCCCCCCGGCCGCCACCCGCAAAGGTCCCGCCCGTCACCCCTCCGCGATCACCACCGCCGAAGCCACCCCCGCATCGTGACTCAGCGACACATGCCACGACCGCACGCCCAGTTCGGCCGCGCGGGCCGCCACGCTCCCCCGTACCCGCAGCCGGGGCCGCCCGCTGTCCTCGACGTAGACCTCCGCGTCGGTCCACAGCAGCCCCGCCGGTGCCCCCAGCGCCTTGGCCACCGCCTCCTTCGCCGCGAAGCGGGCCGCCAGCGAGGCGACGCCCCGGCGCTCCCCGCTGGGCAGCAGCAACTCGCTCTGGGAGAAAAGCCGTTGGGCGAGTGCGGGCGTCCGCTCCAGGGACGCCGCGAACCGCTCGATCTCGGCCACGTCGATACCGACCCCGATGATGCTCATGCCGAGCACCCTACGGCCGGGGCGGTGCCTCGCCGTCACGCCGGATAGGGAGCGGCCTCGCGCGCCGACCGGAGGGCGGACGTCCACCAGGCCAACTGGTCGAGCATCGTCTTGGCGTACCCGGCGGCCTCGGGGTCGAGGGGGCGGCCGTCCCGCCACGAGAGGTAGTAGTTCGGGAAGGCGAGACCGTCGCGGATCGTCACCGCGTGCAGTTCGGTGAAGACGTTCTCCAGATGCAGCACGGCGTGGCGGCCGCCCGCCACGCTGCCGTAGCTGACGAAGGCCACGGGCTTGGCCGTCCACTGGGAGTAGTGCCAGTCGATGGCCGCCTTCAACGACGCGGGATAGCTGTGGTTGTACTCGGGCGTGACCACGATGAAGGCGTCCGCGCCCACCAGGGCCGATGTCAGAGCCGCCATACCGGCCGGGCGGGGGTAGGTGTCCCCGGCGGACCTCGGCGAGTCCGCGGGCAGCGCCAACGGGATCTCGATGTCGGCCAGATCGACGACGTCCACCTCGAACCCGCCGTACAGACGGGCCTGTTCGGCGACCCACGCCCCCGCGACCGGACCGAACCGTCCCTCCCGGACGCTTCCCACGATGATCACCAGCTTGTGCTTGCTCTCGTTTTCCATGCCCACCACGATCCGGCTGCTCCGCGGGGCGGGCCAGACCGTGCTCAGGCTGGCCCCCGCAGGGCCACCCTGAGCGCTCCACGACCGCGGGACGGCATCGTAGGCTCGTGGCCATGGGCACTCCGTTGGGAGACTTCGTCCGCGCCAAGCGCGACAGCATCCAGCCGGACTCACTGGGACTTCCGGATCACGGCCGCCGACGGTCGCCGGGGCTACGGCGCTCGGACCTCGCCGCCCGGGCCGGCATCAGCGTCGAGTACCTGACCCGTCTGGAACAGGGCCGTGACCGCAATCCGTCGACGGCGGTACTGAACGCGCTCGCCGACGCGCTGAGCCTCGCCCCCGCGGAGCGCACACACCTGCGCTACCTCGCGAAGATCACCAGCGGGGCGTGCCCCTCCCACACCCAGGCCGCGCCCCCGCCCCGCGAGGTCCGTCCGTCGGTCCTGGAGACGCTCCGCCTCCTCGAACCGGGGATCGCGACGGTGACCAACCGGCTCGGCGACATCCTCGCCCGCACCAACGGCTTCGAGTCGGTGGCGGACGGCACCGGCCTGCTCGACACCGACACCCCGAACCTCACCCGCTATGTGTTCACCGACCCCCGCGCCCGCACGTTCTTCGGCGACTGGGACGACATCGCGGACGAGCTTGCCTTCGACCTGTGGCTGGGACCGTCCGCCACCGCTTCCGAGTGGTTCACCGAGGAACTCGCCCCCGCCGCCGGCCCCGACTTCACCCGCCGTCTGAACCGTCACCTGGTTCCGCGCCGCGGCCCGCTCCTCCTCAACCACCCGTCCGGCAGCGCACTCCGCTTCCACCGCGAGACACTCGAACTGACCTCGGACGCCCAGCAGTTGATCGTCTTCCTCGCCGCGGACGAGAGCACGGCGCAGGCCGTGGAACAACTCACCCAGCGCCCTCGTCCCCGCCTGCGAGCCATCTCGTAACAGCTTCGAGTCTCATTCGAGCGCGACGGCCGCCGCCCGCAGCTCGTCGAGCGCCCGGCGGGTGAGTTCGGCGAAAGTCCGCTCGTTGGCCGGGGCGGTCCAGCGCTCGAAGCCGCGGATGCCGAGGTCGGCGGCGAGGCTCGCGGTGGGATCCGGCACCCCGCGGGTCAGGCCACCGCGCCGGCGACTCCGGTACGACCCTCCGGAACGCCGACGATCGTCACGATGACCTGCTCACGGATGCCCTCGCCGAGCACGCCGACCAGGGCCTCGGTGATGGTGCCGACCAGTCGGGCGGGGGCGTCCGGGATCTCCGGCAGGTGATAGGCGGCCTCGCGCATGCTGAGGGTGACGAGCGGGGCGTCGATCCCGGAGGGGACCCCGCCGATACCCCGGCGGTGCTGCGGGATCCCGATCAGGTCCACCCCGACCAGCCGGCGGAGCCGCTCCCCGTACACGGCACCGACCGCGTCGGTCAGGGCGCTGATCAGCTTCGGTTCGACCGTCCCGTCGAGGGCTTCCTCGCGGATGTGCACGCTGAAGTGCGGCATGGTGGAATCTCCGTTCGCACTGGTGAGTAGCATGAAGAGTTCACTTTGCAAGCAAAGCAAAACATCTTTGAAGACAAAGGTAACTGGAGAGGGGTGTGCGATGTCAATGCCCGACGCGCACGACGCCGGAGTCGATGACACCGTCCGGGCCCTGCTGCTGCTGATGCCCCGGATGGTGGGCCGGGCCAAGAAGATCCCCGTGCCCGAGGCGCTGCGGTCCTTCTCGCTGGCGCCGCGCCACCTCTCTCTGCTTTCCTACCTGCTCTTCGACGGGCCGATGACCGTGAACGAGCTGGCCGACCGCCTCCAGGTCGCCCCGACGACGGTGAGCCTCCTGGTCGGCGACCTGAGCCGACAGGGAATCCTGGAGCGGCGCGAGGACGACGCGGACCGGCGCCGGCGGATCATCGGCATCGCACCCGCCCACCAGCCCGCGATCACCTCCTGGCTCGCCCCGGGTGCGGCGGCATGGCGCAAGGCACTGGCCCCCCTGACACCGGATCAGCGCCAGACCTTCGTCGACACGCTGCTCACCTACGAAGCGGCGGTCAGCGGCGAGGAGGACCGGCCCGCGGAACCCTAGGGCCGGTCCGGGCTGCGCCTGAACGGGCTGGTGGGGTACCCGAATTGACGTGGCCAGGCCCGTGTTCAAGGTCATAGGGTCGGGCGATGACCCAGGAAACATCCACACAGACCTCGTCCGCCGCGCCGTTCCCGCCGGTGCTGACCCGTGGTGCCGACGCCGAGACCTGCGCCGACCCCAGCAGTGTGATGACGCTGCTCGCCGACTCGGACAGCACGGCCGACGGCTTCACCAGCTACCGGTCCACGTTCGCCAAGGGGGCCGTGGGAGCACCCGCGCACTTCCACACCAAGGCGACCGAGATCTTCTTCGTGCTCAGCGGATCCCTCAGGGTTCTGGTCGGGGAGGAGATCACCGTCCTGGAGGCGGGCGACTTCCTGGCCGTACCGCCGCACACCCCGCACGCCTTCGCCGCGGCGCCCGGCTGCGAGGCGGACGTGTTGTTCGTGTTCACGCCGGGCATGGGCCGGTTCGACTAC
Source organism: Streptomyces vulcanius (assembly GCF_042653945.1). Classification (NCBI taxonomy): domain Bacteria; kingdom Bacillati; phylum Actinomycetota; class Actinomycetes; order Kitasatosporales; family Streptomycetaceae; genus Streptomyces; species Streptomyces vulcanius. The sequence goes on along the minus strand of NZ_JBHSFK010000018.1, from coordinate 115,627 downwards.
TTACGCCTGCTCGGCCGCGTGATGCGCGGCGAGGCCGACGCGAAGGCGCTCGCCGAGTCGGCGGAGCGGTTCGACAACCACTACGTGGACAGCCCTGTCTGGCGTGCCGCACTGGAGGCGTCGACGTGATCGACTCGACGGTTCATGTCCGGGTGGCCCGGCCCTCGGGCGACCTTGCCGCCGCCGAACGTTTCTACGTGGACGGCCTCGGCCTGACCGTCCTGTGGCGCACGGCCGAGCGCGTCCCCGGCGAGCACGACCTGGTGATGGTCGGCCCGCCCGACGCCGCGTGGCACTTCGAGCTGACGCACGACCCGGACGATCCGCTGGAGCCCACCCCGACGGTGGACGACCTGTTCGTGCTCTACCTGGGCAAGCCGGCGGACAAGGAGTTGATCGACCGCCTGGTGGCAGCCGGCGGCACCCGTGTCCCGGCGCACAACCCGTACTGGGAGGAGCATGGAGTGACGATCGCCGACCCGGACGGCTACCGCCTGGTGCTGTGCTCCCGCACCTGGGCCTGAACGGCGTCCGCTAGGCGGCGGCCAGCTCGCACCACACGTACTTGCCCCGGCTGCCGAACCTCGACATCGGCTGCCAGGCCCACAGGTCGGAACAGGCCTGCACCAGGGCCAGCCCCCGCCCCTCCTCCGCCTCACCCCCGAGCGCCGCGAACCGTCCCGGGGGGCGGGGTGGCTCCGGGTCCGCGTCCCAGGCCCCGACCTGCAACACCCCGTCCCGCCACCGCACCCGCAGCGCGGCGGGCCCTTTCTGATGCCGTACGGCATTGGAGACCAGCTCGGCGGCGAGCAGCTCGGCGGTGTCGATCAGACCGGCAAGCCCGTTGACGGTGAGGATCGCCCGGAGGGTGTGCCGGCTGACGGTGACGGCACGGGGGTCGTTGGGGATGGAGAGGAAGTAGTCCCAGGGTTCGATTTCGGGGGTTTCGGGCATGCGGGGGCTCCCAAGTCGATTTCATAGAGTGCGCGTTGCGTCACCGAAGGTAGACCTGACAGTTTCGGTGGAGCAAGCCGATCGCGTAATCTGAACCCGAACGAGGAGGAGCAGCCGATGTCGACGAGGCGCGAACCAACAGCGCGTCAGATGCGCCTGGCGGTCGAACTCCGCAGGCTCCGCGAAGCGTCCGGCCTCAAGGCTCGCGAGGCGGCGGCGTTACTCGGCGTGAGTCACGTTCAGATCAGCCAGATCGAGGCCGGCCTCACGGGCGTGAGCGAGCAACGACTCCGGCGCCTCGCGTCCCACTACGCCTGCACGGACGATGAGTTCGTCGATGCTCTGATCGCGATGGCCACCGATCGGACGCGGGGCTGGTGGGAGGAGTACCGGGGCCAATTGCCCACGTCGTTCCTGGACCTGTCCGAACTGGAACACCACGCCCGGTTTCAGCGCCACGTTGCCATCTTGTACGTCCCAGGCCTGTTGCAGACGAAGGACTACGCCCGTGCCGTGTTCTCCGACAGGATCCCCGAACTGACCGAAGAGGAAATGGACTTGCGGGTCCACCACCGCATGGCGCGCCAAGAGCTCACCGTCCCTTATGAAGCGGTGATCCACGAAGCGGCGCTGCGCATCAGGGTCAGCGACCGCGCCGTGTCACGAGCCCAACTCGACCGCATCCTGGAACTCTCCGAAGCGGATCACATCACAGTGCGTGTGATCCCCTTCGATCTGGACGGCTTCTCCAGAGCCGCGAACACCATGACCTACGTGGGCGGCACCGTGCCCAAGCTGGACACTGTCACCCGCGACACACCTCTTGGCACGGTCTTCATCGACTCCGAAGCTCAACTCAGCGCCTGTCGAACACTTTTCCGTAGGGTGGAGACCATGTCGCTCGACCCCGAACGCTCGCGCGACTTCATCCACAAGCTGGCGAAAGAGCTGTGAGGCAGTCCATGGACACCTGGCGCAAGTCGTCCTACTCAGGCCCCGGCGACGGAAACGAATGCGTCGAAGTCGCCACCTCCCCCACCCACACCGCCATCCGCGACAGCAAGGCCCCGGCCAGAGCAACCCTCACCTTCCCCACCGCAGCCTTCACCGCCTTCGTCGACGCCCTCGAGCCCTGGCGGAAGTCGTCCTACTCCGGCGGCGGCGACGGCAACGACTGCGTGGAAATCGCCACCACCCCCACCCACACCGCCATCCGCGACAGCAAGGCCCCGGCCGGAGGCACCCTCAGCTTCCCGGCCGGAGCCTTCGACGAATTCCTCCGCGCTCTACTCCACCGTGACGGACTTCGCTAGGTTGCGCGGCTGATCCACCTCGTTCCCCCGCGCCGTGGCCAACTCGCACGCGAAGACCTGCAACGGCACCGTGGCCACCAGTGGCTGAAGCAACGTCGGCGTCGCGGGGATCCGTACGAGATGGTCGGCGTACGGGACGACCGCCTCGTCCCCCTCCTCCGCGATGACGATCGTCCGCGCACCCCGGGCCCGGATCTCCTGGATGTTGGAGACGATCTTGTCGTGGAGGACGGACCGCCCCCGGGGCGAGGGAACCACGACAACCACCGGCAGATCCTCCTCGACGAGAGCGATCGGCCCGTGCTTCAGCTCACCGGCGGCGAAGCCCTCGGCATGCATATAGGCGAGCTCCTTCAGCTTCAGGGCCCCCTCCAGCGCGACCGGATACCCGACGTGCCGCCCGAGGAACAGCACGGTCCGCTTCTCGGCGAGCGACCGAGCCAGCTCCCGCACGGGCTCCATGGTCTCCAGCACCCGCTCGACCTGGCCGGAGATCTGCGCGAGGTCGCGGATGACGGCACGGATCTCGTCGGCCCACTTGGTGCCGCGCACCTGCCCCAGGTAGAGGGCCACCAGGTAACAAGCCACCAGCTGCGTCAGAAAGGCCTTCGTCGACGCCACCGCCACCTCGGGCCCCGCATGCGTGTACAGCACCGCATCCGATTCCCGAGGAATGGTCGACCCGTTGGTGTTGCAGATGGCCAGCACACAAGACCCCTGCTCCCGCGCGTGCCGCAACGCCATGAGCGTGTCCATGGTCTCCCCGGACTGCGAGATGGCGATCACCAGCGAACGGGAGTCGAGAATGGGATCCCGGTACCGGAACTCGCTCGCCAGCTCCACCTCGCACGGGATGCGCGTCCAGTGCTCGATGGCGTACTTGGCGATGAGCCCGGCGTGGAAGGCCGTACCGCAGGCGACGATGACGACCTTGTCGACCTCCCGCAGCACCCCCGGAGGGATCCGCACCTCGTCGAGCGTCAGTGAGCCGGCCGCGTCGATCCGGCCGAGCAGGGTATCGGCGACAGCCTTGGGCTGCTCGGCGATCTCCTTGAGCATGAAGTAGTCATAACCCCCCTTTTCCGCGGCCGACGCGTCCCAGTCGATGTGATACGACCGCACCTCGGCCGGACGCCCGTCGAAGCCGGTGACCACCACCCCGTCCCGGCGCAGCTCCACCACCTGGTCCTGACCCAGCTCGACCGCCGACCGCGTGTGGGCGATGAACGCGGCGACGTCCGAGGCGAGAAAGGCCTCACCCTCCCCAACGCCCACCACCAGCGGCGAGTTCCGCCGCGCCCCGACGACCACGTCCGGCTCGTCGGCATGCACCCCGACCAGCGTGAACGCCCCCTCCAGCCGCCGGCACACCAGCCGCATGGCCTCGGCGAGGTCGGCGGTCCCCGAGAACTCCTCGGCGAGGAGATGCGCCACGACCTCGGTGTCCGTCTCCGACAACAGCTCGTGTCCGCGCTCGGCCAGTTCCGCCCGCAGCACGGCGAAGTTCTCGATGATCCCGTTGTGCACGACGGAGACGCGCCCGGCGTTGTCGAGATGCGGATGCGCGTTCGCATCCGTGGGGCCGCCGTGCGTGGCCCACCGCGTGTGCCCGATACCGGTGGTGCCCGCCGGCAGGGGCCGTTCCTTGATCTCCTTCTCCAGATTGACGAGCTTGCCCGCCCTCTTCGCGGCGGCGAGCCCCCCGTCCGCCAGCACGGCGACACCCGCCGAGTCGTACCCCCGGTACTCCAGCCGCTTCAGCCCGGCCATGACGACATCGAGCGCCGACTGAGACCCCACGTATCCCACGATTCCGCACATGCGCGGCAGCCTACGACCGATCCCCACCCCAAAAGACCCTCACCGTGCCCGATTTCGGAAATTCCCACGGGGATACGAACTCTCCCCTCCCCACGTGACACACCCCACCCGCCACCCCGTTCAAACTCCGTTAACAATGGACTGTGATCTCTCCGGTCTCCCCGATGCCCCGGAGCGCCCACCGGCACAGGCCGGAGGCGACTCCCTTCGTCGACCTCACCCGCCCCGAGTGGAGCGCGCTGCGCGACAAGACGCCGCTGCCACTGACCGCCGAGGAGGTCGAGAAGCTGCGCGGCCTGGGTGACGTCATCGACCTCGACGAGGTCCGCGACATCTACCTCCCGCTCTCCCGCCTCCTCAACCTCTACGTCGGCGCCACCGACGGGCTCAGAGGCGCACTCAACACCTTCCTCGGCGAGCAGGGCTCCCAGTCCGGCACCCCGTTCGTGATAGGCGTGGCCGGCTCCGTCGCCGTGGGGAAGTCGACCGTCGCCCGCCTTCTCCAGGCCCTGCTCTCCCGCTGGCCCGAACACCCGCGTGTGGAGCTGGTGACCACCGACGGTTTCCTGCTGCCCACCCGGGAGCTGGAGGCCCGCGGCCTGATGTCGCGGAAAGGTTTCCCCGAGTCCTACGACCGCCGCGCGCTGACCCGTTTCGTCGCCGACATCAAGGCGGGAAAGGACGAGGTCACTGCGCCCGTCTACTCCCACCTCATCTACGACATCGTCCCCGACCGGCGGCTCACCGTCCGCCGCCCCGACATCCTCATCGTCGAAGGGCTGAACGTCCTCCAGCCCGCCCTCCCCGGCAGCGACGGCCGTACCCGCGTCGGCCTCGCCGACTACTTCGACTTCAGCGTGTACGTCGACGCGAGCCTCGAGGACATCGAGCGCTGGTACCTCAACCGGTTCCGCAAGCTGCGCGCGACCGCCTTCCAGAACCCCGACTCGTACTTCCGCAAGTACACCCAGGTCACCGAGGACGAGGCCCTCGACTACGCCCGCACCCTCTGGCGCACCATCAACAAACCCAACCTCGTCGAGAACATCGCCCCCACCCGGGGCCGCGCCACCCTGATCGTCCGCAAGGGCCCCGACCACAAGGTGCAGCGCCTCAGCCTGCGCAAACTCTGACGGCTACCCTGCCCCCATGCTGCATCTGCGCCTGATCACGCCGTCGGAGAAGACCGACGGCGTGGTCCGCCTGATCGAGAACACCGTCGGCACCACACACCTGGTGGTCATGGAAGGCGCCGCCCGCAACCCCTCCGGTGACGTCGTGACCTGCGACGTCGCCCGCGAGGCCGGTGACGGGCTCCTCACCGGACTCCAGCGCCTGGGCATCGACAAGTCGGGCTCGATCGCCGTCGAGAACATCGACCTGTCGCTGTCCCTGCGCGCCGACAAGGCCGAGGCGGAGGCACCGGGCGAGGGCGCCGACGCCGTCCTGTGGGAACACCTCACCGACGCCAGCCACGAGGAGTCGACGCTCTCCGTCACCTACCTCGCCTTCATCACCCTCGCCACGATGATCGCCGCCTGCGGTGTGGTCCTCGACAACGCGGTCCTGATCGTGGGCGCGATGGCGGTGGGCCCGGAGTTCGGCCCGCTGGCCGGCATCTCGACGTCGATCGTGCGACGCGCGCCCCGCCTCGCCCTGCGTTCGCTCGTCGCCCTGCTGATCGGCTTCGCGGTGGCGATGGCGGTGACGGTCGGCTTCAGTCTCTTCATGGACGCGATCGACCTGTTCAGCAAGGAGCAGCTGGAGGCCGACCGCCCCCAGACCGGCTTCGTCTACGCCCCCGACGCCTTCTCCTTCATCGTCGCCGTGCTGGCCGGAGCCGCCGGCACCCTCTCCCTGACCTCCGCCAAGTCCGGCGCCCTGGTCGGCGTGGCCATCTCGGTCACCACGGTCCCGGCCGCCGCCAACGCGGCCGTCGCCCTCAGCTACGGCGACACGGAACAGACCTGGGGCTCGACGCAGCAGCTCCTCCTGAACCTGCTGGGCATCGTCCTGGCCGGCACCGCAACCTTGCTGATCCAGAAACGGGCCTGGGCAAAGCGCCCCTGAAGGAGCGCGGGGCGCTGTCGATTCGCGGCTCCGCCGCCTGGGCGCGACCAGCCACGACGGCGCCGCACCCGAAGGCATCACCCCAGTGCGGACTTCACCACATCGGCCAGCCGCCCCGCCACCGACCGGGCCTGGTCGATGTCGGCCGCCTCGACCATCACCCGGACCAGCGGCTCGGTACCGGAAGGCCGCAGCAGCACCCGTCCCGTCGTGCCCAGCTCCCGCTCGGCGTCGGCGACGGCGGCCGCCAGTTCCGTGGACGAGGAGACCCGGGACCTGTCCACGTCCGGCACATTGATCAGTACCTGGGGCAGCCGCTCCATCACGGAGGCCAGCTCCCGCAGCGACCGTCCGCTCTCCGCGACCCGCGCCGCGAGCATGAGCCCGGTCAGCGTGCCGTCACCGGTCGTCGCGTGGTCGAGGATGATCACGTGCCCGGACTGCTCGCCACCGAGCGCGTAGCCGTGCTCCTTCATCTCCTCCAGCACATACCGGTCGCCGACCGCCGCCTGCACCAGCCGGATCCCCTCCCGCTCCATCGCGAGCTTGAAGCCGAGGTTGGACATCACGGTCGCGACCACGGTGTCGGACCGCAGCGTGCCCCGCTCCCGCATGGCGAGCGCGATCACGGAGAGGATCTGGTCGCCGTCGATCTCCTCGCCGCCGTGGTCCACGGCGAGGCAGCGGTCCGCGTCACCGTCGTGCGCGATGCCGAAGGCGGCCCCGTGCTCGACGACCGCCGCCTTCAGCTTCTCCAGATGCGTGGACCCGCACCCGTCGTTGATGTTGAGCCCGTCCGGCTCCGTCCCGATGGTCACGATCTCGGCCCCGGCCCGCGTGAACGCCTCCGGCGACACCCGTGCCGCCGCGCCGTGCGCCTCGTCGAGGACGATCTTCAGCCCGTCGAGCCGGTTGGGGAGGACGGCGATCAGGTGGGCCACATACCGGTCGAAGCCCTCGTCGTACGTCCGTACGCGTCCGACGCCCGACCCCGTCGGCCGCTGCCAGGGCTCACCGCGCCGGTGCTCCTCGTAGACGGACTCGATCCTGTCCTCCAGCTCGTCGGCGAGCTTGTGGCCGCCGCGGGCGAAGAACTTGACCCCGTTGTCGGGCATGGCGTTGTGGCTCGCGGAGAGCATCACACCGAGGTCGGCGCCGAGCACACCGGTGAGGTGGGCGACGGCCGGCGTCGGCAGCACGCCGACCTTGAGGACGTCCACGCCCGCGCTCGCCAGGCCGGCCACCACGGCGGCCTCCAGAAACTCCCCGGAAGCTCGCGGGTCCCGTCCCACGACGGCCACCGGCCGGTGGCCCTCGAAGGTGCCCGCTTCGGCCAGCACATGCGCCGCGGCGACGGACAGACCGAGCGCCATCTCGGCCGTCAGATCCGCGTTGGCGACACCTCGCACGCCGTCCGTTCCGAAGAGTCGTCCCACTTGTCCTCCTGAGGAAGCGTCAGTTATGGAAAGCGTACTTACACCGGATAGCGGCATCCGGTCGGACAAGTATTTTGAGCACCTTGTGCCGTTATACGCTCCCGACAGTAATAAAACGAACGCCCCGGCGGCACTGTGGCGTGCCGCCGGGGCGTTTCGTTCAAGCAGCAGCGAGCGATTAACGCTTGCTGTACTGCGGGGCCTTGCGGGCCTTCTTCAAACCGGCCTTCTTGCGCTCGACCGCACGGTCGTCTCGGCGCAGGAAGCCCGCCTTCTTCAGCGCGGCGCGGTTGTTGTCGACGTCCGCCTCGTTCAGCGCGCGGGCGACACCGAGACGGAGCGCACCGGCCTGACCGGAGACACCGCCACCGGAGATCCGGGCGACGACGTCGTAGCGGCCTTCGAGCTCGAGCACCTTGAAGGGCTCGTTGACTTCCTGCTGGTGCACCTTGTTCGGGAGGTAGTCCTCGAGGGTGCGACCGTTGATCTTCCACTTGCCGGAGCCCGGGACGATCCGGACTCGGGCGATGGCGTTCTTACGACGGCCCAGGCCGGCGGCCGGCTGCGGGTCGCCGAAGCGGGAGGCCATGGACTCCGAGGTGTACTCGCCCTCGACGGGGACCTCGGACTCGGTGGTGTAGCTCTCGATGTCGACGAGCTCGGTCTCTTCGAGCGGCTGCTCGGCAGTGGTCTCGGCCACGGTGATACCTCAGATTCTCTTCAGCTTGGGGTGGGTGGCCGGACTTACTGCGCGACCTGGGTGATCTCGAACGGCTGCGGCTGCTGCGCGCCGTGCGGGTGCTGGTCACCCTTGTAGACCTTCAGCTTCGAGAGCATCTGACGGCCCAGCGTGTTCTTGGGGAGCATGCCCTTGACGGCCTTCTCGATGGCCTTCTCCGGGTTCTTGTCCAGCAGCTCGTCGTAGCGGACGGAGCGCAGACCACCCGGGTAGCCGGAGTGGCGGTACGCCATCTTCTGGGTCCGCTTGTTGCCGGACAGGTGCACCTTGTCGGCGTTGATGATGATGACGAAGTCACCGGTGTCGACGTGGGGGGCGTAGATCGGCTTGTGCTTGCCGCGCAGAATGGAGGCGGTGGTGCTGGCGAGACGACCCAGGACGATGTCCTGAGCGTCGATGACGTGCCACTGGCGCGTCACATCGCCGGGCTTGGGGCTGTACGTACGCACGGTTCGTAGCCTTCGCTTCGAGTGAGTGGTCCTGACAAGGTCACCGAAGACGATCGACAGCCCAGACCGCACCACGGTGACGCATACCGCGTGCAGGTCGCTGGTCATCGGCCCGGTGGACCGGTGTAAGGGCCCGTCCCGTGAGAATGAGCAAGCCAATACACAACGAAGATGCAGGATACCCGCGTCTGAGGGGTGAGGTCAAAACGGGCCGACCTTTCCGCAGGAAGGCCGCAGGAGGGTTTCAAAGCCCTCGGACGCTGAACGGCTGGCGTGTCATGCCGTCTAAGATGCGGCCCATGAGCTATGGGCAGGGGGGACCTCAGTCCCAGTGGGATCCGTGGAAACCGAACTCCCAGCAGCCGTGGGACAGCGGCACCGGCGGCGCCGCCCCGGACTGGGCCGCGCTGGCCGAGGCGTCGGAGACGCGTAACAGGCGCCGCAAGCTGTTCTTCATAGGCGGCGGCGCGCTGGCCACCATCGGCATCGGCACCGCCGTCGCCATGGGCGTGGTGAACGCGGACAGCAACGACGAGGCCAACCGGCCGACGGCCTCGCTGCCCGTGACCGGCGCCCTGCCGAGCGGGTCGGGCAGTCCGTCCTTCGCGCCGACCAGCGCGCCTCCGGCGCTGGACCCGAAGGAGTTCGTCTCCAGCAAGGCCAAGGACACGGCGCCCAACGGCACGAACCTGATGTTCCCGGGCACCCAGCTGACCATGGGCTCGAACGTCTACAAGAAGGGCCCGACGGCCGACTCCACCAAGTGCGCCACGGGGGCCCAGGGCACCCTGACCAAGGTGCTGGCCGCCAACGACTGCACCCGGGTGATGAGAGTCACGTACACCAAGGGCGACATCGCGGTGACGGTCGGTGTGGCCATCTTCGACACCGAGGCGCAGGCCCTCAAGGTCAAGACGCAGTCGGACAAGCAGAGCATCGTCAAGGCCCTCACGGGCGGCGATGTGAAGGCCTTCTGCAACGGCGCGATCTGCCGCTCGACGACCAACTCCTACGGCCGTTACGCCTACTTCACGATCACCGGCTTCACCAGCGCCAAGGACGTGACGACGAAGGACACCGCGATCTTCGCCGCGGGCGACGACCTCGCCGAGTTCACCTTCCAGCAGATCCACCGCCGCGGCGAGACCCAGGCCTCGGCCGCCGCGAACTCGTAAGCCCCGGCCGGTGCGGATGCGGGGGCGGGTCAAGCTGCTCGGAGCCGCCGCGGGCACCGCGCTGAGCGTTCCCCTGGCGCTGTGGGCCTGGTCGGAGAGCGAAGCCCGGGAGGACGCGGACGACTCCCCGGGCGGACCCCGGCAGGTCCCCGCCGACCTGCGCGGACGCGACCCCGAGGCGACCCCCGCCGCGCGCCGGGTGTACGCGCTGCTGGCGGGCCTGGAGAACGACGCCCGCCGCGGCCGGCCGAGCCGCACGGTCATCGGCCAGCACGTGGAACTGCACAACGAGCGCTACAACGCGGAGTACGGCGACTACCGGGGCACCAAGCAGCCCGGCTACTACTACCGCAAGGCCCGGGACATCACCGGCCGGCTGCCCGGGTTCGTGGAGCTGGACCTGGGCCCCGGCTACGACCGGCCGGGCTGGGCGGTGGGCGAGGCGCGCTCCTACTCCCGCGCCTGGCCGAGCTGCCGGAAGCGGTGGGGGTACGCCGAGGACGCCGTGGACCTGGCCATGGGCGTGTGGGCGGGCCTGCCGCGGCCGGCCGACGGCTCGTACAACCCCTCCGGGATCCGCACGGACTGCGCGTCGAACGGCGCGGAGGTCGTGCTGCCGCACAACGGGGGCGGACCGGCGGGTCTGGTGGGGTTCTCCTTCCACCAGCCCTACCCGGGCAGCCCGGTCAAGGGCTTCGCGCAGACGCTCCAGCGCAACTCGCCCGCCGCGAAGGACCCCGGCTGGTTCGCGCGGGTGGTGACCGAGGGCAGCTCCGAGCACCGGGCCCTGCTGCACGACCTGGGCTATCTCGCGGACCACCTCGGCTACCTCGCCGACCAGGGCGTACCGGTGCTGCTGCGCCCGTACCACGAGATGAACACGGCCCCCGGGCGCGGCTTCTGGTGGGCGGGCCAGGACCCGGCGGCCTTCCGGAAGCTGTGGCGGCTGACGTACGACTTCCTCGTGGGCCGGCGCGGTCTGCACAACCTGATCTTCGTCTGGGCGCCGAACTCCTGGGACGGCTCCTACGGCCGTCAGCCCCGCGCCTGGTTTCCGGGCGGTGACTACGTCGACGTCGTGGGCGTCGACGACTACAGCGGCGGGCCCGGGCAGCCCTTCGGGGGCCGGCCCTGGACCGAGGTCTGGTACCGCGGTCTGGAGGAGTACCGCAGACCGCGCGTCGTCGCGGAGTCCTTCCATGTGCCCCTGGGCGCGGCCCAGCCGGACACGCTGACCAGGACGCCCTGGGTGCTGTGGACGGTGTGGGGGCAGGCGCTGTCGTACGACAACGTCTCCGCGCCGCGCTGGAAGAACACCGGCGCCGACGTGAAACGGACGTACGGCTCACCGCAGGTCATAACCGCCGGCGCATTCGCCCGATCGAACGATTTGACCTGACGCTCACGCACCAAGCGCCCCATTGGTTAACTTTTTGCTACAACGTTCAACCCTCCTTCCCCAACGTAAAACGAATGTGCGAGTATCGTGCATCTATTCGGCCAGTGGCTTGAAAGCGCCCGGGGGGGCTCACAAGCGGGCAGTGGCCGAACGCCAACGAAGGCGACGGGGGGTCGTAGACCCGGAACGTCAGTGCGCGACGCGCGGAGCGTGTCGTGCCGAGATCCGCTGCGCCCTGCCGCGCACCGCCGATCTCAGGGGGAGTTCCGCAGCCGTCATGACATCGACACTGGTCGAGGGGGACGCGTCGCATTCGCGGCACAACGCGAAGCTGGCGAAGCGCACGGCCGCGTGGAGGCCCGGCCTCCTGCCGTTCCTCCTCCCGATGGTCCTCCTGCTCGCTTTCAGCCTGTGGTCGTACACACCGAGCCAGTCGCCGCTGGCCTGGTTCGTCACCATCTGCTGGGCCCTTCCGGTGCCCGGTGTGCTCGTCTCCGTCCAGGGCTTCGTCCTGATCCGCCGCCGGATCCGCAAGGCGCATCTGATGACGCCGCCCGCCCCGGTGAACCAGGACTTCCTGATCACGCTCGTCCCGACCATCGGCCGGCACGACACCTACCCGGCCCTGGAGCGCTCCGTCCTGTCCTACGTGGAGCACCTCCCGGAGTGGTTCCCGTACATGCGGGTGGACGTACTCACCGAGGAGGGCTGTGAGGCCGCCGAGCGGATCGACGCCCTGGCGGCGGTCAGCCCGCTGATCCGCGTGGTCACGGTCCCGAAGGCCTACCAGACCAGGAACGGCACCCGCTTCAAGGCCCGGGCCAACAACTACGCCCACGAGCTGCGCATCGAGGAGGGCGAGGCTCTCGAGCACGTGTGGGTCCTGCACATGGACGACGACACGGGGGTCGGTCCGGACACCTCCGCCTCACTCGCCCAGTTCATCAACCGCCAGCGCCGCGCGACCCCCGAAGAGGTCAAGCACATGGCGCAGGGCATCCTGACCTACCCGCGCGAGAACGCGGTGAGCAAGCTGACCTGGTTCGCCGACGCCATCCGCCCCGCCGACGACATCGCCCGCTTCCGCGCCTTCACCGGGCTCGGCACACCGGCCGCCGGCGTGCACGGCGAGCTCCTCGTCATCCGTGCCTCCATCGAGGCCGAGATCGGCTGGGACTTCGGCCCCAAAGAGATCGTCGAGGACGCCCGGCTGGCCCTGACGTTCTGCCGCCTCTACCCGGGCCGCAGCGACTGGTTCAACGGCCGCTGCTACGGCGCCTCGCCGGCCAACATGAAGGACTTCGTCAAACAGCGTGAGCGCTGGGCGTGGGGCCTGGTCGCCCTCTGCTTCAACCGCAACGTGCCCCTTCGCTACCGCTGGTTCCTGACCATCTGCGTGACGAGCTGGATCCTGGGCCCCCTGCAGCACGTCGGCACCGTGCTGTTCCTGGGCTGGTTCATCGGCGACATGAACACCTCGCCCGTGACCCAGTCGGTCGTCGTGCTGTGGTCGATCAGCTTCGCCTATGTGATCTGGGCGTACTGGGAAGGGCTGCGGCTCAACGCGATCGCCTCGGCGAACGGCAGGCGCAGGTGGTGGGAGCCCATCGCGGTGCTCGCCCTGCTGCCGCTGTTCTCCCTCCTCGAGGGCCTCGGAGGCATCAAGGGCCTCGTGAAGTTCGTCAAGCGCGAGGAGAACAAGTTCGTCGTCATCGCCAAGCCCGCCTGACCCGGAAGAGACCCCACAGCCATGAAGCGCGCACGCCTGCCCCTGCTCGCCGTGCTCCCCGCCACCGTCATCTCGCTCGTGGTCGCGGTGCCGTTCGTCGCCGGCGACCACCCGCTGCGCTGGGAGTCCGGCTCGCTCGTGCCCCACCTCGTCCTGCACGACCAGGACGCCACGCGACCCGCCGGCTCGGGCAGCACGACCACCGCCTCGAACGCGTCCCCGGCCGCCCCCAAGGTCGCCGAGGTGGCCCAGAAGTGGAAGAAGGGCATGCCGCAGTGGGGCGCGCAGCTCTACTGGGAGGACAATCCCGCGCACTCCCTGGAGTACGTGGAGAAGCAGGCCCGGCTGCACGCGAACTACCTGGTCGGCCTGCACGCCAACTCGGTGAGCATTTCCTTCCCATTTGTCACGAAGAATCGTTTCGCCGACGAGGTCTCCCGCGGTACCAAAACCCCCACCCCGGACCGCCTCGCACGCGTCCTTCAGATCTTCCACGAGGCCGGACTGCGCACCACCGTCCGGCCCCTCATGGACGAGAAGACACTCGAACCCGACAACGCCTGGCGCGGCAGCATCAAGCCCGCCGACCGCGACGCCTGGTTCGCCTCCTACGAGAAGTTCCTCACCCCGTACCTGAAGGCCGCGGACGGCGAGAAGGCGGCCACCTTCGTCATCGCCACCGAGCTGAACTCCCTTCAGGGCGACCCCCACTGGGACTCACTCGTCGACGACGCCGAGAAGCTGTTCACCGGCGAGGTCTCCTACGACGCCAACTGGGACGCGTACGTCAGCGGCCCCGTCACCATGCCCGTCCGGCACCTCGGCATCGACGCCTACTTCCCGGTCAAGGTCGGCGACGACGCCTCGGTGCAGACCCTGGTCGACGGCTGGGACAACTGGCTCGACCGCAAGGCCACCGGCCCCCTGCCGAAGATCACCATCGCCGAGGCGGGCATCGGCGCCATGAACGGCGCCTACCACGCCCCCGGCGACTTCTACACCAAGCGCGCGGTCAACCCGAAGGTGCAGGCCAACTGGTACACCGCCGTCTGCCAGGTCGTCCAGGAGCGCCATATGTCCGGCGTCTACTGGTGGTCGATCTACTTCGACGACGACCCGAACACCAAGCCCGACGACCAGAAGGCCTCCCGCCTCGACTTCGCCGGACGACCCCAGAGCGAGAAGGCCATCAAGGCCTGTTTCACCTCCGACTACGCAGGTCCCGGACCCGACACCGCTAGCTGACCGAGGAAGGCACTCATGCAGGAAGCCATCATCCTGGTGGGCGGCAAGGGAACCCGCCTGCGCCCGCTGACGAACCACACCCCGAAACCGCTCCTCGACGTCGCGGGCTCCTCCTTCATCCGGCACCAGACAGCCAAGCTGATGGACGCCGGCGTCGGGCACGTGGTGTTCGCCACCTCGTACCTCGCCAGCCTCTTCGAGGAGGAGTTCAAGAACTTCACCCGGGATCTGGAGATCTCCTACGCCGTCGAGGAGGTTCCGCTCGGCACCGGCGGAGCCATCCGCAACGCCGGGCGTCTGCTGCGCGGTCCGGCGGACGCACCGGTCCTCGTCCTCAACGGCGACATCCTGTCCGGCGTCGACCTGCGCGCCGTCCTGCGGCAGCACGAGGCACGCGAGGCGGATGTGACCCTCCATCTCACCCGTGTCCCCGACCCCCGCGCCTTCGGCCTCGTCCCCACCGACGAGGACGGAAGGGTGCTGTCCTTCCTGGAGAAGCCCAGGACCGCCGAGGAATGCGTCACCGACCAGATCAACGCCGGCTGTTACGTCTTCCGCCGGTCCGTCCTCGACGCCATCCCGGCCGGCCGCGAGGTCTCCGTCGAGCAGGAGACCTTCCCGGAACTCGTCGCCCAGGGGCGGCGCGTGTTCGGCCGCACCACCGAGGACTACTGGCGTGACCTCGGCACACCGATGGCCTTCGTCCACGGTTCCGCCGACCTGGTCACCGGCAGGACGACCTCCCCCCTCGTGGCGGGAGCCGCCGAGGCCCTGATCCACCCCACAGCCGCCGTCGACCCGACCGCCCGCGTCACGGGAGGCTCGACCATCGGCCCGCACGCCGTCATCGGCCCGCACGTGGTCGTCGACCGTTCCATCATCGGCGGCAGCGTCATCGTGGCCAGGGACGCCCGGATCCACACGTCCGTGGTGGACCACGACTCCTCGATCGGCAGCGCGTCCCTCCTCCGTGAGGCTGTCGTGGGCTGCCACGCACACGTCGGCGCGGACAACGAGCTGCCCGCCCAGCTGCGGCTGTCGTGCGGCGTCCGCATTCCCGCCCAGGGGGTGCGCGTGAGCGGTACGGCTGCCGCCTGCCCGACCGTTCACTGAATTCGCCGTCCGCCTGCTACTGGAGAACCACCACCGTGACCCGCCATCGTTCAACGGCCGTGCAGGCAGAGCGCCTGCGCAAGTACCGGCCGGACATCCAGGGCCTGCGTGCCGTCGCCATCATGATGGTGGTCAGCATGCACGTCGGCCTGCTCGACATCCACGGTGGCGTGGACGTGAGCTTCGTCCTGAGCGGCTTCCTCATCGGCAGTCAGCTCCTCGCCGAGATCGACAAGACGGGCAAGGTGTCCCTGAGCAAGTTCTGGGCGCGCCGTATGAGACGGCTCGCCCCGGGCATGGCCATCGTCATCATCACCACAGCGGTGGTGGCGTGGATCTACGCCAGCCCGCTCAGGTTCCGCGACACCATGATGGACGGGCTCAGCTCGGCCCTCAGCTTCATGAACTGGCGCCTCGTCGAGACCGGCACCGACTACTTCGCCAACGACGGCACACAGTCCCCGTACCAGCACTTCTGGTCGCTGGGCATCGAGGAACAGTTCTATGTGGTCGCCCCGATCGTGCTCGTCGTCACGGTCTGGCTGAGCCGCACCCTCTTCCGCAACCGCGCCCTGGTGGCGTTGTTCCTCATGGCCGTGGTGGGCGGGTCACTGTATCTGTCCGTCAAGCAGACCGCCTCGAACCAGCCCCTCGCCTACTTCGGCACCCAGACCCGTATCTGGGAACTCGCCTTCGGCATCCTGGTCGCCCTCGGCGCACCGCTCCTCTCCCGCATGAACACGGTGGTGGCGGCCGTCATCTCCTGGGTGGGGCTCGCCACCGCGGTGGGCACCGCACTCCTCATCACGCCGGAAACCCCCCTGCCCGGCTATGCCGTGGCCGGCCCCGTGCTGGGCGCCGGCATGGTCATCGCCGGAGGCTGTGCCGCTCCCCGCCTCGGCGCGGAATTCATCCTGGACAACCCGGTGGCCAACTTCATCGGAAACGTCAGCTACGGCTGGTACCTCTGGCACTGGCCGATCCTCATCCTCTGGCCGGACGTCACCGGGCGGGATCTCGCCTACTCGGACCGCTTCCGCGTCGTCTTCCTGTCGCTGTTCCTTGCGATCATCACCTACTACACCGTCGAACTGCGGTTCCGGAACAACAAGCAGCTGGTGGCCCGCCCCTGGAAGGGGATCTTCGCCGGCGGCTCGGCCGTCGCGGGAGCGGCCGCCGCCACGGCCATCGCCATGGTCGCCCCGCTGAACCTCGCGACCTCCGCCTCCGCCGTGGGCGGGAGCGCAAGCGCCGTCGGGTACAACGGCCCCGAATCGGTGAAGAGCGCCGCCCTGCGGAAACAGCTCTCCGCGGTCGCCCAGAGCGCCCTGCCGAAGTCTCCCGACGACCACACCCACTACGGCTGCATCGACGACACCAAGGTCGCGGAGTTCGTCATGCGCGACAACTGCGTCATCGGAGACCCTCAGGGGAAGAAGTCGATCGTCGTGATCGGGGACTCGCACGCCTGGCAGTGGGGCGACGCCTTCCACTCCATCGGGAAGACGCTTCACACGAAGATCGTGACCATGGCGAAGGGCGGCTGCTCCCCCGAGATCTACGCCATCAAGAACCCCGAGCTGAACCGCGAGTACTCCGAGTGCGACACCTGGCGGGAATCGGCGTTCGCGGAGATCAAGAAGCTCCACCCCGATGTCATCGTCGTCACCAGCCGCTCACGCCGCGAGGCGACCGAATCCGGCGCCGAGCAGGCCTTCAAGGTCTTCGAGGACTCCGGCGCCAAGCTCGTCTACCTCACGGACACCCCGCAGCCCGGCAGGAACGTACCGGACTGTCTCGCCACCCACACCGACGACGTCACCTCCTGCAACCCCGCACAGGACACCGCCGTCGAGTTCCCCGAGTACCGGGCCATGGAGCAGAAGGTGGCGAAACGCCACGGCGCCGAGATCATCGACGTGCTGCCATGGTTCTGCGCCGACGACGTGTGCCCGACGGTGATCGCCGACCACATCGTCTACTTCGACTCCAGCCACATCACGGCAGGCTACGCGAAGTCTCTGGTTCCCTATCTCCGGCCGGCCCTGGCAAAGGCTCTGGGCGACTGAACCCGTTCCGGACCCGCCGCGCCTGCCGCTGCCGCTCCGCGAGCCGGTCGTCCGCCGGATAGGCGACCTCCTCCAGGGTCAGTCCGTGCGGCCGGACGACGTGGACGGCGCTGTCGCGGACGCCGGCGTCGAGGACCCGCCGCGGCCAGTCCACGCCGCGGTGGCCGTCGCCCACGAACAGCAGCGCCCCGACCATGGAACGCACCTGGTTGTGGCAGAAGGCGTCGGCGCGGACCTCGATCTCGACGACGCCGTCCGCGCGCCGGCGCACCCCGAAGTCGAGGATCTCGCGGATCGTCGTCGCCCCTTCGCGCTTCTTCGCGTACGCCGCGAAGTCGTGCTCCCCGACCAGGGACCTGGCGGCGGCGTCCATCACGGCGACGTCCAGCTCCCAGTCGTGCCAGAGCACATGGCTGCGCAGCAGCGGGTCCACTCCCCCGGGCCGGTCGCCGACCCGGTAGACGTAGCGCCGCCACAGGGCGGCGAACCGCGCGTTGAACCCCGTCGGCGCCTCGGTGAGCGACCACACGCGCACATCCTTGGGCAGCCGCCCGGCGAGCCGCTTGAGCAGCTTCTCCCCGTGCTCGGCCCAGAGCCCCTCCGGCAGATCCACATGCGCCACCTGCCCGCGCGCGTGCACCCCGGCGTCCGTCCGTCCGGCCACGGTCAGCTCGTACGTCGTGTCGCGCGACCGGGTGACGGTCCGCAGCGCGTCCTCGATCTCCCCCTGCACGGTCCGCCGCCCCCCGGCCTGCTTGGCCCAGCCGGAGAACTCGGTCCCGTCATAGGAGAGGCCGAGCCGTATGCGGATGTGTCCGGGCTCTACTTCATCACTCACACAGAGATCCTCTCAGGAACACAAAAGCGGGCCCGCCCCTGAAAAGGAACGGACCCGCCAACGCCCTAAAGGGGCGCGGGGAACTGCGCGACAAGCCACAACGAACCCGCAGCCGCCAACGCACAGCCCCCAGCAGAACGCTTACGCGTCCTTCGACTCCTCAGCCGCGTCCTCGACCTCGTCGGCCTTGACCACGTCGACCTTGGCGTCCTCGACCGGGGTCTCGGCAACAGCCTCGGTGTCCTTGGCGGCACGCTTCGTCGCGGCCTCGGCCTCACCCGTCGCCTGCTGCGCCACGGTCAGCGCCTCGACCAGCTCGATGACGGCCATGGGCGCGTTGTCGCCACGGCGGTTACCGATCTTGGTGATCCGGGTGTAGCCACCGGGACGGTTCTCGTAGCGCGGGCCGATCTCGGTGAAGAGCGTGTGGACGATGCTCTTGTCCGTGATCACCTGGAGCACCTGACGGCGGTTGTGAAGGTCGCCCTTCTTCGCCTTGGTGACCAGACGCTCGGCGTACGGCCGCAGACGGCGGGCCTTCGCCTCGGTGGTGGTGATCCGGCCGTGCTCGAACAGCGCCTTCGCGAGGTTCGCGAGCAGCAGCTTCTCGTGCGCGGCACTGCCGCCCAGACGGGCACCCTTGGTGGGCTTCGGCATGGTTCTTCTCCTGTGTGTCTGCCCCGGCCGTATCAGGTACCGAGGTCAGTATCCGAGCAGGCGGTCGCCTGTCGGAGATCCGGGGTCCGCTGACGCGAACCCCGGAGGTGGTGGAGATCAGTACTGCTCGGTCTCCACGAAACCGGCGTCCGCGTCGTCGTCGGCGCCGAAGGCGTCGGCCGCGGCCGTCGGGTCGAATCCGGGCGGGCTGTCCTTCAGGGCCAGGCCCATGCCGGCCAGCTTCGCCTTGACCTCGTCGATGGACTTCGCACCGAAGTTACGGATGTCCAGGAGGTCGGCCTCGGAACGCGCCACGAGCTCACCCACGGAGTGGATGCCCTCGCGCTTGAGGCAGTTGTACGACCGAACGGTGAGCTCGAGCTCCTCGATCGGCAGGGCGAGATCGGCCGCCAGAGCCGCGTCCGTCGGGGACGGACCCATGTCGATGCCCTCGGCGTCGATGTTGAGCTCACGGGCGAGACCGAACAGCTCGACCAGCGTCTTACCGGCGGAGGCCATGGCGTCACGCGGACGCATCGCCTGCTTGGTCTCGACGTCGACGATCAGCTTGTCGAAGTCGGTGCGCTGCTCGACACGCGTGGCCTCGACCTTGTACGTGACCTTGAGAACCGGCGAGTAGATCGAGTCGACCGGGACGCGCCCGATCTCCTGACCGACCTGCTTGTTCTGCACGGCGGAGACATAACCGCGGCCACGCTCGACCGTCAGCTCCATCTCCAGCTTGCCCTTGCCGTTGAGCGTGGCGAGGACGAGGTCGGGGTTGTGCACCTCGACACCGGCCGGGGGCGCGATGTCGGCGGCGGTGACCAGACCCGGACCCTGCTTGCGCAGGTACATCACGACCGGCTCGTCGTGCTCACTGCTCACGACCAGCTGCTTGATGTTGAGGATCAGGTCGGTGACGTCCTCCTTGACGCCCGGCACGGTGGTGAACTCGTGCAGGACGCCGTCGATCCGGATCGAGGTGACAGCCGCACCCGGGATCGACGACAGAAGCGTACGGCGGAGGGAGTTGCCGAGGGTGTAGCCGAAGCCCGGCTCCAGCGGCTCGATCACGAACCGGGAGCGGAACTCGTCGACGACCTCTTCGGTCAACGAGGGACGCTGAGCGATCAGCATGTTGTGTTTCCTTCAGTCATGGACGCCCACTATTTGACGTCCTGCTGTTACTGCAAGGGTACGGGCGGTACGCCTCCGAGGAGACGTACCGCCCGAAACCCGAGACAACCGTGCGTCAGACGCGGCGGCGCTTGGCCGGTGCGTCAGACGCGGCGGCGCTTGGGCGGACGGCAGCCGTTGTGCGGGGTCGGGGTGACGTCCTGGATGGAGCCGACCTCGAGGCCCGTGGCCTGCAGGGAACGGATGGCGGTCTCACGACCGGCGCCCGGGCCCTTGACGAACACGTCGACCTTGCGCATGCCGTGCTCCTGCGCGCGACGGGCGGCCGACTCGGCGGCCATCTGCGCGGCGAACGGCGTGGACTTGCGCGAGCCCTTGAAACCGACGTGGCCGGCGGAGGCCCACGAGATCACGTTGCCGGCCGGGTCCGTGATGGACACGATCGTGTTGTTGAACGTGCTCTTGATGTGCGCCTGGCCGTGCGCGACGTTCTTCTTTTCCTTGCGGCGCACCTTCTTGGCAGCGCCCTGACGTCCCTTGGGGGGCATACGGAAAACTCCTACGGGAGGTGGTCGGTCCTACAGCGAAGACCGCTGGACGGCGAGTCCGCTGCGGACTACTTCTTGCCCGGCTTCTTCTTGCCGGCGATGGCGCGACGCGGGCCCTTGCGGGTGCGGGCGTTGGTGCTGGTGCGCTGACCGCGGACGGGCAGACCACGACGGTGACGGAGACCCTGGTAGCAGCCGATCTCCACCTTGCGGCGGATGTCGGCCTGGACCTCACGACGGAGGTCACCCTCGGTCTTGATGTTGGCGTCCACGTACTCGCGGATCGCGACGAGCTGCTCCTCGGAGAGGTCGCGAACGCGGGTGTTCGGGTCGATGCCGGTCGCTGCCAGCGTCTCCTGCGAGAGGGTCCGGCCGATGCCGAACACGTAGGTGAGGGCGACCTCCACACGCTTCTCGCGCGGGATGTCGACACCGGAAACGCGTGCCATTCAATGGCTCCTGGTGATCTTCGGAGGTCTTCCGCAGAGCCACCCCCCAGCCGCCGGCCTCTTCCCTTTGGAAGATTTGGTACGAACTGGGTCCCCGGCCTCCGAACCGGGGGTATCAGACGACGCGTACGTCGCCTGGGCCCTGCGTATGAACATATTCAGCTCGCGTCGCGCGAAGTATCTGCGATGTCGATGCAGAGGGTGTGATCGGGTGCGGTCAGCCCTGGCGCTGCTTGTGGCGCGGGTTCTCGCAAATGACCATGACCCGGCCGTGACGGCGGATCACCCTGCACTTGTCGCAGATCTTCTTGACGCTCGGCTTGACCTTCATGGGATTGAGGTTCTCCGGGTCAGTGCCATCACCCCGCCGAAACGAGGAGCGGGCAAGATCTACTTGTACCGGTAGACGATCCGGCCACGCGTCAGGTCGTACGGAGACAGCTCCACCACGACCCGGTCGTCAGGGAGGATGCGGATGTAGTGCATACGCATCTTGCCGCTGATGTGTGCCAGGACCTGGTGGCCGTTCTGGAGCTCGACCTTGAACATGGCGTTCGGAAGAGACTCGACGACAGTGCCCTCGATCTCGATGGCACCTTGCTTCTTGGCCACGCTTCGCCCTTCGAATCGACTACCTTGATCGACTCTTCGAGCATTCCCTTACGGACGCATGAAGACATGCAAATACACGAGAGCCGACGAGTCAGTCTACGCCAGGGCCCTCGGAAAGACGAATCGAGGAAGAATGCCCCACGCAGAAGATCCTTAAGCCAGCCGCCGTCAGGCCAGCGGGTCCGGTGCCGCCACGACCCCGTGCTCCGCCAGCTTCGCCCTGCCGCAGACCCAATCCCCGACGCCCCTCTCGCGGGCTCGGCGCCCGGGGCGCCTCACAAGCTTCGAGCGGCTGCACCGGCCTCCGACCGGTGGTCGCCAGCGGAAGCCACCGTCAGGCCAGCGGGTCCGGTGCCGCCACAACCCCGTGCTCCGCCAGCTTCGCCCTGCCGCAGTCCGGGGATGTGAGGACCAGGGGGCCCTCTTCCGTCAGGGCGATCGAGTGCTCCCAGTGGGAGGACCAGGTGCCGTCGGTCGTGATGACCGTCCAGTCGTCGGAGAGGACCTCGGTCTTCGGGGTGCCCAGGGACACCATCGGCTCGATGGCCAGGCAGAAGCCGGGGACCAGCTTGGGGCCCTTGCCGCGGCGGCGGTCGACGTAGTTCAGCAGGTGCGGGTCCATGTGCATCTCGGTGCCGATGCCGTGGCCGCCGTAGTCCTCGATGATGCCGTAGCGACCGCCGCCGGGCTTCGGCTGGCGGCGGATGTACGTCTCGATGGCGCGGGAGACGTCCACCAGGCGGTTGCCGGGCTTCATGGCGGCGATGCCGGCCCACATCGACTCCTCCGTCACCCGGGAGAGCTCGATCAGCTCCGGGGCGTGACCGGAGCCCACGAACGCGGTGTACGCGGCGTCGCCGTGCCAGCCGTCGACGATCGCGCCGCAGTCGATGGAGATGATGTCGCCGTCCTTGAGGACGACCTCGTCGGAGGGGATGCCGTGGACGACCACGTCGTTCACCGAGGTGCAGATCGTCGCCGGGAAGCCGCCGTAGCCGAGGAAGTTCGACTTCGCGCCGTGCTCCGCAAGGACCTTGCGCGCCACCTCGTCCAGATCCTTCGTGGACGCCCCCGGCACCGCCGCTTCCCGTGTAGCCGCGTGGATGGCGGCGACGACCAGACCTGCCGCACGCATCCGGGCGATCTGCTCGGGGCTCTTGATCTGCACCATGAGGGGCCTGCGCTCTCCGTCACTCGGGTCGGGGGTCACTCGGTCTGGGCTACCAGAGGGTACTTACACAACAGTACGGCCGTGGGGTCCCGGGGACTCCACGGCCGTACAGGGACGACGACTAGTGCTCGACGTCGCGCTTCAGCGCCGCCAGGGCGCGGTCGGTGACCTCTTCCACGGGGCCCATGGAATCGATCGTCACGACCAGGCCCTGCGCCTTGTAGTAGTCGATGATCGGCTCGGTCTGCGTGTGGTAGACCTCGAGACGGGTACGGACCGTTTCCTCGGAGTCGTCGTCCCGCTGGTACAGCTCGCCGCCGCAGACGTCGCAGACGCCGTCCTTCGCGGGCTTCTTGTACGACACGTGGAAGACGTGGGCGGAGTCGTTGCGGCAGATGCGCCGGCCGGCGATCCGCTTGACGACCTCCTCCTCGGGGGCCTCCAGGTCGAGTACCGCGTCCAGCTTGATGCCCTCGGTGGTGAGGAGCTCGTCCAGCGCCTCGGCCTGCGAGACGTTGCGCGGGAAGCCGTCCAGCAGGAAGCCGCGCTCGGCGTCCGGCTGCTCCATCCGGTCCTTGGCCATGGCGATGGTGACCTCGTCGGGGACGAGGTTGCCGGCGTCCATGTAGGACTTCGCGAGTTTCCCGAGCTCCGTCTGCCTGCTGATGTTGGCGCGGAACAGGTCACCCGTGGAGATGTGCGGCACGCTCAGGTTCTCGGCCAGGCGAGTGGCCTGCGTACCCTTTCCGGCACCCGGCGGCCCGACGAGGACGATTCGCATCAGCGGAGGAACCCTTCGTAATTGCGCTGCTGGAGCTGGCTCTCGATCTGCTTCACCGTTTCGAGGCCCACACCCACGATGATCAGGATGCTGGTGCCACCGAACGGGAAGTTCTGGTTTGCCCCGAAACCAACCAACGCCATCGTCGGCACAAGAGCGATCAGACCCAAGTACAGCGAACCCGGCCAGGTGATCCGGTTGAGTACGTAGGACAGGTACTCAGCGGTCGGTCGGCCAGCCCGGATGCCCGGGATGAAGCCACCATACTTCTTCATGTTGTCCGCGACTTCCTCGGGGTTGAAGGAGATCGCCACGTAGAAGAACGCGAAGAACACGATGAGCAAGAAGTACATGCTGATGTAGATCGGGTGGTCGCCCCGGGTCAGATTGTCGTTGATCCAGGTCTTCCAGCTGGAGTTCCCGCCGGAGAACTGAGCGACCAGAGCCGGGATGTAGAGCAGCGACGAGGCGAAGATGACCGGGATCACACCGGCCTGGTTCACCTTCAGCGGGATGTACGTCGACGTACCGCCGTAGGAACGGCGGCCGATCATGCGCTTCGCGTACTGCACCGGGATGCGCCGCTGGGCCTGCTCCACGAAGACCACCAGAGCGACCATCACCAGGCCGACCGCGATGACCGTGCCGAACTCGATCCAGCCGTCCGCGAGCTTGCCCTGCTTCTTGATGGCCCACAGGGCGGAGGGGAAGGTCGCGGCGATCGAGATGAACATCAGGATGGACATGCCGTTGCCGATGCCCCGGTCGGTGATGAGCTCACCGAGCCACATGACGACGGCCGTACCGGCGGTCATGCAGATGACCATGACGATGGTGGTGAAGATCGCGCGGTCCGGAACGATCTGCGTGGCGGCCGAGCACCCGTTGAACAGGGCGCCGCTGCGGGCGGTGGCCACCAGGCCCGTGCCCTGCAGGATGGCGAGCGCCACCGTGAGGTAACGGGTGTACTGCGTGATCTTCGAGGTGCCGGCCTGCCCCTCCTTCTTGAGCGCTTCGAGGCGGGGGATCACCACCGTCAGCAGCTGAAGGATGATGCTCGCCGTGATGTACGGCATGATGCCCAGGGCGAAGATCGTGATCTGCAGCAGCGCCCCGCCGCTGAACATGTTGATCAGGCCGAAGAGGCCCTGATTGCCCGATGCCTCGTTCACACAGATCTGGACGGACTTGTAGTCGACGCCCGGAATCGGAACGTGCGTACCGACCCGGTAGACCACGACGATGGCCAGCGTGAAGAGCAGCTTCTTGCGCAGGTCGGGCGTCTTGAACGCCCGGGCGAACGCGGTGAGCACGGTGCCTCCTGCGACCCCCGCGCATCTGCGTCAAGGGTGACGGTCTTGAAGGTCGAATAAGAACAACGACTTGCGACAACGACTTACGACAACGACATGAGTAACGGCCGGCTGCCGCTCAAGGTGCCCCCTTGGGAGAACCTTGTGAAAAGTGGGCAGTGGAGGTCACCTTACCCGCGACACACCTGCCCTAGGAACGACCGACCGGGGATACCCCATTTGTGGGGTATCCCCGGTCGGGATCGCTCAAGTCATCAAGGCGCCTGATGGGTTCAGACGAGCTCGGTGACGGTACCGCCGGCGGCGGTGATCTTCTCCTTGGCGGAGCCGGAGACGGCGTCGACCGTCACCTGCAGCGCCACGGAGATCTCGCCCTGGCCGAGGACCTTGACGAGGCTGTTCTTGCGCACAGCGCCGTTGGCGACGAGCCCCTCGACGGTGACCTCGCCACCCTCCGGGTACAGCGCGGCCAGCTTGTCGAGGTTCACGACCTGGTACTCGGTCTTGAACGGGTTCTTGAAGCCCTTCAGCTTCGGGAGACGCATGTGGAGGGGCATCTGGCCACCCTCGAAGCGCTCCGGAACCTGGTAACGGGCCTTCGTGCCCTTGGTACCACGACCGGCCGTCTTACCCTTCGACGCCTCACCACGACCGACACGGGTCTTGGCGGTCTTGGCGCCCGGGGCGGGACGGAGGTTGTGGATCTTGAGCGGGTTGTTCTCCGCCATGATCAGTCGACCTCCTCGACCGTCACGAGGTGGCGGACGGTGTGCACCATGCCGCGGAACTCGGGGCGGTCCTCCTTGACGACCACGTCGTTCAGGCGCTTGAGCCCGAGCGAACGCAGGGTGTCACGGTGGTTCTGCTTGCTGCCGATGTAGGACTTCGTCTGCGTGATCTTGAGCTGAGCCATTACGCAGCACCAGCCCCGGCACGCGCACGCAGCAGAGCCGCGGGAGCGACGTCCTCGAGGGGCAGACCACGGCGGGCCGCGATCTCCTCGGGACGCTGCAGGCCCTTCAGGGCCTCCACGGTCGCGTGCACGATGTTGATCGCGTTCGACGAGCCGAGCGACTTCGACAGGATGTCGTGCACGCCCGCGCACTCGAGTACGGCACGCACCGGACCGCCGGCGATGACGCCGGTACCGGGGGAAGCAGGCTTGAGCAGGACGACGCCTGCGGCCTTCTCGCCCGTGATCGGGTGCGGGATGGTGCCCTGGATACGGGGGACCTTGAAGAAGTGCTTCTTGGCCTCCTCAACACCCTTGGCGATGGCGGCCGGCACCTCCTTGGCCTTGCCGTAACCGACACCCACGGTGCCGTCACCGTCGCCCACCACGACCAGCGCGGTGAAGCTGAAGCGACGACCACCCTTCACAACCTTGGCGACGCGGTTGATCGCGACGACGCGCTCAACGTACGCGGTCTTCTCGGCGGCAGCAGCGCCGCCGTCACGGCCCTTCCGGTCCCGCCGCTCGCCGCCACCGGCACCGCCACCGCGGCGCTGGGGTCCAGCCATTGGATTACCTCTCTCTTTCCGCTAGCTACAAGCGGCTCAGAACTTGAGCCCGGCTTCGCGGGCGGCGTCCGCCAGGGCAGCGATGCGCCCGGCGTACTGGTTGCCACCACGGTCGAACACGACAGCCTCGACGCCAGCGGCCTTGGCACGCTCGGCGACCAGGGCGCCGACCTGCTTGGCCTGCGCCGACTTGTCGCCTTCGGCACCGCGGACCGACGCGTCCAGGGTGGACGCGGAGGCCAGGGTGTGGCCCTTGAGGTCGTCGATCACCTGCGCCACGATGTGGCGGTTGGAGCGGGTCACGACCAGGCGGGGGCGCTCCTCCGTACCGGAGATCCGCTTGCGGATCCGGATGTGGCGGCGCTTGATGGCGGCACGCTTGTAGGCGTCGCCCTTCAGGATCTTCTGCCCGTATGCCATGGCTTACTTACCCGCCTTTCCGACCTTGCGGCGGATGACTTCGCCCTCGTACTTGACGCCCTTGGCCTTGTACGGGTCGGGCTTGCGCAGCTTGCGGATGTTGGCCGCGACCTCGCCGACCTTCTGCTTGTCGATGCCCTCGACCTGGAAACGGGTCGGGTTCTCCACCTTGAAGGAGATGCCCTCGGGGGCCTCGACGAGGATCGGGTGGCTGTAACCGAGCGCGAACTCGAGGTTCGAGCCCTTGGCGGTCACGCGGTAACCGACACCGCTGATCTCGAGCTTCTTCACGTAACCCTGGGTCACGCCGGTGATCATGTTCGCCACCAGCGTGCGGGACAGGCCGTGCAGGGCCTTGCTCTGACGCTCGTCGTTGGGGCGGGTCACCAGCAGGTGGCCGTCCTCGCCCTTGGCGATGTCGATCGGAGCAGCAACGGTGTGGGTCAGCGATCCCTTCGGGCCCTTGACCTCGACCGTGCGGCCGTCGATGGTGACGTCCACGCCGGCGGGAACCGCGATGGGGAGCTTGCCGATGCGCGACATAGCTGTTTCCTCCGTTCCCTTCTGCTACCAGACGTAGGCGAGGACTTCTCCGCCTACGCCCTTCTTGCCGGCCTGCTTGTCGGTGAGGAGCCCGTGCGACGTGGAGATGATCGCCACGCCGAGGCCGCCCAGCACCTTGGGCAGGGAGGTGGACTTCGCGTACACCCGGAGACCGGGCTTGGAGATCCGCTTGATGCCCGCGATGGAGCGCTCACGGTTCGGGCCGAACTTCAGCTCGAGGGTGAGGTTCTTGCCGACCTCAGCGTCCTCGATCTTCCAGCCCGTGATGAAGCCCTCCTGCTGGAGGATCTCCGCGATGTGCGACTTGATCTTGGACGCCGGCATCGTCACGGAGTCGTGGTACGCCGAGTTCGCGTTCCGCAGACGCGTAAGCATGTCTGCGATCGGATCAGTCATGGTCATGAATTGGCCTGTGGCCTCTCTCGCCGGGGTTTCCTGGTGCGCCATCCCTCTCCCCGATCCGAGACGGGACGGGTGCGGCGCGGTGGACCTACGGCGTAGTAAGTCGTACGGGCGACCGTCAGGCGCCCAACCCTCCAAGCCTAAGCCATGGAGAGGGGGGCGCCTGACACGCCCATTGCTTACCGAGAGCCCTGGAATCCCCTAACTGGGGATTTACCAGGAGCTCTTGGTCACGCCCGGCAGCTCGCCACGGTGAGCCATCTCACGAAGGCACACGCGGCAGAGGCCGAACTTGCGGTACACGGAGTGCGGACGACCGCAGCGCTGGCAGCGGGTGTACGCGCGCACACCGAACTTGGGCTTACGAGCAGCCTTGGCAATCAGAGCCTTCTTCGCCATCTCGCTTACGCCTCCTTGAAGGGGAAGCCGAGGTGACGGAGAAGGGCACGGCCCTCAGCGTCGTTGGTCGCCGTGGTCACCACGGTGATGTCCATACCCCGGACGCGGTCGATCTTGTCCTGGTCGATCTCGTGGAACATGACCTGCTCGGTGAGACCGAAGGTGTAGTTGCCACGGCCGTCGAACTGCTTGGGGGACAGACCACGGAAGTCGCGGATGCGCGGCAGCGCGAGCGACAGGGTGCGGTCCAGGAACTCCCACATGCGGTCGCCACGGAGCGTGACGTGGGCACCGATCGGCTGACCCTCGCGCAGCTTGAACTGCGCGATGGACTTGCGGGCCTTGGTGACGGCCGGCTTCTGACCGGTGATCGTGGTGAGGTCGCGGATGGCGCCCTCGATCAGCTTGGAGTCGCGGGCGGCGTCGCCCACACCCATGTTGACCACGATCTTGACGAGGCCGGGGATCTGCATGACGTTCTCGTACTTGAACTCGTCACGCAGCTTGCCCGCGATCTCCTCGCGGTACTTCGTCTTGAGACGCGGAGTGGTGGTGGTAGCCATCAGATGTCCTCACCCGTCCGCTTGGCAACGCGGATCTTGTTGCCCTCGTCGTCGAAGCGGTAACCGACACGCGTGACGACCTTGTTGCCGTCCTTCTCAACGACCAGCTGGACGTTGGAGACGTGGATCGGCGCCTCGGTCGTGACGATGCCGCCGGCCTGCGAACCGCTTGCGGTCGGGCCGGCCTTGGTGTGCTTCTTGACCCGGTTGACACCCTCGACCAGGACGCGGTCCTCGCGGGGGAAGGCCGCGATGACCTTGCCCTGCTTGCCCTTGTCCTTGCCGGTGATGACCTGGACCAGGTCGCCCTTCTTGATCTTCATGCTTACAGCACCTCCGGCGCGAGCGAGATGATCTTCATGAACTTCTTCTCGCGCAGCTCCCGGCCGACCGGGCCGAAGATACGGGTGCCACGAGGGTCGCCGTCGTTCTTCAGAATGACAGCGGCGTTCTCGTCGAAGCGGATGTACGAGCCGTCCGGACGGCGGCGCTCCTTGACGGTGCGAACGATGACGGCCTTGATGACGTCACCCTTCTTCACGTTGCCGCCGGGGATCGCGTCCTTGACGGTGGCGACGATGACGTCACCGATGCCTGCGTAGCGGCGACCGGAGCCACCGAGCACACGGATGCAAAGGATCTCCTTTGCACCAGTGTTGTCGGCGACACGCAGTCGCGACTCCTGCTGGATCACGTCTATCTCCTGTTTGTCTGCCGGTTCCCCGGGAGCCGCTCAGCGGCGGCTCCCGGAGCCTGGCGGAACTGTCCTGCGGGTTTGCCCGCAGGCGTACCTATTGGAATTCCCTTGCGGGAACTACTTACTTGGCCTTCTCGAGGATCTCGACGACGCGCCAGCGCTTCGTCGCGGACAGCGGCCGGGTCTCCATCAGGAGGACACGGTCGCCGACGCCCGCGGCGTTCTGCTCGTCGTGCGCCTTGAGCTTGTTCGTACGACGGATGACCTTGCCGTACAGCGCGTGCTTGACGCGGTCCTCGACGGCGACGACGACGGTCTTGTCCATCTTGTCGCTGACGACGAGACCCTCACGGGTCTTGCGGAAACCGCGCGCCTCGGTTGCGTTCTCAGTCACGTTGCTCTCGCTCATCAGGCGCTCTCCACCGTCTCGATGCCCAGCTCGCGCTCACGCATCAGGGTGTAGATCCGCGCGATGTCCTTACGGACGGCCTTCAGCCGACCGTGGTTCTCGAGCTGACCCGTCGCCGCCTGGAAGCGGAGGTTGAACAGCTCTTCCTTGGCCTCGCGGAGCTTGTCCAGCAGCTCCTCGTTGCCCAGCTCGCGCAGCTCGGACGCCTTGGTACCGGCCGACATCACGCTTCACCTGCCTCGCGCTTGACGATCCGGCACTTCATCGGCAGCTTGTGGGCCGCACGGGTCAGCGCCTCACGGGCGATCTTCTCATTGGGGTACGACAGCTCGAACATCACTCGTCCGGGCTTGACGTTGGCGATCCACCACTCCGGAGAACCCTTACCGGAACCCATGCGGGTCTCGGCGGGCTTCTTGGTGAGCGGACGGTCGGGGTAGATGTTGATCCAGACCTTGCCACCACGCTTGATGTGACGCGTCATGGCGATACGAGCGGCCTCGATCTGACGGTTCGTCACGTAAGCCGGGGTGAGCGCCTGGATGCCGTACTCACCGAACGACACCTGCGTACCGCCCTTGGCAGCGCCGTCGCGCTTGGGGTGGTGCTGCTTGCGGTGCTTGACCCTACGGGGGATCAGCATGTCGGTCAGGCCTCCGTTCCGGTGCTTTCGGCAGCCGGAGCGGCGGCGGCGGGAGCCTCGGCCGCGGGGGCCTCGGCGCCGGCAGCCTGCTGCGGCTTACGACCGCGACCGCCACGCTCGCCACCACGGCCACCACGGGCCGGGCGGTCGGCGCCGCCACCACGGGCGGGGCGGTTGCCCGCACGCGCGGCGGCGTTCTCGGCGCGGACCTCGGCGATGTTCTTGACATCGCCCTTGTAGATCCAGACCTTCACACCGATGCGGCCGAAGGTCGTCTTGGCCTCGAAGAAGCCGTAGTCCACGTTCGCGCGGAGCGTGTGCAGGGGCACGCGGCCCTCGCGGTAGAACTCCGAGCGGGACATCTCGGCGCCGCCGAGGCGGCCACCGCACTGGATCTTGATGCCCTTGGCGCCGGCCTTCATCGTGCCCTGCATGCTCTTACGCATGGCGCGACGGAAGGAGACGCGGGAGGACAGCTGCTCGGCGACGGCCTGGGCCACCAGCTGAGCGTCCGTCTCCGGGTTCTTGACCTCGAGGATGTTGAGCTGGACCTGCTTCTTGGTCAGCTTCTCCAGGTCGCCGCGGATACGGTCGGCCTCGGCGCCACGGCGGCCGATGACGATGCCCGGACGCGCGGTGTGGATGTCGACGCGGACGCGGTCACGGGTGCGCTCGATCTCAACCTTCGAGATGCCGGCGCGCTCCATGCCGGACGTCATCATCCGACGGATGGCGACGTCTTCTCCGACGTAGTCCTTGTACAGCTTGTCGGCGTACCAGCGGGACTTGAAGTCCGTGGTGATGCCGAGCCGGAACCCATGCGGGTTTACCTTCTGGCCCATTACCGGGTCCCTTCCTTGCTGGAGACGACCACGGTGATGTGGCTGGTCCGCTTGCGGATCCGGTAGGCGCGGCCCTGGGCACGCGGCCGGAACCGCTTCAGGGTCGGGCCCTCGTCGACGTACGCCTCGGTGATGACGAGCGACGTCGGGTCGGTGTGGTCGTAGTTGTGCGCGGCGTTGGCGATGGCGCTGTCGAGCACCTTGCCGACGGGCACGGAGGCTGCCTGCGGGGCGAATCGCAGAACAGCCTGGGCCTCCGTGGCGTCCATGCCACGGATGAGGTCCACCACGCGGCGGGCCTTCATGGGCGTGACGCGGATGTACCGCGCCTGGGCCCTGGCTTCCATGGTTGTCCCTTCAGTTTCTTACGTGTCTGAATGCGATCCGCTGCTAGCGGCGCTTCGACTTCCGGTCGTCCTTGACGTGACCCCGGAAGGTGCGCGTCGGCGAGAACTCGCCGAGCTTGTGGCCGACCATCGACTCGGTGACGAACACCGGGATGTGGGTCTTGCCGTTGTGCACCGCGATCGTGTGACCCAGCATGCTGGGGATGATCATCGAGCGACGGGACCAGGTCTTGATGACGTTCTTGGAACCGGCTTCGTTCTGGGCGTCCACCTTCTTTACGAGGTGGTCGTCGACGAAGGGCCCCTTCTTGAGACTGCGCGGCATCTAAACCCGCTCCTAGCGCTTCTTGTTCGTCTTGCGGCGGCGGACGATGTACTTGTTCGAAGCCTTCTTCGGCGAACGAGTACGACCCTCCTTCTGACCCCACGGGGAGACCGGGTGGCGACCACCGGAGGTCTTGCCCTCACCACCACCGTGCGGGTGGTCGACCGGGTTCATCGCGACACCACGGACGGTCGGGCGCACGCCCAGCCAGCGCTTGCGGCCGGCCTTACCCCAGTTGATGTTGCTCTGCTCGGCGTTGCCGACCTCGCCGACCGTGGCGCGGCAGCGCTGGTCGACCAGGCGGATCTCGCCGGAGGGCATGCGGAGGTGGGCCATCGAGCCCTCCTTCGCGAGCAGCTGCACGGAGGCACCGGCGGAGCGGGCGAACTTGGCGCCGCCACCGGGACGGAGCTCGATCGCGTGGATCGTGGTACCGACCGGGATGTTGCGGAGCGCCAGGTTGTTGCCCGGCTTGATGTCGGCCCCGGGACCGTTCTCGACGCGGTCGCCCTGCGTGAGGCCGCGCGGCGCGATGATGTAGCGCTTCTCGCCGTCGGCGTAGTGCAGCAGCGCGATGCGCGCGGTGCGGTTGGGGTCGTACTCGATGTGCGCGACCTTCGCCGGCACGCCGTCCTTGTCATGGCGACGGAAGTCGATGACGCGGTAGGCGCGCTTGTGTCCGCCACCCTGGTGGCGAACGGTCACACGACCGGAATTGTTACGGCCGCCCTTGCTGTGCAGGGGGCGAACCAGCGACTTCTCCGGCGTGGACCGCGTGACCTCGACGAAGTCGGCGACGCTGGAGCCACGGCGGCCCGGCGTAGTCGGCTTGTACTTGCGGATTCCCATTTCTCAGTCCTCGTCCGATATCGGACGATCCGGACCGCCCTCAGGCGGTCGGACCGCCGAAGATGTCGATACGGTCGCCCTCGGCGAGGGTCACGATCGCGCGCTTGGTGGCGGCGCGCTGACCGAAACCGGTCTTGGTGCGCTTGCGCTTACCGATGCGGTTGATCGTGTTGACCCCGGTGACCTTGACCGAGAAGACCGCCTGGACGGCCTGCTTGATCTGGGTCTTGTTGGCGTGCGGGGCGACGATGAACGTGTACTTGTTGTCGTCGAGGAGCGCGTAGCTCTTCTCGGACACGACCGGCTTCAGCAGCACGTCACGGGGGTCCGTGTACGACTTGCTGGGCGCGGTGACGACGGTGTTCTTGCCCTCGGTGGCGTGGCGCTTCGCCTTGGCGACGCGCGCGGCCTTGGCGGCCTTGGCCGCCTTGGGGGCGATGCTCGGGTGACGCGTAGCCATCAGGCGTCACTCCCTTCGGTGTCGTTGGCCTTGTTCGGGCCGGACACGAAGGACTCCAGGGCGGCCTGGGTGAAGACCACGTCGTCCGAGACGATCACGTCGTACGTGTTCAGCTGGCCCGGCTCCAGGATGTGGACCTGGGGCAGGTTGCGGGCGGACAGCCACGCGGCCTCGTCGGCGCGGTCGACGACCAGGAGCAGGTTCTTGCGCTCCGAGATCTTGCCGAACAGCACGCGAGCGGCCTTCGTGGAAACGGTCTCGCCCTCGACCACGCCGGTGACGACGTGGATGCGGTTGTGGCGGGCCCGGTCGGTGAGGGCGTGACGCAGGGCGGCAGCCTTCATCTTCTTCGGGGTCCGCTGCGAGTAGTCACGCGGCTGCGGGCCGTGGACGACGCCACCGCCGGCGAACTGCGGCGCGCGGGTCGAGCCCTGGCGCGCGCGGCCGGTGCCCTTCTGACGGTAAGGCTTCTTACCGCCACCACGGACTTCACCGCGGCGCTTGGTCTTGTGCGTGCCCTGGCGGGCAGCGGCGTTCTGCGCGACGACGACCTGGTGGATCAGCGGGATGCTGATCTTCTCCACGCCGAAGATCTCCGCGGGGAGCTCGACGCTACCGGTCTTCTCGCCTGCAGGCGAAAGGATGTCAACAGTGCTCATCGGTTACCTCAGGCCCCCTTGGCCGCGGTGCGGACCAGGACGAGGCCGCCGTTCGGACCGGGGACAGCGCCCTTGATGAGCAGCAGACCCTTCTCCGCGTCAACGGCGTGGACGGTCAGGTTCTGGGTGGTGACACGCTCGTTGCCCATGCGACCCGCCATGCGGAGGCCCTTGAACACGCGGCCCGGGGTGGCGCAGCCACCGATGGAACCGGGCGAGCGGTGCTTGCGCTGGGTGCCGTGTCCGGCGCCGAGGCCCTTGAAGTTGTGACGCTTCATGACACCGGCGAAGCCCTTGCCCTTGCTCTTGCCGGTCACGTCGACCTTGATGCCGGCCTCGAACACCTCAGCGGTGATCTCCTGGCCGAGCGTGTACTCGGAGGCGTCCGCGGTGCGGATCTCGACGAGGTGGCGACGGGGGGTGACATCGGCCTTGGCGAAGTGACCCTTGAGGGGCTTGTTCACCTTGCGCGGGTCGATCTCGCCGAAGGCGATCTGGACCGACTCGTAGCCGTCACTGTCGTTCGTACGGACCTGGGTCACGACGTTCGGGCCGGCCTTGACGACGGTGACCGGAACAACACGGTTGTTCTCGTCCCACACCTGCGTCATGCCGAGCTTCTCGCCCAGGATGCCCTTGATCTGCTTGGTCATTCTCAGCTCACCGACCCTCAGAGCTTGATCTCGATGTCGACACCGGCCGGGAGGTCGAGTCGCATCAAAGAGTCAACGGTCTTGGGGGTGGGGTCGAGGATGTCGATCAGGCGCTTGTGGGTGCGCATCTCGAAGTGCTCGCGCGAGTCCTTGTACTTGTGCGGCGACTTGATGACGCAGTACACGTTCTTCTCAGTGGGCAGCGGCACCGGGCCCGCGACCGACGCACCAGTACGCGTCACCGTCTCGACGATCTTCTTCGCCGAGCTGTCGATGACCTCGTGGTCGTAGGCCTTGAGCCGGATGCGGATCTTCTGTCCCGCCATGGCTACTCAGTAGTCCTGTCTCTTCTTACGCTCTGCATCCCGCTGTCCTGCCCTTGCTCCTCCGACCCACGCGGTCGGGTGTGTCGCGCCCCCGCCGACACAGATGCCCCTTGTTCGAACATCCCTGCTGGGAAGCACGGCCCTTCCGGAACCGCAAGCCGGGAGCGAAAGGCCCACCGGGCGCCTGGCCGGTACTGCACCGCACTTCCCGAAAGATTCCCGTACGTCCGCCCCAGCGCTGCCGCGTACGGCAGTTAGGGCGACGAGTACTGTGGGACTCGCTTTCAGTCCTCCCGGCGGGAGGCGCGCAGCATCAACACTCGACCGAGCAACCCCGCTAGTCTGCCATACGGGGCAGGTGCTCCGCCAATCGAGCCGGAGAGAATACCCCGAGGGTGACGTAGGTCAAACGCGGGTCCGATCGGCGGTGTGTCCGGCACGTGCAGACCCCGTGCGGACCATGTGACAGCCCTGTCCCGTATCCAGGACCCCGCCCCCTCCTCTCCCCCGCGACCGCCATAATCATGGCCATGTCTGAAAACGGGGGTGATCGGCATGGCTGAAAACGCGGGCGACGCACCGAGGTCGCGCTTGGACGACTACGCGGAGATGGCGGTCCCGGAACCGGAGGCTCCCGAGGCCGAGTGGTTCACCGAGCTGCTGGCGGAGTTCCGCCGTACGCCGGTCCTTGTACCGCTGGGCGAGAACGAGCGGGGGCTGCTGACCGCCGACTGGAACGGCGTCCGCTTCATCCTGGCCTTCTCCGACCCCCAGGCCCTCGCCCGCTACGCGCGGGCCCGCGGCGGCTACCACCGCGAGTGGCCCTACCAGACGATCCTCGGCGCCCGCCTGCTGGACGTGGCCGTACCCGCGGCCGGCGTGCCCTGCGGGGTGGCCCTGGACTGCGCGGACGGCCCCGACGGCGCGGTCTTCCCGCCGGTGCGGGGCGTCGTACCGGCGGAGGCGGCCGTGGACCTGGAGGACGAGGGGGTGCCGTATGAGCAGCGGTGACGTGCCGGTGACCACCGGTCTGGTGCCGGCGGACGGCGTCTGGACTCCGGTGAACGGGGGCGGTGGGGCCCCCGATCTGAAGGCCGTCGGCCTGGATCTGGTCGCCAAGGGCCTGACCGACGCGCTGGGCGAGCTGAAGGAGCTGGGCATGGTCGGCATGGCCGGGGCCGGCCGCGGCTTCGGCGACATCGCGCTGTCCGGCCTGGACCTGGGCCACGAGGGCCTGACGGCGACCTTCGGTTCGTTCTGCGAGCGCTGGGAGTGGGGAGTCCGCTCCCTGATCAACGAGGGCAACGCCTTCGCCGTGAAGACCGGCCTGGCGGCCGGCACCCTCCACGAGACCGAGGAGTACGTCGAGGGCACCTTCAAGGTCGTCACCAACGCCGCGATCGGAAATCCGTACGCCACGGAGGACGAGGTCACGCAGATGGGCTGGGGCGACATCGCCAAGTCCGGGGTGTGGGGCGGGAACGTCGACTACAGCCAGGAGTCCTGGGACCAGGCGGGCGAGAACATCAAGCAGGGCTGGAAGGACGCGGGCCGGGACGTGATGACCTCGCACACGGTCGGCCCGCTGGGCCTGAACCCCGAGAACCTGCACGAGACGTTCGGGGTCTCGGACACCGAGTACGACCAGATGCTGGACGACACGTTCGGCCCCTCCCCGGAGGCCCGGGCACAGGCCGCCGAGGGGGGTGAGCGGTAGTGGGCATCGTCGACGACATCAAAGGCGGCCTGAACAGCGGTCTGGAGTTCGGCGAGAACCTCGTCGACGAGGGCAAGAAGAAGCTCGGCGAGGGCGTCGACTACGCGACCGACAAGGTCGGCGACGGGCTCGACTACGTCGGTCTGCACGACGCGGCCGACGCCGTGGAGGACTTCGGCGACGAACTCGCCTCCGACCTCGGTGCCACCCCGGGCGAGCAGCAGCTCGGGCAGACCGAGGAGGCGAACGAGCTCGTCCACGGCAACCCGGGGAAGATCCGGGAGAGCGCGAAGCACCTCAAGGACTTCAACTCGGCCTTCGACAAGGTCGGCGCCGGCATGAAGGCCGTCGACTCCGCCGGCTGGAAGGGCGCGGGCGGCGACGCCTTCCGCGAGAAGTTCGGCGTCCACCCCACGAAATGGCTGCACGCGGCGGACGCCTGCGAGACGGCCGCGGGGGCGCTGGAGTCGTACGCGGACACGGTGAAATGGGCGCAGCAGCAGGCCCAGGAGGCCGTCGAGCTGTACAAGCGGGGCAAGAAGGCGTCCGTGGACGCGGTCGACGCGTACAACAAGAAGGTCGACGCCTACAACGCGAAGATCAAGGCGGACCAGGACCCGGGCCCACAGCCGGCGCCCTTCCACGACCCCGGTATCGACGACATCAGGGCGGCCCGCGAAAAGCTGGCCCAGGCCCGCAAGCAGCGCAACTCCGCCGCCACCGACGTACAGACGAAGGTCAAGGCGGCCCTGGCCCACGCCCCCGCCGAACCCCCGCCCCTCGACCGCCTCGGCAACGACCTGGTCGACGGCTACCAGGCCTACAACATGGAGCTCACCCATGTCGTCGGCGGCGCCCTCAAGGGCACGGCGGGCCTGCTGAACTTCGTGCGCGGCCTGAACCCCGTGGACCCCTACAACCTCACGCACCCCGCCGCGTACGTCCAGAACGTCAACATGACGCTGGCCGGCCTGGTCTCGACGGCCGCCCACCCCGAACGGGTCGTCCAGGCCGCCGTCGACGGCTTCAAGAAGGACCCCTCCGAATTCATCGGCCGCCTGCTCCCCGAACTGATCGGCACGAAGGGCGCGGGTCTGGCCCGCGGCGGACTGCAGATGGCGGTGAAGGAGGGCGCGGAGACCGCCGCGACGAACCTCGCCTCCAAGGGCGTGAAATTCGCG
Source organism: Streptomyces vulcanius (assembly GCF_042653945.1). NCBI lineage: Bacteria > Bacillati > Actinomycetota > Actinomycetes > Kitasatosporales > Streptomycetaceae > Streptomyces > Streptomyces vulcanius. The sequence goes on along the minus strand of NZ_JBHSFK010000018.1, from coordinate 77,629 downwards.
GACGACATCCCGGCGGGGAAGGACTGGAGCGGCCTGGCGAAATCAACGAACCACGTCGGGGAAAAGGCCATCCACTACGACTCGGTGGACCCGAAGGCGGCGCAGGAGTTCCTGGACAGCGAGTATCCGTGGTTGAAGGACGTCAACCAGACCGGTATGCCCGGCTACACGCAGAACTGCAGCCACAATGTCATCGCGGTGGACCGCAGGCTGGACGGCCACGAGGTGGTCGCGACGCCCCGGCAGGTCCCCGACCACGTCGAGCCGTCGTACCTCGGCAGCAGCAGGGCCAAGGGGGACATAGACATGGTCAAAAGCTACGATGACATCGTCAAGGACCTCCAGGCCCGCGGCGACGGCTCACGCAGTGTCGTGTACGTCAGCCGCTCGGACGGCTCGGCACACGTCTTCAACGCCGTGAACACCAAACATGGCGTGGTGTTCCTCGATGGCCAGAGCGGACAGCTGGGAATGCTGGAGAAGAACGCCTCGTCCATCGGACACATCCCTTATCGCGACGGAGTCAAATAAAGAATGGTGACCAAAGAAGAAGCAGTCTCGGCGGGAGCCAATTTCCTGAGGACAGCCGCCTATCCGGACCGCGCGAATTCCGTCGTCATGCTCCCGGAAACGGCCGTGGAATTCACTTACGGCTGGACTGTGCGCTTCGACTTCAAGGAGCACATCGAAACGGGCGACTTCGCCCAGGCTCCTTTCAGCTCCGTCGTGGTCGTCCCTCATGACGGGACGCCCGCGCACTTCCCTCCGACGTTCCCTCCGACCGAGCTGTACATGGAGATGCGCGCCACGGGCAACTGGCCCCCCAAGAAGGGATAGCAAGGTGCCCGTCCCCCACGATCGCGCCGCCGCCTGGCTGAACGCCACCTACGGCGGCCTCGTCGCGCCGTCCGCCGCGGAACCCGTCCACGAAACCCCCGCCGCCTGGCTCATGCCCTGCCGTGCGGTGCCGCAGCCCGGCTACCCGGAGACGCCGATGCTGGCGGCCTCCGTGGTGGTGCCCAAGGACGGCGGCTCCCCCTTCCACCCGGCCCCGAGCGACCCGCTCGCCGACCTGGCCCCGGCTGCCTCGCCCGAGGAGACGGCGGCCCGGGTGGCGGGCCAGCCCCGCCGGATCAACACCCGGGGCTGCACGGTCGCGTTGCACTCCGCGATCTCCGGCGCCCCGTCCATGCCGCTCCCCTGGCGCCCGTCGGACGAGGCCCCGGGCTGGGTGGCCCGCCTGAAGCGCCGCTACTTCCCCGAATTCACGCGCCTGCCCGTCAACACCTGGGACGACATCATCAAGGCCGTCTCGGAACCGGGCCCGGACACCCGGGGCGTGGTCTGGGTACGCCGCGAGATCGGCGGCCACGAGGCGACGGGCAACCTGCTGTACGCGCACAACAACAAGGGGAGGGTGGTCCTGCTGGACGGCCTGACCTCCTCACTGGCCCGCCTGGACACGTCCCTCGTCCGCGAGCTGGTCCTGCTCCGAGCCCTGCCCGCGACGGAAGGCGCGCGCCGTCTGCCGTGGGAACGCCCGGCGGCGGACTTCACGTCGGCGCTCGACAAGGCCCGGCTCTGGCTCGACGACGCCTACCAGGGCCAGGTCGCCCTGGACACCCCGACGCCGGCGGACGAGACGCGACGCGGCTGGGTCTTCTCCTGCAACACCGTCCGCTTTCTCCGCGACGGCAACTGGCAGGACGCCCTCCTCGACGCGACCGTGGTCATCCCCAAGGACGAGTCACCCCCCTTCGGCCTGCCCAACTCCGACCCCTGGGCGTGGCTGTCCCGCTGGGACGCCGGCGAGAACCCGGGGGCCACACCCCAGCCGGGACGCGCCGCATGGCTGGAGCCGACACTCTCGGATCTGGGCGCCGTCCTCTCCACCTCGGAACACGAGGACTGGCCGACCGCACTCGAAGCGCTGTCCGCCCTCCCGACCGATGCCCGAGCCCTGATCTGGATCCGCCGCACGGACGGCCGCGCCCGAGAGGCAGTGGGCTGGCTGGTGACCGCCCGCAAACTCCCGAACGCGGTCATGCTCCTCGACGGCGCAACGGGCACCCCCGCGTCCCCGGACCCTTCGGGCGTCCACCGCTTGCACGTGATCCGCTACCGCTGAACACGACTTACGGTCGTGCCCCCCAATGCCGGACTACGCCTTGGGGGGCATGGTGAAAGCGGCAGGCAGCTCTGCGTTGGATTTACAGCCGAGCAGTTTGGAAAGGGCGCGGCTTGATTCATAGATGATCCGAAGGTTGTCCTGCCTCGCCACATCCTCGGATACGGTCACCTCGTTGTAGATGCGCGAATATCCGTGCACCAGTACTGTCGCACCGGCGCCCATGTAAAATTTCTTGCTGGTGCATTCAAAATAAAGCAGAGCGACCTTTTCACCAGCTGCCGCCCTCTTCCCCATACGATATTCCTGAACAATCGAGTCCTTGCTCGGCGCAGGAACTTCCCGAACCAGTGAGAACCTGGTCCTTACGGAAGGTGTGACCAGGGAAGACCCGCTGTAGATGTTGCAGAAGTCAACCTCATTGTAGTCGTCGGCCGTTGCCGCATCATTTTGCGCAATCAGTTCGTCAGCGGGATCCTGCGGGTCGGTGCGTGTGGAGAGCTTCACGGACGCAGGAATGTCAGCAACTCGCCTCACAGCCTCCTTCCCCTGCGCGCTCAGGACCGTGTCGCAGGAACTCTTGGCAGTGCTGGGCTCCGCGGATTGCTCGCCCTTCGATTCCCCGCCCTGGCAACCAGCCGCAGCGAGAACCACGGCGACGAGCACGGGCGCCATCCTCGCTCTATGCACTGGGAAGTACACCGAGCTGGTCCTCTCCATTTGTCCCCTTCGTATATCCGCTGTTCAGTGCCTCTTCCAAATCCTGCCCGAATCCGTTGTCGTCGTGCGGAATCCCGTGCTTGGCCATGAACGACTCCATGGGTGATGCCGCAGCTACGTGGCCCGCACGATAGATCGCGCCCTGCTGCTCATGCGTGTTGTTGGCGCTGTCCATCTGATGGGTCTCAGCACTGCCGTCGATCACGCTGCCGATCTGCTGCTCGACCGCCCCCTGCCCGGCGTCCATGAAGACGGGGATGAGCGTGCCGGCCACGCCCACGGCAGCAACCGGGGGCAGGAACGCCGCGCCCGCGGCGATACCGACGCCTGCACCGAACTTGATCCACTCGGTCTTCTCTTGGAGGCTCTTGTTGTAGGCCGCGTCCCTCGCCAGCCCCTCCGCCTCGACCTGATCCGCGCGGGACTGGTCGAGGATCCCCTGGATCTCCGCTCCCGTGCGCACGATCTCCCGAGCATGCGGCTGGTTGATGTGGCTCCCGTCGACCTGTGCCTCCAGCGCACTCGTCCCATAGATCTGCTGGGCGACCGAGATCTCCGAGTACGCGTCCGGATGCTGCCCCAGCGTGCTCAGGAACTTGATCGCGTTGTTGGAACCGAACTGTGCGTGCCCCGCCGGATCGGTCGGGGCGAACAGGCTGTCTGCACGGTTCTCGTTCAGGCCCCAGTTCAGGTCGTCGATATACGCCGCGCCCATCCGCCCGAGGCTGTCGGAGATGGGTTCCTTGACGTTCTCGGGGTTGCCGTACGTCTGTACGACCTTCTCCATGATCGCGGCCGACGTCGCGTCCCGCGACGGCGTGGGCGTCGGATCGTCGTACGCGTACCCCAGCGTGGCCGCCTCCAGTGCGTGCCCGAGGGCGTCCGGACCACCGTCGCGGGCATGTACGGCCTCGTCGCTGCCGGGGTGGACGAGACTGTCCGGCGGCCAGTCGAACCCGCAAACCGAGCGCACACCGCCCTCCCGCACCACCCGCACCACCCGCACCACCCGCACCACCCTCATCGACATCACCGGCCCCACCAGCCCCGAAGGCCCTACCGGCCCCTCAGGACGCACCCCCGCGAGCATCAGCCGAAACCGAGCCCAAAGCAGAACCACACCCCCAGCCCCAATCCGAGGCCGCCCCGGAAGCCACCACTCCCCCAAACCCCCGCTCCCTCAGCCCCGAATTCCCGACCTCGACCGCCACCGCACCGCCACCACCCTCCTCTCCACCCTCCACCACCACGACCACCGCCTCCTCCTCTCCGAACGGGACATCGGCCGCCTCGCCCCCGCCGTAGCCGCCTGGCTCGAACGCGGCGCGCACCCCGAGGCCGTACGCCATGCCCTGACCTCGAACCTCCCGGGCGACCCCCGCCACCCGGCGTCCCTGCTCGGCTACCGCCTCACCGAGCTGCTGCCGCCATCTCCACCACCTCCCACACTCCTGTCCAGCGGCCCCAGCGCTCCCCGACCCTCTCGCCCTCTCCTTTCACAACTGCGAGGGCTGCGAGCGCGCCATCCGCGCACCTGCGCCAGGCTCCTACTGCCGCGACTGCCGATCCGATCTTCCGGAGTCCGCCTAGCATGAAAGCGACGATCCTTGCCTCAGACAATGCGCGGCAGGGCGCCTCCCTCCGCTACCGGGCCATGCGGGACTTCGTCCAGTCCACGGAGGACACCCTGCCCGGGAAATTCGAAGTCACCAAGGAAGGAATCGTCCACGGCATGACGGCTCCCGTCGGCCCACACGAGCTGACCGCCGTGCATCTGCGGAAACGTCTCGAAAGACTGATGCCGGACGAGATCGTGGCCCACACAGGCGAGCCGGACGTGGAGGACGAGCCCGAGGGCATCATGCGCCGCCCCGACGTGGTGGTGATCACCCTGACCGACATCCACCGCACCCCCGACGGCCCCCGCTACGCCACCCGCAAGGACTTCGTCTACGGCGAGGACGTCACCATCGCCGACTGGACCATCTCGACCGACGGGCTTCCCCGGTACGCGAGCTGACCGGTCGGCTACTCCTTGCGCAAGCGGGTGAACGCCCCGTCCAGGCCCCGCTTCACCGCCCCCGCCAGCGGTCGCTCCACGAAGCGGTACACCGCCCAGCTGAGGAGGAGGAAGCCGGTCAGGACCGTTGCCAGCAGGAGGCGGGGGTCCATGGTGTCGTGGAGGCGGTTGATGACCGCCGTGCCGGCCGCGTAGTGCATCAGGTAGAGGGGGTAGGTGAGGCTGCCCGCCGTCACCAGCCAGCGCCACTGGATGCGGTCGGTGTAGCCGAGGGCCACGGCGATCATGACGGCCAGGAAGACCGTGAAGATGAGGACCGCGCCGCGCCAGCTGCCGACGTGTTCGACCTCGTCGATACGAGCGCCGATCTCCTTCTGGCCCATCAGCCAGGCCATGCCGAGGATGCCCCACAGGAGCAGGTCCTGGCCGAAGCGGTGCATCAGGTAGAGGGCGAGGCCGGCGATGAAGTACCAGGCCGCTTCCGGGTCGGCGATCAGTGCGAGAAGGGGCAGTTTCGCCACCGGCGCGAGCATGGCCGCGGCGCCCCAGACACAGCAGAAGATCACCACTCTGCGGTACGTCAGGCCCATCCAGACGACCACGAGGAAGAGCAGGTAGAAACGGAGTTCGGACCAGAGGGTCCAGTAGACGCCGTCGACGTTCATCACGCCCTGGCCCGACTGAAGCATCGTCAGGTTGAGGAGGACGTCCCGTAGGGGGAGGCGTGGCCATACGCCCGGGAGTGCGGCCAGCGCGGCCGTCGTGAACAGGACCGCGAACCAGTACGCGGGGTACAGGCGGATGACCCGTGAGACGAAGAACTGCCTCGGCGTCCGGCCCCAGCACGACATGCAGATCACGAAGCCGCTGATCACGAAGAAGATCTCGACGCCGATCCAGCCGTACGCAGACACGCTGAACACCGTCGGCATGATGTCCGAGACCGGGCGGTCCCAGATCAGGTTGCCCGGCTGGTTCACGCGGCGCGTGCCGGCGTAGTGGTGGGCCGCGACCATCAGCGCCGCGAGGAGGCGGATGCCGTCGAGGGCGTAGAGACGCGGCCTCCGCTCCCGGCCGCGCGGGGCGGCGACGGCGGGGGGCCGGTCGGCGAGCGGGGGCAGCGGCTGTCCACCGCGCGTGAATACCAGGCCAGTCATCCTGGTCAGAGTACGGAGGACACAACCGCCGCACAGGGAGCGGCAAGGGACATTCCACTCAGCGCCGCGCCGAATTTGACCCAACCATCGCCGGAACGACCAGGTCCGTTCGCTCTCACTTCACTTGACGGGGGCGCGACCATATGGCCCAACCGGTCGTGTCGCGCAGCCGACAGGAACGACGAATGGGCCCGTACGACCGAAGTCGTACGGGCCCATTCGAGCACTGCTCGAGTACTACCCGGTCAGTTCAAGATCACTTCGTGATCTTGATGACCTGGCCGGCGCCGACCGTCCGGCCACCCTCACGGATGGCGAACTTCAGGCCCTCTTCCATGGCGATGGGCTGGATGAGTTCCACCTTCATCTCGGTGTTGTCACCCGGCATGACCATCTCGGTGCCCTCGGGGAGGGTCACGACGCCGGTCACGTCCGTCGTACGGAAGTAGAACTGCGGACGGTAGTTGTTGAAGAACGGCGTGTGGCGGCCACCCTCGTCCTTGGACAGGATGTAGGCCTGGGCCTCGAAGTCGGTGTGCGGCGTGACCGAACCCGGCTTGATGATGACCTGGCCGCGCTCGACGTCCTCGCGCTTGATGCCGCGGAGCAGCAGACCGACGTTCTCACCGGCCTGGCCCTCGTCGAGCAGCTTGCGGAACATCTCGATACCGGTGACCGTGGTGGTGGTCTTCTCGGTCTTGATGCCGATGATGTCGACGGTCTCGTTGACCTTCAGGACACCACGCTCGATACGGCCGGTGACGACCGTACCGCGACCGGTGATCGTGAAGACGTCCTCGATGGGCATGAGGAACGGCTTGTCGACGTCGCGCTCCGGCTCCGGGATCGACTCGTCGACGGCCTGCATGAGGTCGAGAACCGACTGACCCCACTGCGCGTCGCCCTCGAGGGCCTTGAGCGCGGAGACGCGGACGACCGGCAGGTCGTCGCCCGGGAACTCGTACTCGGAGAGGAGCTCACGGACCTCGAGCTCGACGAGCTCCAGGATCTCCTCGTCGTCCACCATGTCGGCCTTGTTCAGGGCGACCACGATGTACGGCACGCCGACCTGGCGGGCCAGGAGCACGTGCTCCTTGGTCTGCGGCATCGGGCCGTCGGTGGCGGCGACCACGAGGATCGCGCCGTCCATCTGCGCGGCACCGGTGATCATGTTCTTGATGTAGTCCGCGTGACCCGGGCAGTCGACGTGCGCGTAGTGACGCGTCTCCGTCTGGTACTCGACGTGCGCGATGGAGATGGTGATACCGCGCTGGCGCTCCTCGGGAGCCTTGTCGATCTGGTCGAACGCCGATGCCTCGTTCAGGTCCGGGAACGCGTCGTGCAGCACCTTGGTAATGGCGGCCGTGAGGGTCGTCTTACCGTGGTCGATGTGACCGATGGTGCCGATGTTGACGTGCGGCTTAGTCCGCTCGAACTTCGCCTTCGCCACTGGGGTCCTCCTGTGGAGTGGTTCTGTACGCCTTGGTTCATCGGCGCCAGGTGATCTTTGCTGTCAAATCCCGGGCCCGGGATCATTCCGCCGCACATGCCACGAATGACATGAAAGCGGAGGAACGACCCGTGAGGCTCCAGGGTCAAGCCTAAAGCGTCGGAACGCGGTGCGTTACTCGCCCTTGGCCTTCGCGATGATCTCCTCGGCGACGTTCCGCGGAACCTCGGCGTAGGAGTCGAACTGCATCGAGTAGCTTGCGCGACCCGAGGTCTTGCTGCGGAGGTCGCCGACGTAGCCGAACATCTCCGACAGGGGCACAAGACCCTTGACGACACGGGCGCCCGCCCGCTCCTCCATGGCCTGGATCTGACCACGGCGGGAGTTGATGTCGCCGATGACCTCGCCCATGTAGTCCTCGGGCGTGGTGACCTCGACGGCCATCATCGGCTCGAGCAGCACGGGGCTGGCCTTGCGCGCGGCCTCCTTGAAGGCCTGCGAACCGGCGATCTTGAACGCCAGTTCGGAGGAGTCGACCTCGTGGTAGCCACCGTCGAGAAGCGTGACGCGGACGCCCGTCATCTCGTAGCCCGCCAGGATGCCGAACTGCATGGCCTCCTGCGCACCGGCGTCGACCGAGGGGATGTACTCCTTCGGGATACGGCCACCGGTGACCTTGTTCACGAACTCGTACGACGCGTCGCCGCCCTCGATGGGCTCGATCGCGATCTGCACCTTGGCGAACTGGCCGGTACCGCCGGTCTGCTTCTTGTGCGTGTAGTCCACCCGGTCGACCGTCTTGCGGATGGTCTCACGGTAGGCGACCTGCGGCTTGCCGACGTTGGCCTCGACCTTGAACTCACGGCGCATACGGTCGACCAGCACCTCGAGGTGCAGTTCGCCCATGCCGCCGATGATGGTCTGGCCGGTCTCCTCGTTGGTGTGCACCTGGAAGGAGGGGTCCTCCTCGGCCAGGCGCTGGATCGCGATGCCCAGCTTCTCCTGGTCGCCCTTGGACTTGGGCTCGATGGCGACCTGGATGACCGGCGCCGGGAAGTCCATGGACTCCAGGATCACCGGCTGCTTGTCGTCGCACAGCGTCTCACCGGTGGTGGTCTGCTTCAGGCCCATCACGGCGACGATGTCGCCGGCGCCCACCGACTCGATCTCCTCACGCTTGTTCGCGTGCATGCGGTAGATCTTGCCGATGCGCTCCTTCTTGCCCTTGACGGAGTTCAGCACGGCGGTGCCGGACTCCAGGCGGCCCGAGTAGACCCGGACGAAGGTGAGCTTGCCGAGGTGCGGGTCGCTCATGATCTTGAACGCCAGCGCCGACAGCGGCTCGTCGTCGGACGGCTTGCGCTTGACGACCTGCTCCGGGTCCTTGACGTCGTGGCCCTCGATGGCCTCGACGTCCAGGGGGGAGGGCAGGTAGCGCACGACCGCGTCGAGCAGCGGCTGAACACCCTTGTTCTTGAACGCGGTACCGCAGAACACCGGGGTGACCGTGATGTCCGTGGACTTGCCGGACGCGATGGTGATCCGACGGATCGCGGCGTACAGCTGCTCCACGGAAGGCTCCTGGCCGTCCAGGTACAGCTCCATGATCTCGTCGTCGTTCTCGGCGACGGTCTCGATGAGCTTGCCGCGGTACTCCTCGGCAGCCTCGGTGTGGGTGGCCGGGATGTCGACGACGTCGTACATCTCGCCCTTCTCCGCCTCGGCGGACCACACGAAGGCCTTCATCGTGACCAGGTCGACGACGCCCTTGAAGTCGGCCTCGGCACCGATCGGGAGCTGCATGACGATCGGCGTCGCACCCAGGCGGTCGCTGATCATGTCGACGCAGCGGTGGAACTCGGCACCGGTCCGGTCGAGCTTGTTGACGAAGCAGATACGCGGGACGCCGTAGCGGTCCGCCTGACGCCACACCGTCTCGGACTGGGGCTCGACACCGGCGACGCCGTCGAACACCGTCACGGCACCGTCGAGCACGCGCAGCGAACGCTCCACCTCGACGGTGAAGTCGACGTGGCCCGGGGTGTCGATGATGTTGATGGTGTGGTCGACGTCGGCCAGCGGCCAGTGACAGGTGGTGGCAGCAGAGGTGATCGTGATGCCACGCTCCTGCTCCTGCTCCATCCAGTCCATGGTGGCAGCGCCGTCGTGGACCTCACCGATCTTGTAAGACACACCGGTGTAGAACAGGATCCGCTCGGTGGTGGTCGTCTTGCCCGCGTCGATGTGGGCCATGATCCCGATGTTGCGGACCTTGGCCAGGTCAAGTGAAGTGGTAGCCATAAGGCTTTCGTCTTCTCTCGGTCTCGATGTGGGTAGCGACTACCAGCGGTAGTGCGCGAAGGCCTTGTTGGACTCGGCCATCTTGTGCGTGTCCTCGCGCTTCTTGACGGCCGCACCAAGGCCGTTCGAAGCGTCGAGAAGTTCGTTGAGCAGGCGCTCGGTCATGGTCTTCTCGCGACGGGCGCGGGAGTAGCCGACGAGCCAGCGCAGCGCCAGGGTGTTGGCACGGCCGGGCTTGACCTCGACCGGGACCTGGTAGGTGGCGCCACCGACACGGCGGGACTTGACCTCGATGGTCGGCTTGATGTTCTCGAGAGCGCGCTTGAGCGTGATGACCGGGTCGTTGCTGGTCTTCTCGCGCAGGCCCTCCATGGCGCCGTACACGATGCGCTCGGCGGTGGAGCGCTTGCCGTTCAGCAGCACCTTGTTGATCAGGGAGGTCACCAGAGGAGAACCGTAGACCGGGTCGATGATGACCGGGCGCTTCGGGGCAGGGCCCTTACGAGGCATTCTTACTTCTCCTTCTTGGCGCCGTAGCGGCTGCGGGCCTGCTTGCGGTTCTTGACACCCTGGGTGTCGAGCGAACCGCGGATGATCTTGTAGCGAACACCGGGCAGGTCCTTCACACGGCCGCCACGCACGAGCACGATGGAGTGCTCCTGCAGGTTGTGTCCCTCACCCGGAATGTAAGCGGTGACCTCGATCCCGCTGGTCAGACGCACACGCGCGACCTTACGCAGGGCCGAGTTCGGCTTCTTCGGGGTGGTCGTGAACACACGCGTGCAGACGCCACGACGCTGAGGGGAGCCCTCGAGTGCGGGCGTCTTGTTCTTCTCGACCTTGTCTTGCCGGCCCTTGCGGACCAGCTGCTGGATCGTAGGCACTACTTCTCCGGTTTCTGTGTGCCGATTTGTACAGCTAACCTGGAACATCTCCGACCCACGCGGTCGGGTGTGTCGAATCCTGCGGACTCCCGCCGCCAGGCGGGAAGTAAGCGCGGATTGCGGTGGCCGCTCTTGGGCCCCGGTACGGTGTGATGGCACGCACGAGGGCCAGGGCACACCCCAGGCACAAGGTCTGAGCGTACCCAGCTCAATCACTCCGGTCAAAACAGAGGCAGTACGCGCGACACACGACGGTTACGTTCGCGAGCCGGACCGCTGGTGTGGTAAAGGAGTTTCCGCGTCCGCAAGCTGCTGACCTGTGGAGTCCTCCACCACTGTGTCGCGCTCCGTGTCGTGTCCCACAAAATACGTCGGACGGTTCTGTACGGCCGTGTAGATGCGGCCGACGTACTCGCCGAGGAGCCCCACACAGATCAGCTGGACCGCGCCGATGAAAAGGACGCCGGTGAAGAGGGAGGTCCAGCCGGGGACCGTGTGGTCGAAGGCGTGGGCGCCGAGCGTGTAGGCCATCAGCGCCAGACAGACCAGGAAGGCGAAGCCGCCGAGCCAGGTGGCGATCCGCAGCGGCGCCGCGGAGAAGCCGGTGAAGCTGTCCACCGCGAGACGGATCATCCGCCCCAGGGGGTACTTGCTCTGGCCGGCCGGGCGCGGAGCGCGTTCGTACGTCACCTGCCCGCTGGGGAATCCCAGCCACGGTACGAGCAGCCGGTACACGCGCTGCTGGTCCGGCAGGGCCTTGAGGGCATCCACGGCTGCCCTGCTGAGCAACCGGAAGTCACCGGCCTGGGCAGGCACGGAGGGCCCTGCGAGCCGCCGAACGAGCCGGTAGTAGATCCCGGCCGTCCACCGTTTGAACCCGGTGTCGCTGGCCCGGTCGGCACGGATGCCGTAGACGATGTCGAGCCGTTCCCGCTGTGCGAGGGCGAGCATCTCGGGGATCTTCTCGGGCGGGTCCTGGAGATCGGCGTCGATGCTGACGACATAGGCGCCGCCGGCGCGGTCCAGCCCGGCGGTGAGGGCGGCCTGGTGGCCGGAGTTGCGGCGCAGGGTGATGATCCGCAGCTCGGGCCAGCCCAGGCGGAAGGCGGCGAGCAGTTCGGCGGTGCGGTCGGTGCTGCCGTCGTCGACCGCCACGACCTCGTACGCCGTGCCCGACCCGGCGAGCACCGGGCGCAGCCGGCCGACGAGGGCCGGCAGCACCTCTTCCTCGTTGAACATGGGTATGACGACCGATACGACGGTCGTCACGTCGCCGGCGTTCGCGGTCTTCGACGTATCCGCCACGCGCCCTCCCCTTAACCTGTGGCGCACATGTGCGACTCTGTTGCGATCTTATGACCACACTTCACGATCACCCGGGCGACCACTCCGGCCTCGGATCCCGGTGACCGGCCTAGGGGGGACCCCAGTCATGAGCACGGCCCGCAGCGACGCGGCACCGGACTCCACCCTGCCCGAAGGACAGGAACAGCCGCCGCCGAAGCCCCGCCGCCTCGTCCTGCCGGACGGTCTACGACCGTACCGCGACCCACTGCTCCTGTACGGCGTGACGAAGCTGACCGGGCTGATCGTCTTCGCGTGGCTGCTGGAATGGGCCGACGACTACCAGAAGAAGAACCCGCGGTTCGGCGGCGGCACCCACTGGTGGGACGTGCTCGCCACCTGGGACGGCTGGTGGTACCTCCAGGTCGCCGAGAAGGGCTACGACCCCGGGCCGCTCGAACGGCTCGCTCCCGGTGGGCTGTTCACCGTCAAGCAGAACTCGGTCGCGTTCTTCCCGCTCTACCCCGGGCTGATCCGGGGCGTCTCGGAGATCACCGGCCTCGGCCTGTACGGCTCCGCGATCCTGGTCTCGGTGCTGGCCTCCTTCGTCGCGGCGGCCGGCATCTACGCGGTGGTCTCGACCCTGGCGGGGGTGCGGGCGGGCACGATCGCGGCCGGACTGTGGGCGGTGGTGCCGGGCGCGGGCGTGGAGTGGGCGGTCTACTCGGAGTCGGTGTTCGTCGCCATCGCGGCGTGGTGCTGCTACTGCGTGATGAAGGGCCGCTGGATGTCGGCGGGCCTGCTGGCCTTCTTCGCCGGCCTCAACCGCCCGACGTCCGCCGCGCTCATCGGGGCGGTGGGACTGGCCGCGCTGGTCACCCTTGCCCGGCGGGAGAGCCGGCGCGAGCACGGGGTCGCGGGGCCGGTGTACGCCATGTTCGCGGCGCCGCTCGGACTGCTCACCTACATAGCCTGGGTGGGCCTGACCTCGGACTCCGTCACCGCGTACTTCACGCTCCAGCGCGAGGGGTGGGCGCACTACTTCGACTTCGGCAAGTACACGCTGGACGTGCTCGGCAACACCGCGGTCGGCCACAGCAACTATCTCTTCGCCTTCTCCACCCCCGACCTGCTCTCCGTACAGATCGTGCTGGCGCTGCCCTTCCTGATCGCGCTGATGCTGCGCAAGAAGCCGCCGCTGGTGCTGGTCGCGTACGCGCTGGCGTCGATCGTGACGGTTCTGGGCACCCAGCAGATGTTCGGCAACACGGGCCGGTACCTCCTCCCCGTCTTCCCCCTCCTGCTAGCCCCCGCCGCGGCCCTGAACCGCCTCAAATGGCCGAGCCTGGCGGTCTTCTTCATCACGGCCGCCATCGCCTCCGGCTGGTACGCCCACTACGTCATCTTCGAGCTGGGCATCCCGTAGGCGGGGGCTTGGCGGGTGGGTGGGATCCGGCGGGGGCGTCAGCCTGTGGAGGAGGTCGCCGTCAGGAGGATGATCATCACGAAGAACGCCCAGCCCGCCACCGACAGCCAGCCCAGGATCAGGCCGGCCAGGGCGAAGCCCTCACCGCCCTCTCCGGTACGGCGGATCTCGGCGCGGGCCTTGTGGCCGAGGATCACCGCGGGGATGCCGGTGATGCCCGCCGTCATCGTGGTCAGCACTCCGCAGACCATCGAGCCGACCGCCTTGCCGTTGGTCGGCGGCGGCGCGAGCGGCAGGAACGTACGCGGCACGGGCGGGCCGAAGCCCGGGGGCGGGGCGAGTGACGGCTGCACCGCCATCGGTCCCTGCGGCAGATCGGAGACGACCAGCTGCAGCTCACCGACCGTACGCGCCTGGTACGCCCGCTCCACCCGCTTGGTGAACTCGTCCTGCTGAAGGCGTCCTTCGCTGAAGCCCGCCCGGAGCACGTCGACGGCTCGCTCACGGTCGGCATGCGATGCGAGCATCGAGGCGCCTTGTGGCACCGGTCCCTGCCCCGGCTGCCATGGTGACGGATACGACACGGGCACCTCCCCCCGGACGGCTGAATGCCTCCATTCTTCCTCAACGCCCGGCGAGCGCGACCGGTTCCCCCCGGTGAACTGTCCGAACTGCCGAATCTGTGACAGGGATGCCGCCCGCGGGGGTCAGATCACCCCGTGCGCCTCGGGTCGCGGGCCGCGCGTTCGGCCGCGAAGACGTCCTCCAGCCGGAACAGCTGGGCGCGGCCCGCCTTGCCGGCCGGTTTCAGCCGTCCCAGCTGGACCCACTTGCGGATGGTCGCGGGGGCGACGCCGACCTCCTTGGCGGCGAGGGGACCGGGGATGAGGGTCGGGACGTCGTGGCGGCCGTCGTGGCTGGTGCGGTCGGTCATGCGGTCGGTCATACGTGTTGCCACTCCCCCTCGTCCCAGGTGTGCCGGTAGGCCGGGTCGTCGTGGCAGCCGCAGTCGGGGTCCGAGCAGCGGCAGGCCGGGTTGACGCACAGCACGGCGCCGCGGTCGGGGAAGGCCCGCAGGGAGACCGAGTCGCACCAGGGGCAACGGCCGGAGATCCGTACGACGGTCTCCGTGTCGCCCAGCACGCGGGCGCAGCGCCGGGCCATCCGGCGGGTCTCGTCGCGTACGTGGGCGGCCAGGACCGGGTCGGCGGCGATGCCGTCGAGAAGCGCGGCGATCCGGCGCAGCCGTTCCGGCACGGGGGCGCGGCGCGGGCGGGGCAGGCCGAGCCGTTCGCGGACGGCCTCCTCCAGTTCGACCACGCCGTCGGTGATGTCCCGGATGGCGTCGGAGACGTGCAGCCGGAGGGGGGCCGCGCTGTGCCCCGGGGCGGTGAGTCCGTGTCGTTGCTGGAGAAGCAGGGCCTCCTCGCGCTCCTCGCGCAGACGGGCGGAGAGGGCGTCGGGGGCCGGTGCGGAGGCGCCGCGGCGGGCGGCGGGAGTGGTGCGGCCCGGTACCAGCTCCACGGAGAGCTCGGGAAACTGCTGAAGCAGGGTGCCGATCCAGAGCACGGCCTGTGCGACGGCCCGATCGTCGCCGTCGGACCGGGGCGCATCCCCGGACCGGGTCGCTGTGCCGGACGGCGCCTGTACGCCGGACCGCGCCTCGGCCCCGGACCGCGCCGCCACCCCGGATCGAGCGTCGGCCCCAGACCGCGCCTCGGCCCCAGACCGCTGCTGGGCCCCGGATCGCGCCTCGGCCCCAGACCACTGCTGGGCCCCGGACCTCCCCTCGCCCACGGATCTCCCCACGCCCCCGGACCGGCGCCCGCCCCCGCCCCGTTGCCCAGCCGCAAGCCCAGGCCGCTGCCCAGCCGGAAGCCCGTCCCGCGGATCCGCCGCAAGCCCAGGCCGCTGCCCAGCCGGAAGCCCGTCCCGCGGATCCGCCGCAAGCCCAGGCCGCTGCCCAGCCGGAAGCCCGTCCCGCGGATCCGCCGCAAGCCCGGGCCGCTGCTCAGCCGGAGTTCGTCGTTCAGCCACGGACACCGCCTCCCGGAGCGGGCAGGTGTGCGGCGATCGCGGCCAGGGCCGGGGGCAGAAGGTGGTCCGGTACGGCGACCGGCCGGCCGGAGCGCCAGAGACGGCCGCCGCAGACGCCGTCGAACCGGTTCTCGACCGGTGCCACGATCTCCTCGCAGGCGCGCCGTACCCGGCAGACCGCGCAGGCCCGCAGCGCCGGGGCGGCCTCCTTGGGCTTCTTGGAGAAGACGATCCGGGGTGGGAGCCCGGCGCAGGCGGCAGCGGACTGCCAGCCCGCCGGGCGGCCGGCATCCGGTGGTGGGCAGGTACTGGTCGCGGGCATGGACATGGGACCCCCCTGTCGTGTCGGTTCGTGACGAGCCGTTACGAAGTGAACGCCCCCAGAGTCACAGATTGCGTGCGCGCTCGCAACGATTTACTCAGACCTCACCCCTCCATCAACCTCCACCAAATACACGAACTTTCCTCATTGCTTACGCGAGAGCACGTAATTCCGTGCGCGCAAGCAAGCTAAACTCTTGCCACCCCCGAAGGAAGCGAGCAGATATGAACACCCAGGACCTGGAGGCGTTCGCCGCGTGGGTCGAAGACCTGATGCGCGAACGCGGATACGACATCGACAGCCCGCGCGGCGGTGGCAAGTCACGGATCGCGGACGAGGCCGGCGTGCACCGCGCCGCCGTCACCCGCCTGCTCCAGCGGCAGAGCATGCCGGACCTCGAGACCACGCGCCGGCTCGCCCGCGTGCTGGGCGTACCGGTCCGCGACATGCTCATCCGCTCCGGCCGGCTGACCGCCGAGGAACTGGCCGACCCGCACGACTACCTGGCCGCGCCCGCGCCCCCCGCGGGCTCCGGACGCAGGCCCACCCTGGATGAGGTCGCCGACCTGCTGGGCGTCCCGGCCGACCGGCGGGAGATGTTCGTCAGGGTGGTGGAACAGTTCCTGCCGAACGAGTCGGAGCGCGAGAGCGCCGGCGCCCGGGTTCTGATCCAGGCCGGTACGGCGGCCTCACCCGCCACCGACTGACACCGCACAGGGCACCCGTGGGCCGACGGGTGCACCTCGCGAACACACCCCACCTCCCCCCACGCAAACTCCCCCCACTCCAACCCCCATCACCCCCCTCGCCCCCATCGCACCCACGCCCCCCACCTCGCACTTTCGCCCCTCCCGCGCCTTCCGGCGCGATTCCTTCGCCATTTTAGTTGCGTGCGCGCACGATCCTCTGTCACAGTTGGTGCAGCGGCGGAGCTGCGCCCGCACCCCGAGAGGCGGGAGCGGCGCACCCGTCGCCGTACGCCGGGCCGAGGCGCCACGCGCCTCCCCTCCCCGCCCCGCCCCGCGCGGCGCCCGCCCGGCGGCCCCGAGAGCGCACCCTTCCCGCGTTCCGCACCCCGCGTTACGCATCCCGCTTCCTTCCTCCTTCTTCCCGCTTCCGGCGAGGTGACCCGGCATGACCACACCCACTCCACCGAGTGCCTTCCCCGATGTCGAGGCGTTGGTCGTCGACATCCTGGAGGCCGACTCGGCGCTCTCCACGGCGCTGGTGACCGTCCAGCCGCCGGAAGACTTCGACGGCACAACCGCCGCCGTCCTCGTCAACCGGCGCGGCGGCGCCTGGGTCGGCGAACTCCACGTCGACCAGCCGCTGATCGAGCTGGAGGTGTACGGCCCCACCAAGCAGGCCGCACACGTCCTGGCCAACTCCGCCCGCCGCGCGCTGATGGCCGCGGCCGGCAACCGCTACGGCACCAACCTGATCACCGAGGTGGAGGAGCAGGACGGTCCCCGCTGGCTGCCCGACTACCTCTACCGCGCGGCCAACCGCTACGTGGCCGTGCTGAAGGTGTACCTGGACGTCTACTGACGCACCCGCCGCTCGCCCCGCGCACGTTCGCCCTGGAGCGGCCCCACAGACCGAAGGCCCCGCCACCTCTCGCCTCCCCGAGCCGGCGGGGCCTTCGCCGTGCCCGGAACCGCCGGGAACGGCACCCCGCATCACCAACACCCCTATATAAGGAGAACCATCCATGGCAGGCACCAACTCCTCCGAGATCCGCATCGCCGGAGTCGGCCGGCTCTACGTCGCCGCGGCCGACACCAAGATTCCGACGTCCTTCTCCACCGACCTGTCCACCGACTGGGCGACCGGCTGGAAGAACCTCGGTTTCACCAACGGCGAGGGCGTCACCTTCAGCAAGAAGGACAAGCTGGAGCCGGTCGACGTGTGGCAGGCCGTCAGCCCGGTGCACTTCGTGTACTCGGACCGCGACCTGACCCTGAAGTTCTCGCTGATGCAGTTCAACGAGGACACGCTGCCGTTCTTCATGGGCGGCGGCCAGGTCGAGGCCGTGACCGGCTCGACGGGCGTCTACAAGTACGACATCGCCGACCGGCCGTTCGCCGACGTCCGCGCCCTCGGCCTGGAGTTCACCGACGTCCGCGCCGGCGACGGCGCCGCCGTGACCTACCGCTTCGGTATCCCGCGCGGCCAGGTCACCGCGGCGGACGACATCAAGCTGGCCCGCAAGTCGCCGGCCCAGCTCGGCATCACCTTCACGGCGATGGCGGCGACCGACGGTTCGGCGCTGGCGAGCTTCGTGATGAAGGACGCCTCGTACGCCGCGTCCTGACCGACCGGGTGGGGTGAGCGCACCCGCCCACCCCACCCTCATCCCTCTCTCTCCACACCCCACGGACCCAGTCAAGGAGCACCCGGCACCATGACCCGTTTCGACGTCAACGCCGCCCGCGCCCAGCGCCTCGAAGCCCTCGGCCGTACCTGGTCGTTCGAGCTCGACAGCGAGACCTTCACCCTGCCCACGGAGCTGACCCGCGCCACCGCGAAGGCGCTGCGGGAGCTCGACGACAACGACGTGGACGGGCTGCTCGGGCTGCTCATGGGCGAGCAGCAGTTCAGCCGCTTCGAACGGCACGAGATCACCATGCAGGACATCGCCGCGATCCTGGAGGCCTACGGCAAGGAGACCGGGCTCGGCCTGGGGGAAGGCTGAGCCTCGTCGGGTTCGTCGACGAACACGCCGAGGCCCTCGAGGCGGACCTGCTCCGCTACTACGGCATCGACCTGCTGGACTGGCACCGCGACCGCCTCTCCGCGCGGCGGCTCGCGGTGCTCGTCAAGCATCTGCCGCACGACAGCGCCCTCAACCGCGACCTGCACGGCGAGGCCGCCGAGTGGTCGGTGACCGACCATCTGCTGGCCGCCGCGGTGGACCATCTGGCGGCGGCGAACTGGATGTTCGCGAGCGTCAACTCGGACGAGGGCGAACAACCGGACCCGCCGGCACCGGTGCCGCGCCCGGGCAGCCCGGACGAGAACGAGGACGAGGGAGAGGTCCGGGACGCAGATCCCGCCGCGGCGCCAAGCACCGATGCCACCCCCTCCGCCCCTTCCTCCCCTTCACCGACCCAACTGGCCCGCTTCTTCGCCTGACGCACCAAGCGGGTCACCCTCGCCCGGATCCCGACCCCGCCCCCGGCCCTGACCCCGATCCCGGCACCTCCGGCGGCTCATCCCTGCGCCGCCCCGTGGCCCGTCCCTCCAGTCCGTCCGCGAGGGCGCGGGCCCTGTCCGACAGCCGGGGGCGTTCCTCGGGCGGCGGCTCCTGCTGCGGGCGCTCGCCCGGCTCCGTACGGCGTCCCCTGTCCCGCCCGGCTCCCGCGTCGCCACCGGAGCGGGTGAGCGGGGGCACGCTGGCCCGGCCGTTGCGCCGGACCACCGCACGGCGGGCCGAGCGGGCCGACCGTTTCTCGCGTGCCTCGCGGGCGGAGGGCAGGAAGTCGCCGGCGTCGCCGTCGGGCTCGTCCGCGCCCGGCCCCGGCGAGGGCACCGGCGTCCCGTCCGCGACCGACCGTTCCCGTTCGCCCCGCGCCTCCACCCGCGCCATCTCGGACGGCGGGCGCAGCAGTTCGACGTACGGCAGCGGGATGACCTCACCGCCGGGCACGCCCTCCGTACGACGGGCGCGGCGCGGGCGGTGACCGGTGAGGGCGTCGTCCTGGCCCTGGAAGTAGGCGGCGGTGATCCGCTCCTCGTAGGCGCGGCGGATGGCGGGCAGCTGCTCGCTGACGACGTCGGCCCAGCCAGCGCTGTAGGCGGCCAGTTCACGCCGGTCGAGTTCGCCGCGGGGCAGGGTCAGGAGGTCTTCCGGGGCATAGCCGTGGCGGAGGACGAGCTCGGAGACGCGCGCGATGAGATGCGGCAGATCGGGAGACTGTTCCAGCCAGTCGATCTCGTGATCATCTCGCGCGTCGTTCTCGTCCCCGTCCACCCCGTCGGCCTTGCTCTCGTCCCCTGTACCGTCGCGCTCCCCCGCGCGAGGACGGCTGCCCGTCGCCGTCCACCGTCATCTGGCGGACCCTCAACTCTCTTACATATCCCTGTAGTTCACGTGTTCTCCATACCCAATGGGAGAACGGCCGGATCTTACTCCACGAACCTGGCACAACTTTTGGGGCAGCCTGCATCGCCGCAGGTCCGGACCGCGGAAACACGGAGAGTTCGCACCAAACACGGAGCGGCACCACGGACTTACTCGTACACTAGTTCGAACCGACGCTTCGCACACCCCAGGAGCGTCATCTGCAACACAGCCCAGCGGACAGACCGGAAAGCAGGCCCGATATGGCGACTGGCACGAGCGACTTCCCGAAGCGGCAGATCGACACCTACACCCGCCTCGCCCACCTCCTGCACACCGCACCACCCGACCGCGAGGCCCTGCTCGACCGGGTGTACGAAGAACTGCTCACCCGGGAGTCCCGCGCCTACGCGGCCGGCTGGACGGACGCCCTGACGGAGGCCCGGCGGGCGCGCCGGGGCGGGCGGTCATAGCCGTCGGCGCCGCGCCTGTCCGGAGCGATCCCGCAGCCGGTTGGGCGGGGCGATGGGCGGAGCGGCGTCACGAGGCGAACGCGATGAATGCGTGGCCTGCGATTATCCCGCCGACGAGTGCCAGCACGGCCTCGGACACGAAGAGCACCCAGTGCGCCTTCTCGCGTCGTGTTGCCGGGATGATGCGACCCTCCCTCAGCTCCTGTGCGGAAATACCTCGCTCGCGCCTCATCCTCCTCCGCTGCTTCCTCGACTCCGGAAGTACTTCCAGGACCCAGAAGAGATCTCTCATCATGCGCATGGCGCCATCGCCGTTCCGCACGCCGGAGAGGACACCCAGGAGTAGAAACACGAAGAGGCCGAAAAACAGCACTGCGGCAGCCGTGTTCATCACGACCCAGCCGACCCCTCCGACCTGCGGGACATTGACTGCGAAAACCAGGGCGGCGCCGGCCGAGCCGTACAGAAACGCTAATCCGCCAAAGGCTGCGACCGGGCCCACCCAGCCCCGCAATCCGTGCAGCCACCCCACGAGGCAGATCCCGAGGATCAGTGCGGGCGCTCCGATCGCCAGGGCCCAGCGCCCTTCCTCGCAAGCGGGCCCCATCCGGTAACCGCAGTTTCCGAGTCCGCCCAGGCGATCAAAAAGCTCGATGACAAGTGTGGCTCCCCAATAAAGGGCGAACACTCCGCAGATCACCAACAAATGACGTACGGGCAGGTATCCAACCACTGCACCCCGCCCGGCCCCCTTGCCGCCTTGGATGCCCATTCGCGCGATGCTACCAGGAGGGAGTGACTGCCACCATGCCCACACCGGAAGAGCAGATACAGAGCCTCAAGGACGAAGACAAGAGGCTCGCCACCGAAATAAAGCTGCAGATCGACAGGAATGAACTTTTTCTCATCCTCACAGAGAAGAAGATCGAGGAACAGGCAGCCGAGCAGAAGGCGGCGCCGGAAAAGGAGAAAACGCTCAAGAAACTCATTGCCGACGAGATCGAAAAGGCCGGAGCGTCGACCTTCAAACCCGACACCAGGTGGTACAAGACACCGGAGTTCATGGGTTTCGTTTCGGGACTGACAGGCAGCCTCATCGGTGTCACCTTCGTCAAGTACGACTTCGCCATCTTCGATATCACCGAGAAAGTCAACCGGCTCGCCCTCCGCCTGGTGAACGCCGTCATGAGGAGAGCCGAGCTGGATCGCCAGTTCCTGACCGCTCAGCAGAAGGACGAGCGCAAGCTCAACGGCAGGTTCTCCACCATCGAGCACCGTCTCTCGCGTCTCATGAAGAACGCGAACAAACGGATCGGCGCAGTGGAAACAAGGGTGGCCAGGATCGAGCGGTCGGGACGTGACACCCGCGCCCGCGTGGGATCGGTACCGGCCTCACCTGGCTCCATCCCACGGTCGCGCAGCGCGGCGGACGAGCTCGAAAACCTGCACTCACGCATTGACGCGCTGGTTGCGGCCATTGGCTGACCGCAGGGGTTCGTCCCCGATTTCAAGGATGTGGTGAATATGTCTTTGCTTCGATCTCTCGGCAGGGCGTCGTCGTCATTCAAGGATTTCAAGGACCGGGCCCAGGACGCCGGCCGGGCCACGGACGGACTGAAACAGAAGGCCGGCGGTGCGGAGGGCCAGCTCAAGCAGCTCAAGGGGGCGGCGCAGAGTTCGGGAAACGAGCTCAAGGGCCTCAAGACCGCCTCCGAGCAGGCTGAGAAGGCCATCGGTAAAGCCGGCAAGACCGGTTCCACCGCCGGTCAGAGTCTCGGGAAGTACGAGGCCGGGGCCGGTAAGGCGGCCAAGGGTCAGGACAAGATGAACAAGTCGATGAAGGGCAACTTCTTCGGCATGCTCATGAGTCTGCTCCAGCCGCTGATCGAGAAGGTCGTCGACATGGCGACCAGGTCGAAGACCATGCAGAAGGTCCTGCAGACCGCCTTCGGCGTCATCAAGTCCGTGATCGGCACCGTCATGAAGGCCATCGGGCCGATCATGAAGAACGCGGCGAAGCTGATCAAGTCGGTCTGGGACGGCATCAAGACGGCCGTCTCGAAGGTCGTCAAAGCCATCGCGACCGTCATCCAGACCTACGTCAACATCTGGAAGAAAGTCATCAGCACCGCGCTGAACGCGATCAAGTCGGTCGTCTCCGGCGTCTGGAAGGGCATCAAGGCCGTCATCTCGCCGGTCGTCAACTGGGTCAAGTCCGCGATCCCGGGCGCCTTCAAGGCCGTCAAGGACAAGCTGTCCAGCATCTGGGGCGGACTCAAGGGCATCGCGAGCCGTGCCTTCGACGGCATCAAGGACGCGGTGAAGGGCCCGATCAACGCCGTCATCGGCATCATCAACCGCGCGATCGGCGCCCTCAACGGCATCAAGGTCTCCATCCCCGGCTGGGTCCCCGGCGTCGGCGGCAAGTCCTTCGGCGTCAGCCTGCCGCGCATCCCCGCGCTGGCCACCGGCGGTGTCGTCCTGCCCCGCTCCGGCGGTGTCCCGGCGATCCTCGCCGAGGCCGGTGAGGCGGAGGCCGTCCTGCCGCTGAGCAAGCTCGACCGGCTGCTGCGGCGCGCCGCCGCCCAGGGCTCGGCGTACACCGGAGCCACCGGGGCCAGTGGCGGGGCCCTGCACATCGAGCACTACTACGCCGCCGAGACCAGCACCCCGCAGCGCACCGCCGACGCGCTGATGTTCCTGGCGAAGGCGCGCGGATGAGTACCGCGGCAGTGTCAGCCGATCCACTCGCCGGGATCGTGCCGGCCTTGAACTCCTTCCGGTCCCGGGTGGAGCAGAGCCTCGGCCCCGTACGCACGCTCAGCAGCCGCATCAAGGCTGCGGCCGACGGCACCGACCGTATCCGTACGGCAGCGGACCAGGCCGCCACCGCCGTACGCGGCACCAAGGCGAACGCCGACGCCGCCGCCCGCTCCGTCACCAAGGCCGGCCAGACCGCCACCGCCGCCGCGTCCGGCATCAGGAACGCCGGCGGCAAGAGCGCCACGAAGACCCTCCTCGGGCTCACGTCCTCCCTCGGCGGCGTCTTCGCCATCGTCGGCGCGCTGATCGAGGCCTCCGGCGTCCTGGGCGACATCATGGGCACCTTCGGCACCCTCATGACCATCGGCGCCGGCGTCATGCTGATCATCAACGCCCTCACCCGCGCCAACCCCATCGGCTTCGTCACCGGCCTCCTGCTCCCCGTCGCCGGCTGGCTGATCGAGCTCGCGCTGAACTCCGAGACCGGGCAACGGCTGATGGAGCAGCTCGCCACGCTCGTGCTGAAGTACGTCGAGGGGTATCTGACGATCCTGACCCCGGTCATCAAGGCCGTCGCGAGCGCCGTGAACACGTACGTCACCGGCTACCTCGGCCTGGTCACCACCGCGCTCTCCGCCGTCGGCGCCGTCGTCGGCACCGGCTTCGCCGTGCTGAACGCGCTGACCACCGGGGACACCAGGGCACTCAGCGGCAGGGTGTCGTCGGTCTGGCAGGGGTTCAAGGACGCGGTCAGGCCGGCGCTCACCTGGATCACCCAGGACATCCCCCGGATGTTCGGCCGGATCAAGGACGCGGCCTCGGGCACCCTGCGCGCGATGGGACAGTTCCTGACGACCGGCGCGCAGACCGTCGCCGGCGTCGTCAAGGGCCCGATCCAGGGGCTCGTCGCCTTCGCCAACTGGATCATCGACGGGCTCAACTCCCTGAGTTTCTCGTTCCTCGGCAAGAAGTTCGGCGTCCATCTCAACAAGATCCCGATGCTCGCCGAGGGAGGTGTCGCCGTCCCCGGCGCGACCCGCGCGGGCGGACGGGTGCTGCCGCCGAGCGCCCTGGAGCGACAGCGGTCCCTGGCACGCCGGCACCGGACCACGTCCCAACTCCCCCACCGCGTCAAGGAGTTCCACGAGAGCCGCAGCGCCGGCGCCCGCGGCACGGCGGAAGACCTCCTCTTCCTCGCCTCCGCCCACGCCTGCCCATGAGAGTGAGGTGACGGCCCCATGGCCGAGACCACGACAACCGCATACACCGACGACGTGCCACCCGGCTCACTCATCACCCGCGACGGGCAGATGCAGTGGGCCGGACTGCTGCTGGGCCCCGGCACCCCGTACGAGATCGACCGGGGCGGCCTCAGCGGCTGGGAGGACCTGCCGGAGTACGACTCCTCCGACGCCGACCACCCCACCGCGCACGGCGCCTGGCCCGGCGCCCGCTACGCCAAGCCCCGCAGGATCGGCGGCACGGTGTGGACGGTGCCCCCGCAGGGCGACACCGTCTCCTCCCTCACCGTCACCCGCGCCCTGCGCCAGGCCCTGCTCCTCGACGACCAGGAGCGCTGGCTCGCCGTCCGGCTGCACGGCGAGACACTGGCCGTACGCGCCCGGGTCAGCCAGCGGGTGCTGGCCGCCGACCGGACGTACACCACGCAGGGCGTCTCCCGGGCGTCCGTGCAGTGGTACGCCACCGACCCGCGCCGCTACTCGGTCACCGAGCGGACCGCGGTGACCGGTGCCCCGCAGCCCGAGAGCGGACTGACCTGGCCGCTGTACTGGCCGCTGTACTGGGGCCAGGCCACCTCCACCGGCGACGTCAACGCCGACAACGACGGCTCCGCGCCCACCCACCCGGTGCTCACCTTCAACGGCCCGTGCGCCAACCCGACCGTCACCGACCGGACCTCGGCCCTGCGGCTGCGCTACCAGATCGGGCTCGCCGCCGGTGACGAGCTCGTCGTCGACACCGCCGCGGGCACGGTCACCCTCAACGGCACCGCCTCCCGCCGGCACACCGCGGCCCCCGACAGCAGCCCCGAGGAGCTCTTCGCCTTCGCCCCGGGCCGCGCCCAACTGGCCTTCCGGCCCGACACCTACGACACCGGCGCCCGGATGACGGTGCGCTGGCGAGCAGCGGAGTGGTGATCACATGACTGTTCGAGCCGCCTGGCTCACCGAGACCGGCCAGACCCGTGAGGACACCCGCCTCACCCTGTCCGGGCTGCTGACCGTCAACGCCAACGCCGCCGAGAACCTCCCCCTCAAGTCGCGCGGCGGCATCGTCCCCGGCGGCTTCGCCCTCACCGGCGCCACCGGAAGCATGACGTTCACCATCGGCACCGGCCGCGCCTTCGTCCAGGGCGGCCGGATCAACCAGGGCGCCTACCCGGTCGCGGTCACCGAGCCCGAGACCCTGACCGTGCTCGACGGCGACGCCCAGTACGACCGCCTCGACCTGGTCGAACTCGTCGTACGGGACAGCGTCTACGACGGCACCGCGGCGACGGAGGCCCTGCTGCGGCTGGTGAAGGGCACGCCCTCGACCTCCCCGACGCTGCCCAACACCCCCGACGGCAGCGCCCTGCCGCTCTACCAGATCAGGGTGCCCAAGGGCGCCTCGGCCGGCGGCGGGGGACTCCTCTGGGAATCGGCCGTCACTCCTCTGCGCTACCCGACCGTCGCCCTGGGCGGAATCGTCCCGGCGGGCGGCTTCAGCGGCGCCTACCCCGGCCAGTACCGCGAGGAGTCGGGCGTCCTGCAGCGCTGGGACGGCACGGTCTGGGTGCCGTACCCGAAGTCGGCCGGCGGGATCGCGCCGTCCACTCCCCTGCTGGTCAGCGGCAGTTACGTCGGCCAGTACCGGGAGGACGCGGCGGGACAGCTGCAACGCTGGAACGGCAGCGCCTGGGTCTACGCGGAGGGCCGTACGACCCTCCTGCTCAGTGTGTCCCAGAGCACCGCGCAGTCGGTGTCCAGTGGCGTGTGGACGGCGATGAACCTGAACGTCACCGACGTCGACGACACGGCCGGCTGGGCCACCAACGTCTACACCGTGCCGCGCGCCGGATGGTGGCGGGTGGCCGGCGCCGTCACCTGGTTCACGGAGTCCACCTCCGGCACCCGTGGATCGCGCATCTACGTCAACGGTGCCGGTGTGCCCCGCGCCACCTGGCAGATCGGCGCAGGGCCGGGCGCGACCACCGTCGGCGGCACCGCCCTGCTGAAGCTGGCGGCCGGCGACAAGGTCGCCCTGTACGGCCTGCAGAGCTCGGGCACCACGATGACCACCCTCGGCGGCTCCGGCTACTACACCAGCCTGAACGCCGAGTGGCTCCGGTCCTGACCAACCCTCCTTTTCCTCCGCGACCACAGGAGACCAGCAGATGAACCTGCGCAGCTCATGGGTGGCCGAGACCGGCCAGACCCGCGAGGACACCCGACTGACCCAGCTGGGAGCCACCACCCCGGCCAACCCGCTGGACGTCCGCTCCGGCATCCTCCCCGGTTCCTACGACGGGCAGTACCGGCTGTCGGGCTTCTGGATGGAGGGCGGTACCGGCACCATGACCGCCACCGTCCACGAGGGCCGCGCCGTCGTCCAGGGCGACAGCAACCAGGGCGCGTACCCGGTCACCCTCTCCGAGCAGTTGACGCTCACCTTCGCCGACGGCGACGCGGCCCCCCGGATCGACGTCGTCGTCCTGCGGATCTACGACAACCAGTACGACGCCTCCGGCTTCACCAAGGCCGCCGTCGAGATCGTCCGGGGCACCCCGGCCGCGAGCCCGGAGGTGCCCGCGCTCCCCGCCATCGCGCTGCCGATCTACCAGGTCCCGATCGGGGCCGGCAGCAGCGCCGGCACCGGCGGCGTCAACTGGGCCGCCGCCCTCGACCTGCGCACCCCCACCGTCGCGGCCGGCGGCATCCTGCCCGTGGTCGGCGACACCGGGAACGGCGCCTACCCGGGCCAGTACCGCGACTCCGGCGGCGACCTCCAGCGCTGGGACGGCTCGGCCTGGGTCGGCTACCCGAGCGCCCTGGGCGGTATCGCCCCGGCCGGCGCGGTCACCACGGCCAGCTACACCGGCCAGTACCGCGACAGCGGCTCCGGGCTCCAGCGCTGGAACGGCACGGCCTGGACGGCGTACCAGCCGGTGCCCACCTGGACCAACTACACGCCCGTCTGGTACTCGTCCACGGGCACCGCTCCGGTGGTCGGCAACGGCAGCCTCAACGGCAGGTACGTCAAGCTCGGCACGCTCGTCCACGTCCGCGCCCGGCTGGCCATGGGGACGACGACCAACGTCGCCGCGCTGGACGCCGCCGGCGCCTGGTCCATCTCGATGCCGGTCCTCCCGGCCACCGGCTGGATGACCGACATCCTGCTGAACGTCGTCGGTTACAGCAGCATCAACGGCTTCCGCTTCTTCCAGGGGGCCGCCCAGCTGTCGACGGCCAACGGCGGCGTGGCCAATCGCATCACCACCACCTCGGGCACGGTCACGGCGAGCTGGACCAAGTCCGTGCCCTACACCTGGCAGGCCGGCGACGTCCTGTCGATCTGGGGCACCTACGAGTCCGCCACCTGATCCGACCGGCTCGGGCCCACTGAACCACCGCACCCCTCTCGGAAGGAACCGTCATGCCCGTACGCTCCGGATGGCTCTCCCCCGACGGCCAGTCCCGCGAGGACACCCGGCTCGTCTCGCTCGGCGCCCTCACCCCCGTCTCACCGGTCGCCACCCGCTCCGGCGTCCTGCCGGGCTCCGCCAGCGGCCTCTACCGCATCGCGGGCTTCACCCTCACCGGTACCGCCGGCACGATGACCGCCACGGTCAGCCCCGGCCGGGCCCTGATCCAGGGCACGGACGCCCAGGGCGCCTACCCGATCGCGCTCACCGAGTACCTGAACCTGGTCTTCGCCGACGGCGACCCCCTGCACGACCGCGTCGACCTCGTCGTACTGCGCGTCCACGACGACCAGTACGACGCCTCCGGACGCGCCGAGGCCGTCCTGGAGATCGTCAGGGGCGACGCGACCGCGGTGCCCGCCGTCCCGGCCCCGCCCGCGCTGTCCCTGCCGCTGTACCAGGTCACCGTGCCCAAGGGCGCGAGCGCAGGCACCACCGCCATCGACTGGAGCACCCTCGGCGACCGCCGTACGGCGACGGTCGGTGCCGGCGGCATCCTCCCGGTGTTCTCGGACACCACCGGCGGCTCCTACCCGGGCCAGTACCGGGACGTGAACGGGCAGTTGCAGCGCTGGTCCGGCACCGCGTGGACCGACTACCCGGTCCTGCCCACCTGGCAGAGCTGGACGCCGACCTGGGTCACCAGCACCGGATCGGCCACCCCCGCCTTCGGAAACGCCTCGCTGAGCTGCCGGTACGTCAAGTTCGGCACGACCGTGCACCTGAACTTCGCGATCACCTTCGGCAGCACCACCAGCTTCGGCTCCGGCGCCACCACCAACGACAACTGGCGCTTCTCACTGCCGGTGACCGCCGCCGCGGCCCGCCCGCTGATCGGCTTCGCCGAGCTCGCCGCCGGGGACGCCCCCAACCGCGCCACGGCCCGGGTCTACCTCGCCACCACCGGCGCCTTCGAGCTGATCCTCGCCTCGGGCCGGCCCACCGCCACCGCCTTCACCGCCACCGGCGGCCTGGACTCCCTCACCCCGTGGACCTGGGCCTCCGGCCACACCGTCATGGGCACCGCCACCTACGAGGCAGCCTCATGACGACGACCGTCAACACGCCGTACCGGGCGATCTTCTGCGACCTGCTCACCGACCGCACCATCGACATCCTGCCGCTGCGCGACGTCACCGTGGACGACTACATCGGCAAGGCCGGGTCGCTCTCCGGCACCGTCCCGGTGCCCGACACGGCGATGGCCACCCGGGTCCGCCGGATCGAGGAGGGCCGCACCGCGGTCTACCTCCAGCGCGGCAACGACCTGTGGTGGGGCGGCATCATCTGGACGTCCACCCTGCAGAGCGACGACCGCGGCGTCCTCACCCTCGGCATCCAGGCCGCCACCTTCGAGTCGTACGCCGGCCGCCGCCGGATCCGCGACGACCTCGACCTCCAGGACGTGGACCAGCTGGCGGTGGCCCGCAAACTGTGGGAGCACCTCCAGACCGGCAGGTTCGCCGACGGGAGCGGGCCCACCCTGGCCGGCGGGGACATCGGGGTGAGCTACGGCTACGAGACCTCCGACGAGACCCGCTCGGTCGCGTACCGCAACGGCGACGAGACGGTCTACCTGGAGGCGCTGGACGCGCTCGCCGCCCTGGAGAACGGCTTCGAGCACCACATCGCCGTCTACCGCGACCCGGTCAGCGGCGAACGGGTGCGCCGGCTGCGACTGGGCAGCCCGAAGATCTCCATCGGCACCACCGACCTGGTGATGGACCGGCCCGGCTCGATCCTGTCGTACGTCTTCCCGCGCGACGCCACCCGCGGCGGCACCACCGCCCGGGCCCGCGGCGCCACCGACAACACCAACCAGGCGGCCGAGTCCCGGCCCCTGTACGCCGACGCCACCGTCCCCGTGGGCGACACCCTGATCGGCGCCGGCTACCCGCGCATCGACCTGACCTCGGACCACAACGACGTCGCCAGCGTCCCGGTCCTGCTGTCCCTGGCCAACGCCGAACTCACCGAGGGCGTCGGTGCGGTGGTGATCCCCGAGATCAGCGTCCGCCTCGACGACCTGGTGCCGCCCGCGCTCCTGGGCCGCACCGTCCGGCTGCGGATCACCGACGAGTGGTGGACCGAGGGCCTCGACGCCCGCTACCGGATCGTCGGCGTCAAGGTCAGCCCGGGACAGCGGGGCCGCCCCGACACCGCCGAGCTCTACCTGGAGGAGGTCTGATGCCACAGCTCCCCGAGGACATCATCGACCGGCTCACCCAGATGGAACGCCGGATCCAGCAGCTGTCCACCGCCGTCAACACCCGGCCCGCGCTCAACACCATCACCGGCGGCGAGGTCGAGATCAGCGACGGCACCCTGAAGGTCACCGACGGCGGCACCCTGCTAGTACAGCGGCCGGGCAGCACCGGGGCGATGTTCCGGGTCGGCTCGTGGAAGGACGACGAGTACGGCCTGGAGATCCACCGCCAGACCGGCAGCCTCGCCCTGTCCCTGTTCAACGGCGTGGGCACCTCGACCGCGCTCCAGCCGCTGCGGATCTACGACAACGCGAGCCGGGAGATCATCTCCGACGACGTCAACAGCGGCGGCCTGGCCCGGCCCTGGCTCACCATGCTGCCCCCGCAGGACGCCACACCGGCACGCTGGCCGCAGACCGCCGCGACGTCCTGGACGACGATCGCGCTGTCCTACAACCCGGTCTGGCAGCCCAAGCTGCGGCTCAAGCTGAGCACCGCGGCCAGCTCCGGCGGGGCCGGTCAGGTCCGGGTGCTGGTCGCCGGCGTCCAGTGGGGTCCCGCCGTCTCCGCGGGCACCGAGTTCGATTACACCGACCTGGTCAGCAGCGACTTCGGCACGGTCTTCGGCCCCGACGCCGCCAACCCCCTCAAGGTCGAAATCCAGGCCATCGCGACGACCGGCACCGTCTACGCGACCCCGGTCCTCATGTACGGCCGCCAGACCTAGGAAGGCATCCCATGGACATCGATCCCACCCAGCCCTGGGGCATCGCGATCGACTACGCCGGCCGGGCCACCGTCACGGAGGCCGGCCACACCATCCACGTCAACGTCTACGACACCAGCGACAGTTCCGTCCTCACGCCCGACCCGGTCACCGGCATCTACCCGCCCGTCCAGGTCTCCGCCACGTTCTCCGAGGCGGGTGCCGGCGGCGCCGTCCTGTACGCCCGCGGCGACCTCCTCATCGGGCCGGTCGGCACGGACCCGGTCGTCCCCGACCCGACGGCGGTCCAGCGGGCGGTGGCCGCGGCCCTGGCCGACTTCCGGTCCAGGGTGACGGCCTACGCGGCACTGTGCGCCGCATGGCCGGCGGAAGAGCCGGAAGAGCCGGAGGAGGGCGAGCCGGAAGAGGGCGACACCTCCGGCTGACGCCCCCGCGAGCCCCACCCGTACCCCGAGCCGCCCCGGCGGCCGGGGTTTTTTCACGAACTCCCCAGGGAGGCACCACCCATGGCCAACCCCCTCTCCGCCGACGCCCTCGTAGCCGCCCTGAAGGCCGAGGGCGTCACCGTCGTCGAGCACACCGGCTGGCGCACCCACAACCGCAACCACAAAGGCAGTTGGGGCCCGGTCAACGGCGTGATCATCCATCACACCGTCACCTCCGGCACCAGCGGCTCCGTCGCGATGTGCTTCAACGGCTACACCGCCCTGCCCGGCCCCCTCTGCCACGGCGTCATCGCCAAGGACGGCACCGTCCACCTCGTCGGCAACGGCCGCGCCAACCACGCCGGCAGCGGCGACGGCGACGTCCTCAGAGCCGTGATCGCCGAGAAGGCGCTGCCCGCGCCCGACGAGAACGACACCGACGGCAACGTCCACTTCTACGGCTTCGAGTGCGTCAACCTCGGCAACGGCAAGGATCCCTGGCCCGAGGTCCAGCTGGAGGCCATGGTCCGGGCGTCCGCCGCGCTGTGCCGGGCGCACGGCTGGAGCGCCCACTCCGTGATCGGCCACAAGGAGTGGACCAACACCAAGATCGACCCGCGGGGTTTCGCGATGACCGACTTCCGGGCCCGGGTCGCCACCCGCCTCGGCAAGAAGGTCACGACGTCCCCGGGAACCCCCGCCCACCAGCCCTTCCCGGGCGCCGAGTGGTTCCGGAAGAAGCCGAAGTCGGCGGTCGTCACCGCGATGGGCAAGCGCCTGGTCGCGGTCGGCTGCTCCGCCTACGCCTCAGGACCCGGCCCCCAGTGGACCGAGGCCGACCGGCTCTCCTACGCCAAGTGGCAGCGCAGGCTCGGCTACACCGGCTCCGACGCCGACGGCTGGCCCGGCGCCAAGTCCTGGGCGGCACTGAAGGTCCCCTACAGCTCCTGAGAAAGGAGGCCCTCGTGTCAGAGGCCGCCAAGCGGACCCTCCGCACCGTAGTCCAGACCGCTGTCGGCCTGTGCGTCCTGCTGCCGACGGTCGTCGACTCCGTCGGCATCTCCAGGACACTCCCCTGGGTGGCCGGCGCCCTCGCCGTCGCCGCGGCCGTGACCCGGGTCATGGCCCTGCCCGGCGTCCAGGCCCTGCTGCCCGCCTGGCTGCGCACCGGGGGTGACGGATGACGCCCCCGGAACAACGCGACGTCGCACTCGAGCTGGAACGCCTGCGCGGCACCGTGGAGGCCGGTTTCGCCCGCGTCGACGGCTCGCTCGCCCTGCTGGTGCAGCGCAGCGACCAGATCGACAAGCAGCTCGCCGACCACGAACAGCGGCTTGACTCCCTGGAGCGCTCCCGCTGGCCGCTGGCGAGCATCGGCGCCCTGGCCGCGCTCACCACGGCCGCCGTGGCCGCCGTGGAACTCACCGGACGCTGAACCACACGCCGAAGGGCGGTCACCCCGTACGAAACGGGGTGACCGCCCTTCAACTCATTTCACCGGCTCACTGGTTGTACGGACCGTAGTCGTAGTCCTCCAGCGGAACGGCCTGGCCGGAGCCCGTGCCGAACGGCGAGTAGTCGATGTCGTCGTAGCCGACGGCCGAGTACATCGCGGCCTTCGCCTCCTCGGTCGGCTCGACCCGGATGTTGCGGTAGCGGGACAGACCCGTACCGGCCGGGATGAGCTTACCGATGATGACGTTCTCCTTGAGGCCGATGAGGCTGTCGGACTTGGCGTTGATCGCCGCGTCCGTCAGCACTCGGGTCGTCTCCTGGAAGGAGGCGGCCGACAGCCAGGACTCCGTCGCCAGCGAGGCCTTGGTGATACCCATCAGCTGCGGACGACCGGAGGCCGGGTGACCGCCCTCCTGGACCACACGACGGTTCTCGGTCTCGAACTTCGAGCGCTCGACCAGCTCGCCGGGCAGCAGCTCCGCGTCGCCCGACTCGATGATCGTCACCCGGCGCAGCATCTGCCGGATGATGATCTCGATGTGCTTGTCGTGGATCGACACACCCTGCGAGTTGTAGACCTTCTGGACCTCGCCGACCAGGTGGACCTGGACGGCACGCTGGCCCAGAATGCGCAGCACGTCGTGCGGGTTGGTGGCACCCACGGTGAGCTTCTGGCCCACCTGGACGTGCTCGCCCTCGCTGACCAGGAGCCGGGCGCGCTTCGAGATCGGGAACGCCGTCTCGTCGCTGCCGTCGTCCGGGGTGATGACGAGCTTCTTGGTCTTCTCGGTCTCCTCGATCCGCACGCGGCCCTGGGCCTCGGAGATCGGGGCGACACCCTTCGGGGTACGAGCCTCGAAGAGCTCGACGACACGCGGCAGACCCTGGGTGATGTCGTCACCGGCCACACCACCGGTGTGGAAGGTACGCATCGTCAGCTGGGTACCGGGCTCACCGATGGACTGGGCGGCGATGATGCCGACCGCCTCACCGATGTCGACCAGCTTGCCGGTGGCCAGCGAGCGGCCGTAGCACATGGCGCAGGTGCCGACCTGGGACTCACAGGTCAGGATCGAGCGGGTCTTGACCTCCTCGACACCGTGGCGCACCAGCTGGTCGATGAGCACGTCGCCCAGGTCCACGTTGGCCGGCGCGATCACCTTGCCGTCGATGACGACGTCCTCGGCGAGCATGCGGGCGTAGACGCTGGTCTCGACGTCGTCCGTCTTGCGCAGGACGCCGTCCTCGCCGCGGATCGCGATCTTCAGCTTCAGACCGCGCTCGGTGCCGCAGTCCTCCTCGCGGATGATGACGTCCTGCGAGACGTCCACCAGACGACGGGTGAGGTAACCCGAGTCGGCGGTACGCAGGGCGGTGTCCGCGAGACCCTTACGGGCACCGTGGGTGGAGATGAAGTACTCCAGCACGGAGAGGCCTTCACGGAAGGACGCCTTGATGGGACGCGGAATCGTCTCGTTCTTGGCGTTCGACACCAGACCGCGCATACCGGCGATCTGACGCATCTGCATCATGTTTCCGCGAGCACCCGAGTTGACCATCATGGAGACCGGGTTGGTCTTCGGGAAGTTCGCGTTCATCGCCTCGGCGACCTCGTTGGTCGCCTTGGTCCAGATCGCGATGAGCTCCTGAGTGCGCTCTTCCTTGGTGATCAGACCGCGCTCGTACTGCTTCTGGACCTTCTCGTCCTGCGCCTCGTAACCCTTGACGATCTCCTTCTTCGCCTCGGGAACGACGACGTCGGAGATGGCCACGGTGACACCGGAACGGGTCGCCCAGAAGAAGCCGGACGCCTTCAGGTTGTCGAGCGTCGCCGCCACGATGACCTTGGGGTACCGCTCGGCGAGGTCGTTGACGATCTCGGAGAGCTGCTTCTTGCCGACCTCGTAGTCGACGAACGGGTAGTCCTCGGGCAGCAGCTCGTTGAAGAGCGCGCGGCCCAGGGTGGTGTTCAGGCGGAACGAGTCCCCCTGCTGCCACTCCGGCTCGCCCTCCTCCTGGGCCGGCGGGGTCCAGCCGCGCGGCGGGATGGTGCCCACCGGGAAGCGGATGTCCACGCGCGACTGGAGCGACAGCTCACCCGCGTCGAACGCCATGATCGCCTCGGCGACGGACGCGAAGTTGCGGCCCTCGCCCTTGACGTCACGCATCTCGCCGTCGGTGGTGAGGAAGAACAGACCGAGGACCATGTCCTGGGTCGGCATCGTCACCGGACGGCCGTCGGCGGGCTTGAGGATGTTGTTCGAGGACAGCATCAGGATGCGGGCCTCGGCCTGCGCCTCCGCGGAGAGCGGCAGGTGGACGGCCATCTGGTCGCCGTCGAAGTCCGCGTTGAACGCGGTGCAGACGAGCGGGTGGATCTGGATGGCCTTGCCCTCGACCAGCTGCGGCTCGAAGGCCTGGATGCCGAGGCGGTGCAGGGTGGGCGCACGGTTCAGCAGCACCGGGTGCTCGGCGATGACCTCTTCGAGGACGTCGTACACCACGGTCCGGCCGCGCTCGACCATCCGCTTGGCGGACTTGATGTTCTGCGCGTGGTTGAGGTCCACGAGCCGCTTCATGACGAACGGCTTGAAGAGCTCGAGCGCCATCGCCTTCGGCAGACCGCACTGGTGCAGCTTCAGCTGCGGACCGACGACGATCACGGAACGCGCGGAGTAGTCCACACGCTTGCCGAGCAGGTTCTGACGGAAACGGCCCTGCTTGCCCTTCAGCATGTCGCTGAGGGACTTCAGCGGACGGTTACCGGGACCGGTGACCGGGCGACCACGACGACCGTTGTCGAAGAGGGCGTCGACGGCCTCCTGGAGCATGCGCTTCTCGTTGTTGACGATGATCTCGGGCGCACCGAGGTCGAGAAGCCGCTTCAGACGGTTGTTCCGGTTGATCACCCGGCGGTACAGGTCGTTCAGGTCGGAGGTCGCGAAGCGGCCACCGTCCAGCTGCACCATCGGACGCAGGTCCGGCGGGATGACCGGCACGCAGTCAAGGACCATGCCCTTGGGGCTGTTGCTGGTCTGCAGGAACGCGGAGACGACCTTCAGGCGCTTGAGCGCACGGGTCTTCTTCTGGCCCTTGCCGGTGCGGATGATCTCGCGGAGGCGCTCGGCCTCCTCGTCGAGGTCGAAGGACTCCAGGCGCTTCTGCAGCGCCGCGGCACCCATCGAACCGTCGAAGTACGTGCCGAAGCGGTCCCGCAGCTCGCGGTAGAGCAGCTCGTCGCCCTCCAGGTCCTGGACCTTGAGGTTCTTGAAGCGGGTCCACACCTCGTCGAGACGGTCGATCTCGCGCTGCGAACGGTCGCGCAGCTGCTTCATCTCCCGCTCGGCACCTTCGCGCACCTTGCGGCGTACGTCGGCCTTGGCGCCCTCGGCCTCCAGCTCGGCCAGGTCGGTCTCGAGCTTCTTGGCGCGGGCCTCCAGGTCGGCGTCCCGGCGGTTCTCGACCTGCTGGCGCTCCACGGAGACATGCGCCTCCAGGGAGGGCAGGTCACGCGTACGGCGCTCCTCGTCGACGAACGTGATCATGTACGCCGCGAAGTAGATGACCTTCTCGAGGTCCTTGGGAGCCAGGTCGAGCAGATAACCCAGCCGGCTCGGCACACCCTTGAAGTACCAGATGTGCGTGACGGGCGCGGCAAGCTCGATGTGGCCCATCCGCTCACGGCGCACCTTGGCGCGCGTGACCTCGACGCCACAGCGCTCACAGATGATGCCCTTGAAGCGAACGCGCTTGTACTTGCCGCAGTAGCACTCCCAGTCCCGGGTCGGACCGAAGATCTTCTCGCAGAAGAGTCCGTCCTTTTCGGGCTTGAGGGTGCGGTAGTTGATGGTCTCGGGCTTCTTGACCTCGCCGTGGCTCCACTGACGGATGTCGTCAGCGGTTGCCAGACCGATCCGGAGCTCATCGAAGAAGTTGACGTCGAGCACTATGCGTCAATCCCTCTCAGGGTTGTAAGTCTTTGGTCTGAAACGGGGGCCTGGGGGTCGGCGGGGCGCTGATCGCGCAGGCCCCGCCGGACTCCCGTCAGACCTCTTCGACGCTGCTCGGCTCACGCCGGGACAGGTCGATGCCGAGCTCCTCCGCTGCGCGGAAGACGTCCTCGTCGGTGTCACGCATCTCGATGGACATGCCGTCGCTGGACAGCACCTCCACGTTCAGGCAGAGCGACTGCATCTCCTTGATGAGCACCTTGAAGGACTCGGGGATGCCGGGCTCGGGGATGTTCTCGCCCTTGACGATGGCCTCGTAGACCTTCACGCGGCCGGTGACGTCGTCGGACTTGATGGTCAGCAGCTCCTGGAGGGCGTAGGCGGCGCCGTACGCCTCCAGCGCCCACACCTCCATCTCGCCGAACCGCTGGCCACCGAACTGGGCCTTACCACCCAGCGGCTGCTGGGTGATCATCGAGTAGGGGCCGGTCGAACGGGCGTGCAGCTTGTCGTCGACCAGGTGGTGGAGCTTCAGGATGTACATGTAGCCGACCGAGATCGGCTCCGGGAACGGTTCGCCGGAGCGGCCGTCGAACAGCGGCGCCTTGCCGGTCGGGAGCACCATGCGCTCGCCGTCGCGGTTCGGGATCGTGTGCTGGAGGAGACCGGCCAGCTCGTCCTCACGCGCACCGTCGAAGACCGGGGTGGCGACGTTGGTGCCCGGGGCGACCTCGTCGGCACCGATGGCCTGGAGGCGCTGCGCCCAGTCGTCGGCGAGACCGGAGACGTCCCAGCCGCGGCTGGCGAGCCAGCCGAGGTGGATCTCCAGCACCTGTCCCGGGTTCATTCGGGACGGCACACCGAGCGGGTTGAGGATGATGTCGACCGGGGTCCCGTCCTCGAGGAACGGCATGTCCTCGATGGGCAGGATCTTGGAGATGACACCCTTGTTGCCGTGGCGGCCGGCGAGCTTGTCACCGTCCGTGATCTTGCGCTTCTGCGCCACGTAGACACGAACCAGCTGGTTCACGCCCGGCGGCAGCTCGTCGCCCTCTTCACGGTCGAAGACGCGGACGCCGATGACCTTGCCGATCTCGCCGTGCGGCACCTTCAGCGAGGTGTCACGGACCTCACGGGCCTTCTCACCGAAGATCGCGCGCAGCAGGCGCTCCTCCGGCGTCAGCTCGGTCTCACCCTTGGGCGTGACCTTGCCGACCAGGATGTCGCCGGCGACGACCTCGGCACCGATGCGGATGATGCCGCGCTCGTCGAGGTCGGCGAGGACCTCCTCGGAGACGTTCGGGATGTCCCGGGTGATCTCCTCGGGGCCGAGCTTGGTGTCACGGGCGTCGACCTCGTGCTCCTCGATGTGGATCGAGGAGAGGACGTCGTCCTGCACGAGGCGCTGCGACAGGATGATCGCGTCCTCGTAGTTGTGACCCTCCCACGGCATGAACGCCACGAGCAGGTTCTTGCCGAGGGCCATCTCGCCGTTCTCGGTGGCCGGACCGTCGGCCAGGACCTGGCCCTCGATGATCCGGTCGCCCTCGTTGACGATGACCTTCTGGTTGACCGAGGTGCCCTGGTTGGAGCGGGCGAACTTGGCCAGGCGGTACGTGATGTACGTGCCGTCGTCGTTCGCGGTGGTGATGTAGTCCGCGGAGACCTCCTGGACCACACCCGCCTTCTCGGCCTTGACCACGTCGCCGGCGTCGACGGCGGAGCGGTACTCCATGCCGGTGCCGACGAGCGGGGACTCGGACTTGATGAGCGGCACGGCCTGACGCATCATGTTCGCGCCCATGAGGGCACGGTTGGCGTCGTCGTGCTCGAGGAACGGGATCATGGCGGTCGCGACCGACACCATCTGGCGCGGCGAGACGTCCATGTAGTCGACGTCGTCACCGGCGACGTAGTCGACCTCGCCGCCACGGCGGCGGACCAGCACGCGGGACTCGGCGAACCGCAGTTCGTCGGTCAGCGGCGCGTTGGCCTGCGCGATGACGAAGCGGTCCTCCTCGTCGGCGGTCAGGTAGTCGACGTCGTCGGTGACGACGCCCTCGACGACCTTGCGGTACGGCGT
Organism: Streptomyces vulcanius; assembly: GCF_042653945.1. Lineage (NCBI taxonomy): Bacteria > Bacillati > Actinomycetota > Actinomycetes > Kitasatosporales > Streptomycetaceae > Streptomyces > Streptomyces vulcanius. The sequence continues at coordinate 39,049 of NZ_JBHSFK010000018.1, read as the reverse complement.
CTCGATGAAACCGAACGCGTTGACCCGCCCGTAGGAGGCCAGCGAGCCGATCAGACCGATGTTCGGGCCTTCCGGCGTCTCGATCGGGCACATCCGGCCGTAGTGCGAGGGGTGCACGTCACGGACCTCGAAGCCGGCCCGCTCACGGGAGAGACCACCCGGGCCGAGCGCGTTGAGACGACGCTTGTGCGTCAGACCCGACAGCGGGTTGTTCTGGTCCATGAACTGGGACAGCTGGCTGGTGCCGAAGAACTCCTTGATGGAGGCGACGACCGGCCGGATGTTGATCAGGGTCTGCGGCGTGATCGCCTCGACGTCCTGGGTGGTCATGCGCTCACGCACGACACGCTCCATACGGGCGAGACCCGTACGGACCTGGTTCTGGATCAGCTCGCCGACGCTGCGGATACGGCGGTTGCCGAAGTGGTCGATGTCGTCCGTCTCGACCATGATCGAGCGACCGGACTCGCCGACCGTCTCGGTCTCGCCGGCGTGCAGCTTGACCAGGTACTTGATGGTGGCGATGACGTCGTCGGTGGTGAGCACACCGGCGTCCAGCGGCTCGTCCGCGCCGAGCTTCTTGTTGACCTTGTAGCGGCCGACCTTCGCCAGGTCGTAGCGCTTGGGGTTGAAGTAGAGGTTCTCGAGCAGCGTCTGCGCGGCCTCACGCGTGGGGGGCTCGCCCGGACGCAGCTTGCGGTAGATGTCGAGCAGCGCGTCGTCCTGGCCCTGGGTGTGGTCCTTCTCCAGGGTGGCGCGCATGGACTCGTACTCGCCGAACTCCTCGAGGATCTGCTCGGTGGTCCAGCCGAGCGCCTTCAGGAGGACGGTCACGGACTGCTTGCGCTTGCGGTCGATACGGACACCGACCATGTCGCGCTTGTCGATCTCCATCTCCAGCCAGGCACCCCGGGACGGGATGATCTTGGCGGAGAAGATGTCCTTGTCGGACGTCTTGTCGATCGAGGAGTCGAAGTAGACACCGGGCGAGCGGACCAGCTGCGACACGACGACACGCTCGGTGCCGTTGATGACGAAGGTGCCCTTGCCCGTCATGAGCGGGAAGTCGCCCATGAAGACCGTCTGGGACTTGATCTCGCCGGTCTCGTTGTTGGTGAACTCTGCCGTCACGAAGAGCGGAGCCGCGTACGTGAAGTCGCGCTCCTTGCACTCGTCGATGCTGTTCTTCGGCGGCTCGAAACGGTGGTCGCGGAAGGTCAGCGACATCGACCCGGAGAAGTCCTCGATCGGGGAGATCTCCTCGAAGATCTCTTCGAGGCCGGACTTGGTGGGGACGTCCTGACCGTTCTCCAGAGCCTCCTCCACCCGACTCTGCCAGGCGGTGTTGCCGAGCAGCCAGTCAAAGCTCTCGGTCTGCAGCGCGAGCAGGTTGGGAACCTCGAGAGGCTCACGGATCTTTGCAAAGGAGATGCGCAGCGGGGCGGTGCTGGCGCCGTTGTTCGTATTCGCGATCGAGGCGTTGCGCGAGGCGGCCAAGAGGGGGTCCTTCCGAGGGCTCGGACTCACTACGCGCGTACCGGCCCCTCTCTTGCGCACAGAGACAGAAACCCCAGCTCAGGGGCTCTTCGGTCGTCGGTGCTCAAGGGAGGACAGACCCCTGGTGACGGACAGGGGACAGCTAACAGGCAGCGCAAAGGGTCAGTGTAGCCACTTGGCACACTGATGTCCAGTCCCGTTTTTCAGAGACCCTCGTCGTCCTCAACGCCTGCGCCATCCCCTACCTTCAACGCACGTTGATACTGCCCTCTTCGCCGTCGATCCATGCCTCGGATTCGGATCCTTGTGACGACGCGTCCTGAGAATTGCGCGCTGCGTGCGGTTCGTCAAGGCCCCCCTACGTAAGCCCAGGCTGAGGGGGACACGATGAAGATCACCCTACCCCTCGCCGTCACGGGTGCAAGGCAACCGTGGCCGACCTCCCGGGAACGCGAAGAGCGACCACCCAGATGGATGATCGCTCCTACGCGCTACGGCGTTACAGGTCCGGTGGACCTGAGTGGTGTTACTTGACCTCGACGGAGGCGCCGGCGGCCTTGAGGGACTCGGCGGCCTTCTCCGCGGCCTCCTTGGCGACCTTCTCGAGAACGGGCTTCGGAGCGCCGTCCACGAGGTCCTTGGCCTCCTTCAGGCCCAGCGAGGTCAGCTCACGCACGACCTTGATGACCTGGATCTTCTTCTCGCCGGCGCCGGTGAGGACGACGTCGAACTCGTCCTGCTCCTCCGGGGCCTCGGCGGCGGCGGCCGGAACGCCCGGGCCGGCGACGGCGACCGCGGCGGCGGCGGTGACGTCGAACTTCTCCTCGAACGCCTTCACGAACTCGGAAAGCTGGATGAGGGTCATCGTCTCGAACTCGGCGAGCAGTTCGTCCTGGGTGAGAGCCACGACGGCTTCCTTCCACTAATTCGGCTGGTGCCGGGATGTACATGTATGGCGGGCGTACGTTCGGCCCGCTACGACCTCTGCCTCAGGCGGGATGCCTCAGGCGGCGGTCATTTCGCGAGCCGAGTTACTCGGCACCGCCCTGCTCGTCCTGCTTGGCGCGAAGAGCGTCCACGGTGCGGACGAGCTTCGACGGGAGCGCCTGGAAGACCTGGGCAGCCTGAGTCTGCTTGGCCTTGAAGGCACCCGCCAGCTTGGAGAGCAGAACCTCGCGGGACTCGAGGTCCGCAAGCTTCTTGATCTCGTCGGCGGACAGCGCCTTGCCGTCAAGGACACCGCCCTTGATGACGAGGTTCGGGTTGTCCTTGGCGAAGTCACGAAGACCCTTCGCCGACTCCACCGGGTCACCGGTGACGAAGGCGACCGCCGTCGGACCGTTGAACAGGTCGTCGAGCGTCGTGATCCCGGCCTCGTTGGCCGCAATCTTGGTCAGCGTGTTCTTCACCACGGCGTACTGGGCGTTCTCACCGAGCGAGCGGCGCAGCGTCTTGAGCTGCGCGACGGTGAGACCCCGGTATTCGGTCAGCACGGCGGCGTTCGAGCTGCGGAACTGCTCCGTCAGCTCGGCTACCGCGGCAGCCTTGTCGGGCCTTGCCATAGAGCGTCGGCCTCCTTCCGGGTGATGAGGACCGCTCAGAAGGGGCTGGGACAAACGAAACGCCCCGGCGCAGGCGCACGGGGCGTAGCTCTACCGAACGAGACCCTTGACGGATTCCGGCCCGGGAGCACTTCCACAGTCACCTGCGCGGGTCGTCCGCATATCAGCGGATCCTTCGGCCACCGCACACTCTCGCGAGCACACGGCAACGACCAGCGGTCTTTGGCTTCTGTAGGAGCGTACGCGACCGGGTCGGCGTCAAGCAAATCCGCCCGTACGGGGATCAGCTCGCGGTGGACTCCCCCGGGTCCTCCAGCCCCTCCAGCTCCTTGAGCATGTCCATCAGGTCGAAGGTGTCGGCGGCCGACGGCGCCTCGACCTCGGCCTTGGCGCCGTAGTCGGAGAACGTCATGCTCATCTCGATGTCGCCCTGAGGGGTGTCCATGCCGACGTCCATCCGCACCGGCAGGTCGTCGTCGTTGACCCATACCTCGGTGTCGTAGCCCTTGATGCCGGCCTTCTCGACCTCTTTGAGGACCTTGTCCCGCTCGTCGGCCTCGAGCACGCCCAGGGAGTCGCCGGACTCCATCATCTCCTTGACCGTGAGCGTGCCCTTGTAGTGCTCGGTCTCGGCGCCGTCGATCTTCTCCGTGCCGACGTGCTTCAGATTGGGCGAGTCCAGCAGCAGAGCGAGCTGCTCGGTCGGGTCCTGGTTCATGTTCTCCAGGCCGGAGGTCATCTGCTTCTGCATCTCCTCGTCGCCCGAGGCCTTCGCGATGGCGGCCAGGTCCATCTTCATCCAGCGCTTGCCGTCCAGCTCGGCCGGTGTGTCCGCGCCCATGTCCATGTACATCACGTTGTCCCGGAGGATCATCCGGATGCGCTCCGGGGCGTCCGGGTCCGCCGCGAGGGCGGAGCCCCGCATCGTGACGTCCATGACGGTCGGGTCCCAGCCCATGACGCCGCTCATCTTCATGTCGCCGCCGTCCCCCAGGGCGGCCGGCGCCGACATGGTCATGGTGATCCGGGCGGACTTGGCCTCGGAGGTCTTCTCGTACGCGGCGGTGAGAACCTGCGCGGCGGTCCGGTGTCCACCGGTCACCTCACCGCTCCCGCAGGCCGCGACACCGGTCAGCAGCAGGGCGGTGGCGGTGGCCGCGGCGGTCCTGTGCAGTCTGTTCATGTGTCCCCCCGAACTCATGTTCACATCGTGCTCATGACCATACCCGGATCTCCTTTGCCGCCTCTTGGTTTTTCTCAGCCGGCGCCCTGGTTCTGCACCAGCTCCGTGAAGTCCACCGTGTCGCTCACCGGGGGCTGCTGGGCGGAGACCTGGGTGCCGTAGTCGCTGTAGAAGGCGGTCTGGCTGTACGCGCCCGACGACGTCTGCCCCTTCTCTACCTTCTTGACCAGCAGGTCGTCACTGTCGACCCAGATGTCCACGGTCTCGGTGGTGACGCCGGCCTGCTCCAGCGTCTTCTTCAGCTCGTCGAGCTGGCTGCGGCTGAGGTTGGAGTTCTTCTCGGCGAGATCGGCCACCTCGACCGTGCCCGAGTAGTGGGTGGTCTGCTGTCCGCGCACCTTCTCCTCGCCGACCTTCTCCACGTCCCCGGAGGCCAGCAGCAGTTTCACCGACTGGTTCGGGGTGGTGTTCTGCATCTGGTCCTTGAGGTACGCGCCGGAACTGCCGCCGAGGCTCTCGAGGTCGTCGTAGGCGTACTTGATCCAGTGCTTGCCGCCGGACTGCTCGGCGAAGGTGTCGCCCATCTTCGCGTAGTAGGCGTCGGTCAGATAGCGGGCCTCCATCGACGTGGTGCCCATCTGGCGCATGGTGTCGGCCATGGCGCCGCCGGTGTACGTGATGGTGAGTCTGCCGGTGAGGCCGTCGCCCCAGGCGAGTTCGCCGTCGGCGGTCATCGACATCAGCGAGCCCATGGTGGTGGTCGACTCGACCTTCGCGGAGTCGGCGCCGTCGGTGGACTTCTCGGCGGAGCGCAGGGCGGCGATGGGATCGAACCGGACGCTCCCGTCCTTGCCGGACCCCTCCGAGCCCCCCGAGCCGCCGGACCCTCCCGAACTGCATGCCGTCGCCCCCGCCACCAGGGTCATCGCCGCTACGGACAAGCCCGCCGTACGCACAGTCGCACGCTTCATTCGCCCCACCCCCATGAGAATCCCGTGACTTCAAGCTAACGCACGGCACTGACAGCCGTACCGGAATGCCGTGCCACAAACAGGGACGAGCCCCGCACCTCGAAAGGTTGCGGGGCTCGCGCCGACTGCTGTGAGCCGAGGCTCAGACCGCGGCCGGGTCCTCCTCGACGAGGAGGTTGCGGGTGCGGTTCGGGTCGACCAGGATGCCGGGGCCGATCGTGGTGCTGATCGCGGCCTTCCTGATGTAGCGACCCTTGGCGGCGGACGGCTTCAGACGGAGGATCTCCTCCAGGGCCGCGCCGTAGTTCTCCACCAGCTTGGTGTCGTCGAAGGACACCTTGCCGATGATGAAGTGCAGGTTCGAGTGCTTGTCGACGCGGAACTCGATCTTGCCGCCCTTGATCTCGGTGACGGCCTTGGCCACGTCGGGGGTGACGGTGCCGGTCTTCGGGTTCGGCATCAGACCACGGGGACCGAGCACGCGGCCGAGACGGCCGACCTTGCCCATGAGGTCCGGGGTGGCGACGACGGCGTCGAAGTCCAGACGGCCCTTCGCGACCTCGTCGATCAGTTCGTCGGAGCCGACGATGTCGGCGCCCGCGGCCTCCGCGGCCGCAGCACGGTCACCGGTCGCGAAGACCAGGACCCGGGCGGTCTTGCCGGTGCCGTGCGGCAGGTTCACGGTGCCACGGACCATCTGGTCGGCCTTGCGCGGGTCGACACCCAGACGGAAGGCGACCTCGACGGTGCCGTCGAACTTGGACGTGGAGGTGTCCTTGGCGAGACGGACGGCCTCGAGCGGGGCGTAGAACTTCTCCCGGTCGACCTTGGCGTCCGCAGCGCGGAGAGACTTGCTGCGCTTGCTCACTACTGCTCCTGTTGATTCTGAGGAGTCGTGGTCCGGGCCGAGCGGGCCCTTCCACACTTCTGCTTGGTGCGGGGTGGAGGTCAGCCCTCGACCGTGATGCCCATGGAACGGGCGGTGCCGGCGATGATCTTCGACGCGGCGTCCAGGTCGTTGGCGTTGAGGTCGGGCAGCTTGGTCGTGGCGATCTCGCGGACCTGCGCCTGGGTGATCTTGGCGACCTTGGTCTTGTGCGGCTCGCCGGAGCCCTTCTCGACACCCGCGGCCTTGAGGATCATCTTCGCGGCCGGCGGAGTCTTGGTCACGAAGGTGAAGGAGCGGTCGTCGTAGACCGTGATCTCCACCGGGATGACCCAGCCACGCTGCGACTCGGTCGCGGCGTTGTAGGCCTTGCAGAACTCCATGATGTTGACGCCGTGCTGGCCGAGCGCGGGGCCGACCGGCGGGGCCGGGTTCGCCGCACCGGCGTTGATCTGGAGCTTGATGAGCCCCGTGACCTTCTTCTTCTTGGGAGGCATTTCGGGGTCCTCTCCCGTTTCTTGTCGATTCCGAGTGCCCGAAGGCAACCGCACAACCCTAGCGGGTAGGTCTGCGCGGCTAAAAACCGAGCAGGTCAGACGGGCTGCGTGAGCCGTCTGACCTGTCCGGTAGCTCTGACGCCGAAGGCGTTAGTTCTTCTGGATCTGGTCGAAGCTGAGCTCGACCGGGGTCTCGCGGCCGAAGATCTCGACGAGGCCCTTGACCTTCTTCGAGTCGGCGTTGATCTCGTTGATCGTGGCCTGCAGCGTGGCGAACGGGCCGTCGGTGACGGTGACCGAGTCGCCGACCTCGAAGTCCAGCACCTGGACCTCGACCTTGCGCTGCGGGACCGGCTTGCCCTCGGCCTCGGCTGCCTCGCGGGCTGCCTTCTCCTCGGCCTCCGGGGCGAGCATCTTGACGATCTCGTCCAGGGTCAGCGGGTAGGGGTCGTAGGCGTTGCCCACGAAACCGGTCACGCCGGGGGTGTTACGGACGACGCCCCAGGACTCGTTCGTCAGGTCCATGCGGACGAGAACGTACCCGGGAAGCTTGTTCTGGCGGATGGTCTTGCGCTCGCCGTTCTTGATCTGCGCGACCTCTTCCTGCGGCACCTCGGCCTGGAAGATGAAGTCCTCGACGTTCAGCGAGACGGCGCGCTGCTCCAGGTTGGTCTTCACGCGGTTCTCGTAGCCGGCGTACGTGTGGATGACGTACCACTCGCCGGGGAGGGTGCGCAGCTCCTCGCGCAGGGCGGTGACGGGGTCGACGGGCTCGGCCGGCTCTTCTTCCTCGGCCTCGGCGTCCGCAGCTTCGTCGTCGGCGTCGTCTGCGGTTTCTTCGTCCTCGTCCTCGACGTGGAGCGCGGCTTCCTCCGCGGGCTCGCCCGCGTCGGCATCGGCAGCCTCGAACTCGTCCACCTCGTCAGCGCCCTCGACGATGTCGAGCTCGTCGTCCACGGACTCGTCGGGCTCGATGGCGTCGTTCAGGTTCTGGTCAGACACGGTGGCTGCTTCTTCCTGGATACATAGGGGTGGAACATGCGAAAGGGGCGCCGGATACCTCGGCGCCCTTCGCTTACGGCTCAGCCGAAGATGTACTTGGCGGCGTGGCTGAGTCCATAGTCAATCACGGTCACCAGGCCGATCATGATGACGACGAAGACAATCACCACGGTGGTGTACGTCGTCAGCTGGCCCCGCGTGGGCCAGACGACCTTGCGGAGTTCCGCGACGATCTGCCGATAGAAGAGGGCGAGGCGCTTCAGCGGGCCCTTCTTGGCGCGCTTGCCGCCCTTACGGCCCTTCTTCGTAGCCTCAGGCACCTCGTCCTGGGCATCAGGCGTGTCGATGGAGCCCACGGCGTCCGCCATTCGTCCTCACCTGTTCCCGGGTCGTGGCCGTGCCGCGCCCGGTCTGAGCCGCACGGCGGTGCATTACTGTACGTACATGCGCACACATCACTGGCGAAGGTGTGTGTAGCAGGGCCGGAGGGACTTGAACCCCCAACCGCTGGTTTTGGAGACCAGTGCTCTACCAATTGAGCTACGACCCTTTGTTGCGTTCCCCAACCTACCGCATCCGCCCGGGTGCTCGGTGTGCACCCGATGTGGCACGGCTGTTGAAGGCCAACGACGTAGGAGTGTACGTGGTCCTGAGCGTGCCGTCGAACGGAAAGCGGCCCGGTGCGGATTCATTCTGATGTTCAGTCGGTTCCCCTCTCAGTTGCCCAGTCGGTGAAACCGGTGTGCCGGGGTGGTTTCCGGTCTGAAAACATGGGCGGTATGAGCGCTGCATCCTCTCCCACCGACCGCCGGGTCTCCGCCCGAGTCGGCGCGATTTCCGAGTCCGCCACCCTCGCCGTGGACGCCAAGGCCAAGGCCCTGAAGGCCGCCGGGCGTCCGGTGATCGGCTTCGGCGCCGGCGAGCCCGACTTCCCGACTCCGGACTACATCGTCGAGGCCGCGATCGAGGCCTGCAAGAACCCGAAGTACCACCGGTACACCCCGGCCGGCGGGCTGCCCGAGCTGAAGGCCGCCATCGCCGCGAAGACGCTGCGCGACTCCGGCTACGAGGTCGAGGCGTCCCAGATCCTGGTGACCAACGGCGGTAAGCAGGCCATCTACGAGGCCTTCGCCGCGATCCTCGACCCGGGCGACGAGGTCATCGTCCCGGCGCCGTACTGGACGACGTACCCGGAGTCGATCCGGCTGGCCGGCGGCGTGCCGGTGGAGGTCGTCGCGGACGAGACGACCGGCTACCGGGTCTCGGTGGAGCAGCTGGAGGCGGCGCGCACGCAGAACACGAAGGTCGTGCTCTTCGTCTCCCCGTCCAACCCGACCGGCGCGGTCTACAGCGCCGAGGAGGCCGAGGCGATCGGCCGCTGGGCCGTCGAGCACGGCCTGTGGGTGCTCACGGACGAGATCTACGAGCACCTCGTCTACGGCGACGCGAAGTTCACCTCGCTGCCGGCGATCCTGCCGGAGCTGCGCGACAAGTGCGTCGTGGTCAACGGGGTCGCCAAGACGTACGCGATGACCGGCTGGCGGGTGGGCTGGATCATCGGCCCGAAGGATGTCGTCAAGGCCGCGACGAACCTCCAGTCGCACGCCACCTCGAACGTCTCCAACGTGGCCCAGGTCGCCGCGCTGGCCGCCGTCTCCGGGGACCTGTCGGCCGTCGAGAAGATGCGTGAGGCCTTCGACCGGCGTCGTAAGACGATCGTGCGGATGCTCAACGAGATCGACGGCGTGGTCTGCCCGGAGCCCGAGGGCGCGTTCTACGCGTACCCGTCGGTGAAGGGGCTGCTGGGCAAGGAGATCCGCGGCAAGCGCCCGCAGAACAGCACCGAGCTGGCCGAGCTGATCCTGGACGAGGCCGAGGTCGCGGTCGTCCCGGGTGAGGCGTTCGGCACGCCGGGCTATCTGCGGCTGTCGTACGCGCTGGGCGACGAGGACCTCGTCGAGGGCGTGAGCCGCGTCCAGAAGCTGCTGGCGGAGGCCAAGGCCTGACGTCCGCCGCAGGGGGCCCACCTACCGAATTCGGTAGGTGGGCCCCCTGTCGTTTGTGCGAGCCGTTTGTGCGAGCAAGACCACGTTCGGGGAAACGGCTACCCGCGGGACGCGCGCGTGCGGCAGGATCCTGGAATGGAGCGTGTACCTGAACGTGATGTCTCTGAGCTGCCGAAAGCCCATCTGCACCTGCACTTCACCGGGTCGATGCGGGCCGGCACCGTCCTGGAGCTGGCCGACAAGTACGGGGTGCGACTGCCCGAGGCGCTGACCGAGGCGCTGACGAGCGGGGAGCCGCCGAGACTGCGGGCCACGGACGAGCGGGGCTGGTTCCGCTTCCAGCGGCTGTACGACGCGGCGCGGTCCTGCCTCCGTCGGCCCGAGGACATACAGCGCCTGGTGCGGGAGGCGGCGGAGGAGGACCTGAAGGACGGCTCCGGGTGGCTCGAGATCCAGGTGGACCCGACGTCGTACGCCCCCCGGCTGGGCGGTCTGATCCCGGCGCTGGAGGTCATCCTGGACGCGGTGGAGACGACCTCGCGCGAGACCGGCCTCGGGATGCGCGTCCTGGTCGCCGCCAACCGGATGAAACACCCCCTGGACGCCCGCACACTGGCCCGCCTTGCGGTCCGTTACGCGGACCGGGGCGTGGTCGGCTTCGGCCTCTCCAACGACGAACGGCGCGGTATGGCGCGGGACTTCGACCGGGCGTTCGCGATCGCCAGGGAGGCCGGGCTGCTGTCGGCTCCGCACGGCGGCGAGCTCACCGGCCCCGCCTCGGTCCGTGACTGCCTGGACGACCTGCACGCCAACAGGCTGGGGCACGGTGTGCGCGCGGCGGAGGACCCACGGCTGCTGCGGAAGCTGGCCGAGCGCGGCGTGACCTGTGAGGTCTGCCCGGCCTCGAACGTCGCCCTGGGCGTCTACGAGAAGCCCGAGGACGTACCCCTGCGCACTCTGTTCGACGCCGGGGTCCCGATGGCGCTGGGCGCCGACGACCCGCTCCTCTTCGGCTCACGGCTGGCCGCCCAGTACGAGATCGCCCGCCAACACCACGCCTTCACGGACGAGGAGTTGGCGGAACTGGCCCGCCAGTCGGTACGGGGCTCGGCGGCGCCGGAGGACATGAGGGCAAAGCTGCTGTCGGGAGTGGACGACTGGCTGGCGAAGGTTCCCTAGAGGCTGACGCGGGGCTAGAGGCTGACGCCCACCGTGACGGGCTCGTTGACCAGGGTGATGCCGAAGGTGTCGCGCACCCCGGCGACGACCTCGCGGGCCAGCGCCAGCAGGTCCTCGGTGGTCGCCCGGCCGCGGTTGGTGAGGGCGAGGGTGTGCTTGGTGGAGATACGGGCCGGGCCGCTGCCGTAGCCCTTGCCGAAGCCGGCTCTGTCGATCAGCCAGGCCGCGGAGGTCTTGGTGTGCCCCTCCCCCGCCGGGTACGAGGGCGGCTCCACGCCGTCGCCGAGCCGCTCCCGCACGCGCGCGTGGAACGCGGCGAACTCGGCGTCGGTGAGGATCGGGTTGGTGAAGAACGAACCGGCGGACCAGGTGTCGTGGTCCTCGGGGTCCAGGACCATGCCCTTCCCGGCCCGCAGCTTCAGCACGGTCTCCCGGGCCTCGGCCAGCGGCACCCGGTCTCCGGGCTCCACGCCCATCGCGCGGGCCGTCTCGGCGTACTTGACGGGCCCTGAGAGGCCGCCCGCGTCCTCCAGGGCGAAGCGGACGCGCAGGACGACATACCGCTCGGGCTCGGCCTTGAAGCGGCTGTGGCGGTAGGAGAAGGCGCAGTCGGCGCTCGGGACGGTGACCGTCTCGCGCGCGTGGCGGTCGTAGGCGACCACCTCGGTGATCGTGGACGACACCTCCTGGCCGTACGCCCCCACGTTCTGGATCGGGGTCGCGCCGGCCGAACCCGGGATGCCGGCCAGGCACTCGATGCCCGCGAGCCCGGCCTCGACGGTGCGGGCGACGGCGTCGGTCCACACTTCTCCGGCGGCCAGTTCGAGGCGGGTGCCGTCGAGGGTGAAGCCCTTGGTGGCGATGACGAGGGCGGTGCCGGCGAAGCCCTTGTCGCCGACGACCAGGTTCGAACCGCCGCCGATCAGCAGCAGTGGTGTCCCGGTGTCGTCGGCCTCGCGGACGGCGGCGATCACCTCGGCGTCGCTCGTCGCGGTGACCAGCCGGTCGGCGGGGCCGCCCAGCCGGAAGGTGGTCAGCGGGGCGAGGGAAGCGTCGTGAAGTTCCTGCACCCGCCCAGCGTACGAGACCCCACCGACAACACCCCCCGCGCGTCGTTCCCGTCCCGCACCCCGTACCGGCGCGCCACACACGCGTGCGGCCCCGCCGCGAACGACGGGGCCGGAACGGGGTTGCCACGCGTGCGTGGCGTGCCGCCGAGGTCAGGAGGCGACCTTTTCGAGGACCGGCGCCGGCTCGGTCTCCTCCTGGGCGGTGGTCCGGAGCCGCTCGGCCTGCCTGCGTGTCGGGATCATCAGTGCCGCCACCGCGGCCAGGGCCACGACCGCGGAACCGGTCACCAGTGCGGGCCGGAGGCCGTCGACGAAGGCCTGCCCGGACTCGTAGCCGCCCTGGGCGGAGAAGATCGACCCCATGATCGCGATGCCGAGCGCGCCGCCGACCTCGCGCAGCGCGTTGTTGGCTCCGGAGGCGATGCCCTGCTCCTTGGGCAGGACGCTGGACATCACCAGGTTGGCGGCGGGGGCGAAGTACAGCGCCATGCCGATGCCGCTGACGATCAGACCGGGCAGTTGTATCGCGTAGGAGGCGTCGGCGGTGGCGGCGAAGGCCATCCAGCCGAGGCCGACGGCCTGGAGGAAGAGGCCGGTGGCGACGACCGGGCGCCCGCCGATCCGGTCGGAGAGGATGCCGGCGATCGGTGCGACGAGCATGGGCATGCCGGTCCAGGGCAGCATCCGCAGCCCCGCCTCGGTGGGCGAGTACCCGAGGACGCCCTGCATGTACTGGCTGAGCAGGAAGATCGACCCGAACATGCCGAGGAACATCAGCAGGCTCGCGGCGTTGATGCCGGCGAAGGCGCGGGAGCGGAAGAGCCGCATCGGGAGCATCGGGTTCTTGGCACGGGTGCCGTGGACGACGAAGCCGACGAGAAGCGCGGCGCCGGCGAACAGCCCGGTCAGCACGAGGGAGCTGGTCCATCCGTCGGCCGGCCCGCGCACCAGCCCGTACACGATCCCGAAGAGCCCGCCGCTGGCGAGAAGCGTGCCGGGAAGGTCGAGCGGCGCGCCGGTGCCGTGGGACTCGGCGAGCCGCAGCCGGGCGAGGGGCAGCAGGGCGAGTCCGAGCGGGACGTTCAGCCAGAAGATCCAGTGCCAGGAGACGTGTTCGGTGAGGCTGCCGCCGATGAGCGGCCCGGAGGCCACCGCGAGCCCGTTGACGGCCCCCCAGATCCCGTACGCCATCCCGCGCTTGGCCACGGGCACGGCCGCGGTCAGCAGGGTGAGGGTCAGGGGCATCATGATCGCCGCGCCGACGCCCTGGACCGCGCGTGCGGCGATGAGGGCGTCGATGCCCGTGGCCATGGCCGCGGCGGCGGAGGCGCCGGTGAAGACGGTGAGTCCGGCCAGGAACATCCGGCGCCGGCCGAACCGGTCGCCGAGCGCCGCGCCGAACATCAGCAGCACGGCGAAGGTGAGCGTGTACGCGCTCACGGTCCATTCGAGGTCGCCCAGCCCCCCGCCGAGGTCCTTCCGGATGGAGGGCAGCGCGGTGGTGACGACGAGGTTGTCGAGGGCCGCCATGAATCCGGCGACGCTGGTGATGACGAGCGCCCAGACGGCGCCGCCCTTTCGTGCTGTTTGCTGAGTCATCTCTCCCCCAGGGAGATCGAAGATTAGTTATTGACCACTAACTTTTGAGCGCATGAAAAGCCGCTGACCACCCCTGGGTCACCCCTCGGCTCACGCCGGGGGATAGAGCCCCTGCCACACCCGGTGCTCGACCGGAAACCCCATGGCCACGAGGCAGTTGATGAGCATGCCGTGCCCCATGAAGTCCGTTGTCTCACTCGGATCGGCGCCGAGCAACAGATGGGCGGCGTCCCAGACCCGCGCCCACCCGGCCCGCACGGCCTCACCGAGCTCACGGTCCCCCTCGGCCTCCGCGGCGGCCACCGCGACGTATGTCTGCAGCTGCATCATCAGCCGCTCGGGCTGTTCCGCGATGACCTTGACGTACGCATCCCCCATGGCCTTCTGGGCCGCTTCGCCCTCCGCCCGCTCGGCAGCCTCCGCGAACATCTGGGCGAAGTCGGCCATGCAGCGCTCGGCCGCCGCGAGGAAGATCGCCTTCTTTCCCGGGAAGAGCCGGAAGAGATACGGCTGTGAGACACCCACCCGCTTGGCGATCGCCTCGGTGGACGTGCCGTGGTACCCGGTCCGCGCGAACTCACTGGTCGCCGCCCGAATGACGCTTTCGCGCCGCTCCTCCGCACTCATCCTCGCCATGCAAGTAAGTTAGTGCTCAATCACCAACTATGTCAAGCACTGACCCCGCCAAGTGAGCGGTCCCCCTCGGGAACACTCCCCCCACCCCACCCGTTTCGCAGGCAGGGGGCCTGCACAAGTAAGGAGCGCTCCCCCATGGAGAACGCCCCTTACCGAAGAACCCGCCACTCGCTCGCCGCTCCCGGCCTCAGGCCAGCCGCACGACCGCCCGCGACATCCCGAGCACCTTCTGCCCGCCGCTGGTCACCGTCAGGTCGACCCGGACGGTGTTGTCGTCGAGCTTGGCACCCACCTTGCCGGTCACCTCGATCACGGCACCCTGGTCGTCGTTGGGGACGACGACCGGCTTGGTGAAGCGGACGCCGTAGTCGACGACCGCCCCCGGATCGCCGGTCCAGTCGGTGACGACACGGATCGCCTCGGCCATGGTGAACATGCCGTGCGCGATGACGTCCGGCAGACCCACCTCCTTGGCGAACTTCTCGTTCCAGTGAATGGGGTTGAAGTCCCCGGAGGCGCCCGCGTACCGGACGAGGGCGGCACGGTCAACGGGGAAGGACTGCGCCGGCAGCTCGGTGCCGATCTCGACGTCGTCGTAGGCGATCCTGGCCGTCATCGGTGTCTCACGCCTCCTCGGCCGCGCGGGCCACGAGCTTGGTCCAGGCGGTCACGACGTGCTCTCCGGCCTCGTCGTGCACCTCGCCGCGGATGTCCAGGATGTCGTTGCCCGCCATGGACTTCACGGCCTCGATGGTCGAGGTCACCGTGAGCCGGTCACCGGCGCGCACCGGGCGCCGGTAGGCGAACTTCTGGTCGCCGTGCACCACCCGGCTGTAGTCCAGGCCGAGCCGGGGGTCCTGGACGACCTGTCCCGCCGCCTTGAAGGTGATCGAGAACACGAAGGTCGGCGGGGCGATCACATCCGGGTACCCGAGCGCCTTGGCGGCCTCCGGGTCGGTGTACACCGGGTTGCCGTCCCCGACGGCCTCCGCGAACTCGCGGATCTTCTCCCGGCCGACCTCATAGGGATCGGTGGGCGGATAGGTCCGTCCCACGAAGGACTGGTCGAGCGCCATGGGCTCGGCACCTCCTGGTTGCTCTGCTGGCCTGGTGGCTCTACTGACCGGTACCGGTCGATGTAACGACGCGAGGCCGCCCCCGATCACTCGGGAACGGCCTCGTGTACGAGCCTGTTTTTATCGCGTTTCGCGGTGCGCGGTGTGCGCATTGCAACGCGGGCAGTGCTTCTTCATCTCAAGACGGTCCGGGTTGTTACGCCGGTTCTTCTTGGTGATGTAGTTCCGCTCCTTGCACTCCACGCAGGCCAGCGTGATCTTCGGGCGGACGTCGGTGGCAGCCACGTGAGTGCTCCTTGACGAACGGGTGGGATTGTCAACGCATAAAAGAGTAGCCGATCGAAGGACCGAACCCGCAATCGGCTACTGTCAGTAGCGGTGACCGGACTTGAACCGGTGACACAGCGATTATGAGCCGCTTGCTCTACCGACTGAGCTACACCGCTTTGATGTGATCAGTTCCCGCCTCGCGACGGGAACCTCTCACACCAGAGCCCCAATACGGAATCGAACCGTAGACCTTCTCCTTACCATGGAGACGCTCTGCCGACTGAGCTATTGGGGCGAGCGATGAAGACATTACACGGTCCGCAGCCGTTCACCCAAATCCGTTTCGCGGCCCCTGCCGGGCCCGCCCCGGCGCCCGTTTTCGCGCGGTTCCCCTGGTGACCGGCGGGGTCCCGGCAGCCCCAGAAGCCCCTCCCGTCGACCGGGGCCACACCAGTACGACTATTGCGCTCCTCCCCGACAGCACCCGGCCCCCGCCCTAGGCTCGACTCACTCTGTGTGATCTTGCGTCCCCCAGCCCCGGGACGTCCCCGAGCCCCTGGAGCGCGATGCCCGACAGCCAGCCGCAGCCACCCCCCTGGTCGTCCTCGTCGTCGGGCACCTGGGGCGGTACGCCGGACCCGGCCGCCCTCCTGCTGTGCGGGGCCCGTCTGACGGACGGCCGGACCGTGGACGTGCGGCTGGGCCACGGGCGCATCGAGGCGGTCGGCACGGCAGGCAGCCTGGCGCCGGCTCCGTCCCGCGCCGGAGACGGAGGCGGCGGAATCGGAAGCGGAAACGGAAGCGGAAGCGGCGGAGCGCGCGTCGACCTGGGCGGCTGGCTCCTCCTCCCGGCCCCCGCCGAGCCGCACGCCCACGCCGACACCGCGCTGACCGCCGACATCGACGGCCCCCTCTCGTACGCGCCCCAGGACGTCCAGCGGCGCGCCACCGAGGCCGCGCTCCTCCAGCTCGGGCACGGCGCGACCGCGGTGCGCACGCACGTGCGCGTGGGCGACGTCCAGGGTCTCGGCGCGCTGGCCGCCGTGCTCCAGGCGAGACGTTCGCTGCGCGGGCTCGCCGAGTTGACGACGGTGGCGATGCCGCGCGTCCTGACCGGCGCGGCCGGTGCGGACGGGCTCGCGATCCTGCGGGACGCGCTGAAGATGGGCGCCTCGGTGGTCGGCGGCTGCCCCGACCTCGACCCCGACCCGACGGGCTATGTGGAGGCCGTACTCGACGTCGCGTCAGAACACGGCTGCCCCGTCGACCTGCACACCGACGCCACCGACCCGGGCCGGCTGGCCCGGCTCGCCGCTATGGCGGGCGGTCTGCGCCCCGGTGTCACCCTCAGCCCCTGCGGCGGCCTCGGCCGCCTCCCCGCCGAGGCGGCCGGCCGCACCGCCGACCAACTGGCCGCCGCAGGCGTGACGGTGGTGTGCCTCCCCCAGGGCGGCTGCGGCGCCGTCGAACACCGCGGTACGGCGCCCGTACGGCTGCTGCGCGCGGCCGGGGTGCGGGTGGCGGCGGGCAGCGGGGCGTTGCGCGACGTGTCCAACCCCGTCGGCCGCGGCGACCCCCTGGAGGCGGCCTACCTCCTCGCGTCCCGGTACGGCCTGCGCCCCGAGGAGGCCTACGACGCCGTGAGCACCGCGGCACGGGCGGCCCTGGGCCTGCCCGAGATCCGCGTCGAGGCCGGCTTCCCCGCCGATCTCCTCGCGGTACGCGGCGACCGCCTGGCCGGCGCGCTCTCCCTCGCCTACAGCCGCATCGTCTTCCACAGCGGACGCGTGGTGGCCCGGACGAGCGCGGTCCGCGAGTACTGCAGCTCGGCGGCGGCGACGACGGAACCGGGCCTGCCGAGGCAGGGGCGGAGCCCGTTGTCGTAGGCGCGTCGCGTACGCATGCGGCGTACGCGCGCGTGGCGGCCTTTGCGGGAGCCGTGCGGCGGGTGGGGGCGGGCGGGCGTACGGTCGGAAGCATGCGCATTGTCATCGCTGGTGGTCATGGTCAGATCGCGCTGCGGCTGGAGCGGCTGCTCGCCGGGCGTGGGAACGAGGTCGCGGGGATCATCCGCAGGGCCGAGCAGGCGGGCGACCTTCGGGCGGTCGGCGCCGAACCCGCCGTACTGGACCTGGAGTCGGCGTCGGTCGACGAGGTCGCCGCACTGCTGCGGGGCGCGGACGCGGCGGTGTTCGCGGCGGGCGCCGGCCCGGGCAGCGGGGTGGCCCGCAAGGACACGGTGGACAAGGGCGCGGCGGTGCTGTTCGCCGACGCGGCGGTCCGGGCGGGCGTACGGCGTCTCGTGGTCGTGTCGTCGATGGGCGCCGATCCGGGGCACGCGGGCCAGGAGATCTTCGACGTCTATCTGCGCGCCAAGGGCGAGGCGGACGCGTACGTGCAGGGCCTGGACGCCCTCGACTGGACGATCCTGCGCCCGGGCGCGCTCACGGACGACGCCGGGACCGGCCTGGTCCGGCTGGAGGCCCACACGGGGCGCGGCCCCGTCCCGCGCGACGACGTGGCGGCCGTCCTGGCGGAACTGGTGGACACCCCGGCCACGTCCGGCCTCGTCCTGGAACTCATCGGCGGCTCCACACCGGTGTCGGTGGCGGTGAAGTCGGTGGCGGGCAACTGACGATCTTTCAACTTCCAGAGTTCTGGAACCAGAGCCCTGGAGGGCTCTAGAACAACGACAGCTGCCCGGGGAAGTCGGGCAGCGCGTACCCGTCCAACGACGGCTGTGCGGCGCCCAGTTGTGCGGCCCTGCGGGAGCCCGGGCAGGAGACGAGTTCGCCGTTGTCCCGTGCGCCCGGCGGGTCGTGCCGGGCATACCGTCCGGCGACGACGGCGATCTCGCGACGGCACTCGGGGCAGGCTCTGCGACGGCTGGACATGGGGCCAGTCTGCCCCAGTGCGCCACGCGGGTACCGCGCCGCGGCACGCGCTCCGCTCGCCGCGCGGAAAGGGGGACATCTCCCTAGCATCCGTACATATGGCACATATCTACGAGGAACTCGTACAGATGCAGCGCCTGGCCGACGAGACCCACGCCCGGGTCCTGGAGCTACGGGACTCGTACGGCGCCCCGACGGCCGCCCCCTGGTCGGAAACCCAGACCGACACCTACGAAACCGCCTGGCGCGCCTGGCGCGACCTCGCCCGCGACGTACAGGCGGCGGTCACGGAGTTCGCCAAGGAGGAGGGCAGACCGCGCAACGAGGTGGAGGAGGAGATCAAGCGCACGGCAAAGTCCCCGGACTCCCAGCCGAAGCCCTGACCGAAGCCCCGCCCCAAGACAAGCCGAAGTGCCCGCGACCGATTGTTCTCACAGGTCACGGGCACTTCGTTCTCAGCGTGGCGGCGCCAGGATTCGAACCTGGGAAGGCTGAGCCGGCAGATTTACAGTCTGCTCCCTTTGGCCGCTCGGGCACACCGCCGGGGTTGCTGCCGTTCGAACCGCTTCTGGGCGGCGCTCCCTGGCAACGACGTAAACAATACCCGATACCGAGGGGTGCTTCGCCACCCGATTGATCTGCACCGGGAGGAGCGCGGGTGGCTAGGCTTGGGCGGATGCGGCCCGGGTCACGCCGGGCTCGGCGGTCGCCCCACGTACGCCGATTCGCACCCCGATCGCACCCCTACACGCACTGATACAAGGAGCCACAGGACATGGCCGACTCCAGTTTCGACATCGTCTCGAAGGTCGAGCGGCAGGAGGTCGACAACGCCCTCAACCAGGCCGCCAAGGAGATCTCCCAGCGCTACGACTTCAAGGGCGTGGGCGCCTCGATCTCGTGGTCCGGCGAGAAGATCCTGATGGAGGCGAACTCGGAGGACCGGGTGAGCGCCGTCCTCGACGTCTTCCAGTCGAAGCTGATCAAGCGCGGGATCTCCCTGAAGGCGCTGGACGCGGGCGAGCCCCAGCTCTCCGGCAAGGAGTACAAGCTCTTCGCGGAGATCAAGGAGGGCATCTCCCAGGACAACGCGAAGAAGGTCGCGAAGCTCATCCGCGACGAGGGCCCCAAGGGCGTGAAGGCCCAGGTCCAGGGCGACGAACTGCGCGTCAGCTCCAAGAGCCGCGACGACCTGCAGACCGTCATCGCCCTGCTGAAGGGTCAGGACTTCGACTTCGCGCTGCAGTTCGTGAACTACCGGTAGTCGCCCGCCGGTCACAACGGCACCACCGGTGAAGGCGTACCACCGGTGAGGAGGAAGGGTGGGCACCCGGCTCCGGCCCGGCGTCCGGGGAGCCCAGCTCTTCCCGCCCGTCGGCCGCCCGTTCGGCCGCCCGTCAAGGGCACGCTCAGTCGCGTGAGTTGCCGAACAGCAGACGGTAGATGATCAGGAGCACCAGCGAGCCGCCGATCGCCGCCGCCCAGGTCGCACCGTCGTAGAAGTTCTTGCTGATGGGGTGGTCCAGCCAGCGCGCCGATATCCAGCCGCCGACGAACGCACCCGCGACGCCGATGAGGGTCGTTCCGATGAAGCCACCCGGGTCACGGCCGGGCAGCAGGACCTTGGCGGCGACTCCGGCCAACAGTCCCAGGATGATCCAGCTGATGATGCTCATGTCCTGAACGTGCCCTTCCGTGCTGTGCCCGTACTGTCCGGATGCTGTGATGTTGATCGCCGTCGACCACCATCGACCGCTGCCGATGACCGTCGATCGCCGTCGATCGCCGTCGATCGCTCCGGACTGCCCGGGCTCATGTCCCACGCGCCGTCCCCGCGTCCTGCGTCGCACGCGGGTTCGTGCCGTGTTGCCGTGGACGACGCCGGGCCGGCACCTGGTGGTTCCGCCGGTCAGTAGGGTGCGGCCCATGACACAGTCCGGATCCTCAGGCGCGGAACTGCGGCGGACCCTGGGCGTCGGGGACGCCGTCGTCATCGGACTCGGTTCGATGATCGGCGCCGGCGTCTTCGCCGCCCTGGCCCCGGCCGCGCACGCCGCCGGTTCCGGGCTGCTCCTCGGGCTGGCGCTCGCCGCCCTGGTCGCCTACTGCAACGCCATGTCGTCAGCCCGCCTCGCCGTTCTGTATCCGGCCTCCGGCGGCACGTATGTGTACGGG
The DNA here is from genome assembly GCF_042653945.1 of Streptomyces vulcanius. Classification (NCBI taxonomy): domain Bacteria; kingdom Bacillati; phylum Actinomycetota; class Actinomycetes; order Kitasatosporales; family Streptomycetaceae; genus Streptomyces; species Streptomyces vulcanius. The sequence continues at coordinate 18,546 of NZ_JBHSFK010000018.1, read as the reverse complement.
CGGGAGCGGCTGGGGGCGTTCTGGGGGTATCTGGCCGGATGGTCGTTCGTGGTCGGGAAGACGGCCTCCTGTGCGGCGATGGCTCTGACGGTCGGGGCGTATGTGTGGCCGGGTCAGGCGCACGCGGTGGCGGTCGCGGCCGTGGTGGCACTGACCGCGCTGAACTACGGCGGTGTCCAGAAGTCGGCGTGGCTGACGCGGGTGGTCGTGGCGTTGGTCCTGGCGGTCCTCGCTTCCGTGGTCGTGGTGTGTCTGGGGTCGGGGGCGTCCGACGCCGGACGGTTGGACGTCGGGGCCTCGGGCGGGACGGGTGGGGTCCTTCAGGCGGCCGGTCTGCTGTTCTTCGCGTTCGCCGGGTACGCGCGCATCGCGACGCTCGGCGAGGAGGTGCGGGATCCGTCGCGCACCATCCCGCGCGCGGTCCCGCTGGCACTGGGGATCACGCTGGCCGTCTACGTGTGCGTGGCGGTCGCCGTTCTCTCGGTGCTGGGGGCCGAGGAGCTCGGGCGGGCCGGCGCGCCGCTCGCCGACGCGGTGCGGGCGGCGGGCGTGCCGGGGCTGGTGCCCGTGGTGCGGGCCGGGGCCGCCGTGGCCGCGTTGGGTTCGCTCCTCGCCCTCATCCTGGGCGTCTCACGGACCACGCTGGCCATGGCGCGTGACCGGTATCTGCCCGGCGCGCTGGCGGCCGTGCATCCGCGCTTCCGGGTGCCGCACCGCGCCGAGTTGGCCGTGGGCGCGGTGGTGGCGGTCCTGGCCGCCACGGTGGACGTACGAGGTGCGATCGGCTTCTCCTCCTTCGGTGTGCTGGCGTACTACGCGGTGGCCAACGCCTCGGCCTGGGCCCTCGACGCCTCCCCGGTGGCGAGAGCGCTGCCCGCGGTGGGCCTGCTGGGCTGCGCGGTCCTGGCGTTCGCGCTGCCGGGGACGTCGGTGGCGGCTGGGGCCGGCGTCCTGGCGGTGGGAGCGGTCGTGTACGGGGTGCGCCGGTGGTCGGCCGCACGGTGAGGGGACTGCGAAGGGTGCCTCGGCCACCGTCCCTGTCTGCGCTTGGTCGTTCGAGGTCATGCGTCCATGGTGCGGGCCGCCACTGACAATCGGGCCGGTCTGTGGACAACCGGCCGGTTGTGGAGAACTCGGTGCCCGGTGGGAGGGAACGTCATGAAACGTTCCCGATCACGCCACAGGCCGACTGCGGTTCCCCCTGTTCGCACAACCGGCTGATACTGGTGATAGCAGGCAGTGCCGACGGACCGAACCCTGAGAGGTACCGATCATGAAGCTGTTCAACCTGCTGCTGAACATTCTGTGGCTCGTCTTCTGCGGTCTGTGGATGGCGATCGGCTACGTGATCGCCGCGCTGATCTGCTTCGTCCTGATCATCACGATCCCCTTCGGGATCGCGTCGCTGCGGATCGCCGGCTTCGTGCTGTGGCCGTTCGGACGGACCACCGTGGAGCGGCCGGGCGCCGGGGCCGGGTCGTTCGTGGGGAACGTGATCTGGGTGGTCTTCGCGGGGTGGTGGCTGGCCCTGGCGCACCTGATCACCAGCATCCCGCTGTTCCTCTCGATCATCGGTATCCCCTTCGGGTGGGCCAACCTGAAGCTCATCCCCGTCTCCCTCATGCCGTTGGGGCGCGAGGTGGTGTCGACGGACCAGGGGTTCGGAGGCCGGTGAGCTGCGGGGTCCCTTCGGGCAGGCCACTGTGCCCCCGGCCGGGGATGCGAGGCACGTCACGTGGGTTGGTCATGCGCGGGCCGGCGTCGCGGCGGGTGTGGGACGAGGGCGAGGGCGCCAAGCGCCGTGATCATGATGCGTATGGCCGGATTCCGGCGGGAAACCAGTCAGGAGGGGCGGCGGGCCGGGTGGTCAGGGCCGACGGCCCGCCATCTTCTCGAGACGGGCGATGCGCTCCGCCATCGGCGGATGGGTCGAGAACATTCTGGAGAGTCCCTGGCCGGGACGGAACGGGTTCGCGATCATCATGTGGCTCGCGGTCTCGATCCGGGGCTCGGGCGGCAGCGGCAGTTGCTTGGTGCCCGTCTCCAGCTTGCGCAGGGCGCTCGCGAGGGCCAGCGGGTCGCCGGTGAGCTGCGCGCCCGAGGCGTCCGCCTCGTACTCGCGGGAGCGGCTGATGGCGAGTTGGATGAGGCTCGCGGCCAGCGGGCCCAGAAGCGAGAGCAGGAGGACGCCGAGGAGGCCGGGGCCTTCGTCGTCGTCCGAGCGGCCGATCGGGATCAGCCAGGCGAAGTTGGCCAGGAACACGATCACCGAGGCGAGGGCGCCGGCGACCGACGAGATGAGGATGTCGCGGTTGTAGACATGGCTGAGTTCGTGGCCGATGACCCCGCGCAGTTCGCGCTCGTCGAGGATGCGCAGGATGCCCTCCGTGCAGCACACGGCGGCGTTGCGCGGGTTGCGGCCGGTGGCGAAGGCGTTCGGGGCCTCGGTCGGGGAGATGTACAGGCGGGGCATGGGCTGGCGGGCCTGGGTGGAGAGGTCACGGACCATTCGGTACAGGGCCGGGGCCTCGAACTCGCTCACGGGACGGGCACGCATCGCGCGTAGCGCCAGCTTGTCGCTGTTCCAGTACGCGTACGCGTTCGTACCGAGGGCGATCAGGACCGCGACGATGAGCCCTGCGCGGCCGAAGAGGCTGCCGATGACGATGATGAGTGCGGACAGTCCCCCGAGGAGTACTGCGGTCCTGAGCCCGTTGTGCCGGCGGTGCACGGTACGCCCTCCAAGTCGTACAGCAGGGGAACCCTTTGCTTGCGGATCTTGCTGGTCTGCGGTGCCACTGGTTGCGCGGTGTCACGTCCAGTGCACCCTCCCGTACTGGTCAACGCCAGGCAGGAGGCACTAGTTCCCTTGCCCGCACGGGCACGGCCGTGGGCCGACCGGGTGGCGGAGAGGGAACTACGACGTCAGGGCCGGAGGACTACGGCGTCAGGCTCGCAGCGCCATGGCGTCACTGGCGGGGCACTGCGACGTCACCGGGGGTGGCATCACGCGCGCGTGGGGTCGTGTCGCGCGCTCAGAAGAGGCCGGTGTCGGCGAAGCGGAGGACCAGCTGAGGCGCTCCGGAGAGGACGATGCCGACGGCCGCGGCGAGGGTGATCGCGGCGGTGAGGGGGGCGGGGACGCGGTGCTTGACGGGTGCGCCGCCAGGGGCGTCGTGCCCTTCGGGCGCGCGGAAGAGCAGGGTCGTCCACTGGAGGTAGTAGTACAGGGCGATCACGACGTTGACGGCCATGACGACCGCCAGCCAGCCCAGCCCGGCGTCGACGGCCGCCGAGAAGACGGTGACCTTCGCGAAGAGGCCGATGATCCCCGGCGGCAGTCCGGCGAGGCACAGCAGGAAGAACGCCAGGAGGAGCGCGGAGAGCGGGTTCCTGGCGTACAGGCCGCGGTAGTCCGCGAGACGGTTCTGTGCCGTCGTACGGCCCACCAGGGCGGCCACCGCGAAGGCGCCCAGGTTCACGGCGGCGTACATGAGGGCGTACGCGACCGTGGAGCCGATGGCGCGCTCGGCGTCGTCGGTGTACGCGGCGGCGGCGATCGGCACGAGGAGGTAGCCGGCCTGGCCGACGGAGGACCAGGCGAGCAGCCGTACCGCGCTGTACGCGCGCGTGGCCTGTTGGCGGAGGGCGCCGAGGTTTCCGACCGTCATGGTGAGGGCTGCCAGGGCCGCCAGGGCGGGGCCCCAGACGTCGGCGTAGGAGGGGAAGCCGACGACCGTGACGAGGATGAGGCCGGAGAAACCGACCGCCTTGCCGACGACCGACAGATAGGCGGCGACGGGCAGCGGGGCGCCGACATAGGTGTCGGGAACCCAGAAGTGGAACGGGACGGCGGCCGTCTTGAAGGCGAAGCCGACCAGGGTGAGGACCACGCCGGTCTGGGCGAGGGTGTGCAGCTGGCCGTCCACGTGTTCGATGCGGTCGGCGATCTGGGTGAGGTAGAGGCTGCCGGTCGTGGCGTAGACGAAGCTGATGCCCATCAGGCTGACCGCCGTGGCGGTGACGGACGACAGGAAGAACTTCAGGGCCGCCTCGGCGGACTTTCGGTCGCCGTGCCGGATGCCGACCAGGGCGAACGCGGGCAGGGAGGCGACTTCGAGGGCGACGACGAGGGTGGCGAGGTCGCGGGAGGCCGGCAGCAGGGCGGCACCGGCGGCGGAGGACAGCAGCAGGAACCAGAACTCCCCTTCGGGGAGCCTCCCGCGCGCGTCCTTGAGGGCCGTCACCGACAGAAGAGCCGCCAGTAGCGCTCCTCCGAGGACCAGGAACTGGATGACGAGGGTGAAACGGTCCGCCGTGTAGCTGCACGCGCGCGGGTCGTCCGCCAGGCAGAAGGTCGCGCGGTCGCCGTCCAGGAGGGGCAGCAGCAGGGCCGTGGCGGCGGCGAGGCCCGCGACGGACAGCCAGCCCAGGAGCGGCTTGCGTGCGTCGCTCAGGAACAGGTCGGCGACCAGGACGACAAGGGCGACCACTGCGGCCAGGGTGGGCGGGGCGATGGCGAGCCAGTCGACGGACTGGACCAGCGAGTCGGCAACCGGCTGGGCAAGGGGCTGCGCCGGGAAGCTCATCGGGTGCCTCCTGCGAGGAGCTGCTGCACGGCCGGGTCGGTGAGGCCGAGGAGGGCCTTCGGCCACAGGCCGGCGACGACGGTGAGGGCGACGAGCGGGGTCCAGGCGGCGAACTCGTACGGCTGGACGTCGGCGAGCGTCTGTGTCTCCTTCGGGACGTCACCCATGCAGACGCGGCGGACCACGACGAGCAGGTATGCGGCCGTCAGGAGGGTCCCGAAGGCGGCGATCGCCGTGAAGGTGAGGAAGGCGGGGCGGCTGAGGTCGTCGGCGGGGTCGAACGCGCCGAACAGCGCGAGCATCTCGCCCCAGAACCCGGCCAGTCCCGGCAGACCCAGCGAGGCGACGGCGGCGAAGGCGAGCAGCCCGCCGAGGCGGGGCGCCTTGCCGTAGAGCGCGGCGCCGGTCTGCTGGGCGAGGGCGTCCAGGTCGGTGGTGCCGGTACGGTCCTTGAGCGCGCCGACCAGGAAGAACAGCAGGCCGGTGATGAGGCCGTGGGCGATGTTGGCGAACAGGGCGCCGTTCACTCCGGTCGGGGTCATGGTGGCGATGCCGAGCAGGACGAAGCCCATGTGGCCGACGGAGGAGTAGGCGATCAGCCGTTTGAGGTCGCCCTTCGCGCCCTGTTTGGCGAGGGCCAGGCAGGCCAGGGATCCGTAGATGATCCCGACGACGGCGAAGGCGGCGAGGTAGGGCGCGAAGGTGTGGAAGCCGTCCGGCACGATCGGTAGCAGAATCCGGACGAACCCGTACGTACCCATCTTCAGCAGGACGCCCGCCAGCAGGACCGAGCCGACGGTCGGGGCCGCGGTGTGGGCGTCGGGCAGCCAGCTGTGCAGGGGCCACATCGGGGTCTTGACGGCGAGCCCGAGCCCGATCGCCAAAGCGGCTGTGACCTGCACGGATGTGGACAGCGACCGGCCGTTGTCAGTGGCGAGTGCGACCATGTCGAATGTGCCCGCCTTGATTCCGATCAGGAGCAGGCCGAGGAGCATGACCACGGATCCGAGCAGCGTGAACAGGATGAACTTCATCGCCGCCGGGGTCCGGCCCTCGCCGCCCCAGCGGGCGATGAGGAAGTACATCGGGATCAGGACCATCTCGAAGGCGAGGAAGAACAGCAGCAGGTCGAGGACGGCGAACGTCGCGAGGGTGCCGGACTCGAGGACGAGCAGCAGCGCGACGAAGGCCTTCGGGGTCGGGCCCGCAGGCATCTTGAAGTACGAGTACAGCGCGCACAGGAAGGTAAGCAGCGCGGTCAGGACCACGAGAGGGAGGGAGATGCCGTCGATGCCGAGGTGGATGCGCACGTCGAGTGCGGGGATCCAGCTGATGTCCGTGCCGGCCTGCATCTTCGACGGATGGTCGTGGTCGAAGCCGAGTGCGAGGGCGATCGCGGCGAGGAGGATCACGCCGGTGACCGTGACTCCGTGCCGGAGTACGGCCTGCTCGGGTGACTTCCCCTTCAGCCCGGGCGGGGCCGGCAGGAGAGCGGCGGCGGCGCCGAGGAGCGGGCCGACGACGAGGAACGCCAGAAGGAACTGCATCACGGACTCGTTGATATCGATCACGCCTGCTCACGCTCCCGAAGCGACGAGAAGGGCGGCGACCGCCAGGACGACGGTGCCGGCGAGCAGCGCGCTCACATAGGTCTGGACGTTGCCGGTCTGGGCGCGCCGTACGGCGGTGCCGAGCCAGCGGGGCAGGGTTCCCGCGCCGCGTACGTAGGTCTCGACGACCTCGCGGTCCAGGAACCGGACGAGGCTCGCGGCGGCCTGGACCGGGCGGACGAACAGCGTCTGGTACACGGCGTCGAGGTGGAAGCCGACGGCGGCGTGGCGGTGCAGCGAGCCGAGCAGAAGCCGTCCGGGGTCGGCCGGGTCGGATGCCGAGGCCACGTCTCCGTAGGCGGGTGCGTGAGTGGCGATGGCCTCGGCCTCGACCGTCCCGGCATCGGCCTCGGGGTGGGCGGCGACCGCACCGATCGGGATACGTGCGGCGAGGGCCGTGAGGTGGCGCCAGGCGGCGTACGTGACGAGTCCGCCGGCCAGGGCGACGCCCGTGCCGATCACCGAGGTGGTGAGGGTCGGGGCGAGGTCGTTGCCGTCGAACCAGTCGGGGAGCGTGCGGTAGGCGAGTACGCCGAGGGCGAGGGACGGCACGGCCAGGACCCACAGCACGACGGTCATGGTCAGCGGTTGGTGACCGTGGTCGGGGGCCTCGGCACCCCGGCCGTGGAAGGCCAGCAGCCACAGACGGGTCGCGTAGGCGGCTGTGAGGAGGGCGGTGAGCAGGCCCGCGACGAGGACGAGCCAGCCGGCGGCGCCGGGGGCGTGTTCGGTGTGGCCGGTGGTGACGTGCTCGGCGGCGCCGAGGACGGACTCCTTGGAGAAGAAGCCGCTGAACGGCGGGATCGCGGCGAGCGCGAGGAGCGCCACGGTCATCGTCCAGTAGGCGTCCGGGACGCGGTCGCGCAGGTGGCTCATGCGGGACATGGCGGCGAGCGAGTTGGTTCCGGCGGCATGGATGATCACTCCGGCCGCGAGGAAGAGCAAGGCCTTGAAGGCGCCGTGCGAGAGGAGGTGGAAGACGGCGGCCGAGCGGTCGCCGACGGCGAGGGCGCCGGTCATGTAGCCGAGTTGGCCGATCGTCGAGTAGGCGAGGACGCGCTTGATGTCGTCCTGCGCGAGCGCGGCGAGCCCCGAGCCGACCATCGTGACGGCGGCCATCGTGGCGAGGACGACCATCGCGGCCTGCGAGGCCTCGAAGACCGGGAGGAGCCGGGCGATGAAGTAGACACCGGCGGCGACCATCGTCGCGGCGTGGATCAGCGCGGAGACGGGCGTCGGGCCCGCCATCGCGTCGGGGAGCCAGGTGTGCAGCGGGAACTGGGCCGACTTGCCGGCCACGCCCGCCAGGAGCAGCAGGGCGACGAGGGTCGGATGGTCGAGTCCGCCGTGCGCGACGGTGGCGAGGACCTTCGTGATGCGGAAGGAGCCGGCGTCGGTGGCCAGGGCGAACAGACCGATGAGGAAGGGGACGTCGCCGAGCTTGGTGACCAGGAAGGCCTTGATGGAGGCGGCGCGGGCCTCCGGGGTCTCCCAGTAGTGGCCGACGAGGAAGTAGGAGCAGATGCCCATGACCTCCCAGCCGACCAGCAGCACGATCAGGTCGCCGGAGTAGACGACCAGGAACATCGCGGAGGTGAAGAGGGAGACGAGCGCCGCGTAGGAGGGGTAGCGGGGGTCGTCGCGGAGGTAGCCGGTCGAGTAGATCTGCACACAGGTGGCGACGGTGGCGACGAGTACGGCGACCAGGGCTGCGAAGCCGTCGATGTGCAGGGCGAGTTCGATCGGGACCGAGCCGGTGGGGGTGAGTTCGGTGGCCGCGTTCACGGGGCCGTCACCGCCCTGGCGTACGGCTACCAGGGCGGCCAGCACCAGGGAGGTGAGGGTCGGCAGGACGGCGAGGGGGCGGACGAAACCGGGGGCGGTGCGGCCCAGGAGCAGTCCGGCGAGCGCACCGAGGAAGGGCAGGAGGGGGACGAGGACGGCGAGGGTGGTCGTGGTCACGCGCTGGCCTCAGCCTTCTCGGCGCCCGGATCGGTCGCGGGGGTGTCGGTCTCGTCACCCTCGGCGGTCTCGTGGCCCTCGGCGGTGTCGCGGAGCCGGTCGATGTCCGAGGTGCCACGGCCCCGGTGCACCGCGAGGACGATCGCCAGGCCGATGCCGATCTCGGCGGCGGCGATGGCGATGGTGAACAGGGTCAGAGCCTGCCCGGAGTGCAGGGTTTCCTCGGCGGTCCGGCTGAGCCAGACGTCGAAGGCGACCAGGTTGAGGTTGACGGCGTTGAGCATCAACTCGACCGACATCAGGACGAGGATCGCGTTGCGACGGGCGAGGACGCCGTACAGGCCGGTGCAGAAGAGGAGGGCGGCGAGGACGGCGGGGTAGGCGAGGTGCATCAGCGGACGCCTTCCTGCTCGGCCGGGCCCTGCCGGGAGTCCGGAGCGGATTCCGAACTTTCGGTGACGGATTGGGAACTCTGAGTGACGGGCGGGCCGTTCACCGGGAGAGAGCTCGAATCCGACTCGGCCTTCGCCTTACGGGACAGGACGATCGCGCCGACCAGGGCCGCGAGGAGGAGGACGGAGAGGGCCTCGAAGGGAAGGACCCAGTTCTGGAAGAGGCTGGCGCCGGTGACCTCGGTGGAGCCGGCGGCCGGCCCGTCCAGGTCGATCCAGGTGGTGCGGAAGGCGTCGACGACCACCCAGACCAGCGCTGCGGCCGAGGCCACGGCGACCGTGAGGGCGGCCCAGCGGTTGCCGGAGTCCGCGTCCGGGGAGCGGCCGATGGGGGCCTTGGTGAGCATCAGACCGAAGAGAAGGAGGACGACCACGGAACCGACGTAGATGAGGACCTGCACCCAGGCGATGAACTCGGCGGTGAGCAGGAGGTACTCGACGGCGAGACCACCGAGGGCGACCACCAGCCACAGGGCGGCGTGCACCAGCTGCCGGGTGGTGACGGTCACCAGGGCGGCCCCGAAGGTTGCCAGGCCGACGAGGAGGAAGGCGATCTCGACACCGGTCGGGGAGAGAAAGCCGTGCGGGTCACGGGCGGCGAGAGACGCCGTCGCGGAGACGGAGGCAGAGGCGAGGGCGGGCGTCACGACTGTCCCTCCTGTGGCTCGGCGGGCTCGGCGGGCTCGGCGGGTCCGGCAGTCTCGGCGGGCTGGGCCTGGGCTGCGGCCAGCTTCTCTGCCGCCTTGCGGGCGGCGGCGATCTCCTTCGGCTCCTCGGCGGCGGGGTCGAGGGCGGGCGGGGCCGGGACCGTCCACATCCACTCGCGGAGCTTGTCCCGCTCGTGGGTGAGGTCGCGGATGTCGGTCTCTGCGTACTCGAACTCCGGGGACCAGAACAGAGCGTCGAAAGGACAGACCTCGATGCAGATACCGCAGTACATGCACAGGGAGAAGTCGATGGCGAAGCGGTCGAGGACGTTGCGGCTGCGTTCGCGTCCACCGGGGGCGGCGGGCGGCACGGTCTCCTTGTGGGAGTCGATGTAGATGCACCAGTCGGGGCACTCACGGGCGCAGAGCATGCAGACCGTGCAGTTCTCCTCGAACAGGCCGATCACACCCCGGGTGCGGGGCGGGAGCTCCGGCTGGGCGTCCGGGTACTGCTCGGTGACGGACTTCCTCGTCATCGTGCGGAGGGTGACGGCCAGGCCCTTGGCGAGGCCGGAGCCTGGGATGGGGGCCACTAGGAAATCACCACCTTGACGACGCCGGTGAGGGCGATCTGGGCGAGGGAAAGGGGGACGAAGAGGGTCCAGGAGAGCTTCTGGAGCTGGTCCTCGCGCAGGCGGGGGTAGGTCACACGCAGCCAGATGACGACGAAGGCGAGGACGGCCGCCTTCAGCAGGGTCCAGACCCAGCCGAGGCCGTCGGCGCCCCAGGGGCCGTGCCAGCCGCCCAGGAAGAGGACGGTGGTCAGGCCGCACAGGACGACGATTCCGGCGTACTCGGCGAGCAGGAAGAGGGCGAAGCGCAGGCCGGTGTACTCGGTGTACGCGCCGAAGATGATCTCCGAGTCGGCTACGGGCATGTCGAAGGGAGGGCGCTGGAGTTCGGCGAGGCCGGCGACGAAGAAGACGATCGCACCGGTGATCTGCCAGGGCAGCCACCACCACTCGAAGGCGTCGACGATGCCGGGCAGGGAGACCGTGCCGGCCGCCATCGCCACCGAGGCGGCGGTGAGCAGCATCGGGAGTTCGTAGGCGAGGAGTTGCGCGGCGGTGCGCAGGCCGCCGAGGAGGGAGAACTTGTTGGCGCTGGCCCAGCCGGCCATGAGGGAGCCGAGCACACCGACGCCCATGACGGCGAGTACGAAGAACACGCCAGCGTCCAGGACCTGGCCGACGGCGCCCTCGCCCGGGCCGATCGGGATGGCGAGGAGGACGAGGAGGTAGGGCAGGAGGGCTACGGCGGGGGCGAGTTGGAAGATACGGCGGTCCGCGCCCGCGGGGACCACATCCTCCTTCTGCGCGAACTTCACGCCGTCGGCGATGAGTTGGGCCCAGCCGTGGAAGCCACCGGCGTACATCGGGCCGAGGCGGCCCTGCATGTGGGCCATCACCTTGTGTTCGGTCTGACCGACGATCAGAGGGAAGGTGAGGAAGACGACGAAGACGAGCAGGAGTCGCAGGCCGACGTCGAGTGCGTCGTTCACCGCGGACCTCCTGGCGGGGTTTCGGGGGTGTGGGGCTGAGGTTCGGAGTCGCCGACGGAGGACGACTCCTCACCCGAGTCGGGCTGGTCCGGCTGGTCCTTGGCCGGCTGTTTCGGGTCCGGCTGCTTCGGGGCCGACTGGTCCTGCTCCCCCTGGTCCTGGGCCTGCTCCGGCTCCTTGGGTACCGGCCGCTTACGTTCCGGCTCGTCGAAAGCCGGGCGGGCGTGGTGCCAGGGGGCGTCGGAGCTGCGGGGGGCCGTGGCGGGGCGCGTCGGCTTGTCGGAGACGGAGTCGGACTCGGACTCGGACTCGGAAGTGGAGTCTGGGGCCGGGTTTGAGGGGTGGGTGCGCTGGGAGGCCGAGCCCTGGGAGGCGCTGCGGGATCGGCGGGGGCCGGCCGGGGCCGCGGGGGTCTCGGCGGGGGCGGGGGCAGCCGACTCGGCCTCTGCGGGCCCGGCCGCCGTTGGCCCAGCCTGCGCCGGCCCGGCCTCCGATGCCTCAGCCTCCGCTGCCGCAGCCTGCGCTGGTGTGACCTGCGCCGTCCCTGTCTCCGGCGGAGTGACCCGCGTCGGCCCGGCCTCCGGTGGAGGGGTTTGCATCGCCCCAGCCGCCGTTGGCCCAGCCGCCGTAGCCCCAGCCGCCGTTGGCCCAGCCTGCCTGGGCTCGGGCGGTGTGGGTCCGGGCGCTGTCGGCGGGTGGGTCGGCTGGCTGGCTGAGCCCTCGGCTGCGGTGCGGGTGCGGCGGGGTGGGCGGTCGGTGGGCGCTGGGCGGGGTGGGCGGTCGCCTGCTGCTCGGCCCGGTGCAGTGCTGCGGGCCGGGCGGGTGGGGGCCGGGGGGAGCTGGCCCTTGAGGGGGCCCCATTCGTTCGGGTCGGGGACGCCTGGGGGGAGCATCTGGCGGCGTCGCGGGGCGCCGTGTCCCGCACCGGCAGCGGGCTCCCGCTCCCCCGGTTCCTTGGCGCCGGGCCAGGCCTTGGCGACGCGGGCGGCGAGGACGAAGTCCTTGCGGAGGGGGTGGCCCTCGAAGTTCTCGGGGAGAAGGAGGTGGTTCAGGGCGGGGTGGCCGTCGAAGCGGACGCCGAACATTTCGTGGGTCTCGCGTTCGTGCCAGGCGGCGCCCGCGTAGACGTCGACGGCGGAGGCGATGGTCGGCGCCTCGTGCGGGACGGTCGTACGGAGGAGGAGGCGACGGACGGGGGCCAGGGCCACCACGTGTGCCGAGATACGGAAGCCGGTGCCCGGTTCGTCGACGGCGCTGAGCCAGTCGAAGTAGGTGCAGGAGAGGTCGTCGCGGGCGGCCCGGAGCGCGGTGGTCCAGGAGGCAGGCGGGACGTCGACGGTCAGGACGCCGTAGGACTCCTCGGCGGTGGCGTCCGGGCCGAAGAGTTCCGTGGCGGGGGCGGGGAGCCAGCCGGGCTGGGTCATCGCGCGTCCTCCGGGGTGGGCGGCGGCGTCACCAGTCCGCTCTGCAGGGCCGTGGCCGAGGGGCGGGAGGTGCCGTAGCGCTCGGTCAGGGACTCGCGGGCGATCTTCTCCTGGAGCTTGAGGATGCCCTGGAGGAGCGCCTCGGGGCGGGGCGGGCAGCCGGGGACGTACACGTCGACGGGGATGATCTGGTCGACGCCCTTCGTCACCGAGTAGGAGTCCCAGTAGGGGCCGCCGCAGTTGCTGCACGCGCCGAAGGAGATGACGTACTTGGGTTCCGGCATCTGCTCGTAGAGGCGCTTCACGGCGGGGGCCATCTTGTCGGTGACCGTGCCCGAGACCACCATCAGGTCGGCCTGGCGGGGGCCCGGCGCGAAGGGGATGACGCCGAGGCGGATGAAGTCGTGGCGGGCCATCGACGCGGCGATGAACTCGATGGCGCAGCAGGCGAGGCCGAAGTTGAAGACCCAGAGGGAGTAGCGGCGGCCCCAGTTCAGGACGACCTTCATCGGCTCGGGAGCGAGGCGGGCGAGGGCGCCCAGGCGCTTGGGCTCGGGGAGCAGCAGCGGCTCGGTGGAAGGAGGCGGGGTCACGTCCATGTCAGGACGCCCTTCTTGTACGCGTACAGCAGGCCGACGGCGAGGAAGCCGAGGAAGATGAACATCTCCACGAGGGTCGTCGCGCCGTAGCCGGGGGCGGCGAAGACCGTCGCCCAGGGGAACAGGAAGATCGAGTCGACGGCGAAGATGACGTAGAGGAAGGCGTACACGTAGTAGCGGACCTGGGTGTGGGCCCAGCCCTCGCCGACGGGGTCGACGCCGCACTCGTACGTCATGAGCTTCTCGGGGGTGGGGACCACCGGGCGCAGGAGGCGTCCCGCACCGAAGGCGACGGCGACGAAGAGCACGCCGACGACGGCGAGCAGTCCGACAACCGAATAGGACCGGAAGTAGTCTGCCGCGACCTCGACGGTCGGTTCCCGCAAGTCCGTCCCCTCGCTCCCTGGCCTCGGGCTGGGAGGCCCCGATGGCCGCTCGGGCCCCTGGGGCCTCTTCGACGATCTGTATGCACGGAGTCTAGGCCCTGATAAAGGGACGGTAAGCAGCCCGTCACGCCTCGGACCGCACTCCACGGCCCTCCGACCACCCTGGGACCGCGGGGCGGGGGTTTTCCCCAGGAAGCAGGCAGGGCGAACCTCATGGCGCGGTGGCGCGCGGGGCGGCACGCTAGCCCATATGACCACTTCCCACCAGCCCGCCGAACAGCAACCGGACAGACAGCGGACAGCCGGACAGCAGAAAGCCGGACAGCGGACAGCCGGACAGCGGACAGCCGGACAGCACGCGGCCGTGTCCCAGGCCAGTGGATACCAGGCCAGCCAGCCCAGTGGGTACCAGCCCGTCGGAGGGCGGGGCGAGGACGGGCTGCCGCCGGCCCGGTTCGCGCTGGGGGCACAGACCTGGAAGGAGATCGCGCATCTCCTGGCCAACCTGCCGATGTCGCTGGTCGGCTTCGTGTATGTGATGACGGTGATCGCCATCGGCGCCTCGCTGACCCTCACGGTGGTCGGGCTGCCGCTGCTCGCGCTGGGGCTGGCGGGGGCGCGGCTGGTGGGCCGGTTCGAGCGGGGGCGGGCTCGGCTGCTGCTCGGGCTGCGGATCGACGAGCCGAGCCCGTTGCCGCGACGCCGGGCGGGTGGTCCCCTCGCGTGGATGTGGCTGGCGCTGAAGGACCCGGTGGCCTGGCGCACGGTGCTCTACGACTTCATCCGGCTGCCCTGGGGCATTCTCACGTTCTCCATCATCGTCCCGTCCCTGTTCGTGCTGTGGCCGGTGCTGCCGTATCTGGCGCGGGGTCTGACCAACGCGGACCGGGCGATGGTGCGGGCGCTGCTGTCGCCGTCCGACGACCTGGAGCGGCGGATCGCCGAGCTGGAGTCGGACCGAGGGGTCGTCGTGGACACGGCGGCGGCCGATCTGCGGCGGATCGAACGAGATCTGCACGACGGCGCACAGGCCCGGCTGGTCAATCTGGCGATGGGGCTGGGGCTGGCGAAGGAGAAGCTCCTGGAGGGTCAGGCGGACGACGCGGTCGCGGCGATGGTGGAGGAGGCGCACGGCGAGGTGAAGCTCGCGCTGCAGGAACTGCGGGATCTGGCGCGCGGGATCCATCCGGCCGTGCTGACCGACCGGGGACTGGACGCGGCGCTGTCGTCGGTGGCATCGCGATGCACGGTGCCGGTGAAGGTGACCGCCGACCTGGGGTCCAGACCGGCGCAGGCCATCGAGGGCATCGCGTACTTCACGGTCTCCGAGCTGCTGCAGAACATCAGCAAGCACAGCGGGGCGCGGTCGGCCTCGGTGGACGTGTGGCGGACGGACGACCGGCTGCTGATCCAGGTCTGGGACGACGGCCGGGGCGGGGCGAGCCTCGACGCGGGTTCGGGTATGCGCGGGCTGGCGGAGCGGCTGGACGCCGTCGACGGGCTGTTCGTCGTGGACTCGCCGGTCGGGGGGCCTACGACGGTGACGGCGGAGCTGCCCTGGCGGGAGCGGCAGCGGGAGCAGGGGTGAGCGAGAACGAGGCTGAGGGGCGGGGGTAGGGAAAACCCCCCTTTCGAGACGCCGACGGACTCCATGGTTCCTCGGGGCGTCCCCTAGGAGGGTGGAGGTAAGGGACGGCGGCTACGAGGAGAACGGACGGCGGCGATGGCCACGCAGTACGGGCAGTACGGCTCCGGGTACGGGTACGGGTCGGACTACGGATCGGATGACGAGTCCGGGTACGGATACGGGTCGGAGCACGGGAGGCGGCGGCGTCGGGTGCCCACCGCGTTGCGGGAGCCGGTCAGCGGGCGGCACTGGCGTGAGCTCGCCTATGTGCTGCTCGGTTTCCCGATCAGCGTCACGCTGTTCGTCTTCACCGTGAGCATGCTGTCGGCGGGGGCGGGTCTGCTGGTGACGTTCGTCGGTATCCCGGTGCTGGCGGCGGCGCTGGCCGCGTGCCGGGGCTTCGGGGCGCTGGAGCGGGCACGGGCGCGGGGGCTGCTGGGGCTGGAGGTGGGCGATCCCGAGCCGTTGCGGGTGCGCGCGGGCGGCGGGGCGATGGCGTGGATGGGGGCCGTCCTGAAGAGCGGCACCTCGTGGCGGAACGCGCTGTTCGTGCTGCTGCAGTTCCCCTGGGCGGTGTTCTCGTTCGCCGTGACGGTGGCGGTGTGGACGTTCGGGTGGACGTTGCTGACGTACCCGGTGTGGTTCTGGGTGTTCCCGATGTACGGCGGGCAGGGCGGGTTGCAGCTGTACGGCGACGAGCAGCACCAGGTGTATCTGGACAACCCCTTCGAGATCACCGTGACGGCGCTGGTGGGGCTGCTCGTCACGCTGGCGACGCCGTGGATCGTGCGGGCGCTGACCACCGTGGACCGGCTGCTGGTGCACGGGCTGCTCGGGCCCTCGCGGCTGGTGTCCCGGGTGGTGGAGCTGGAGTCGGACCGGGGGGTCGTCGTGGACACGGCGGCGGCCGATCTGCGGCGGATCGAACGGGATCTGCACGACGGCGCGCAGGCCCGGCTGGTCAATCTGGCGATGGATCTGGGGCTGGCGAAGGAGAAGCTGCGGGAGGATCCGCGGGAGGCGGCGCGGATGGTGGACGAGGCGCACGGCGAGGTGAAGACGGCGCTGCAGGAGCTGCGGGACCTCGCGCGCGGGATCCATCCGGCCGTGCTGACCGACCGGGGGCTGGACGCGGCGCTGTCCGCGGTGGCGTCGCGGTGCGTGGTGCCGGTGCGGGTGGAGGTGGATCTGGTGGAACGGCCGGTGGCGGCGATCGAGGGGATCGCGTACTTCACGGTCTCCGAGCTGCTGCAGAACATCAGCAAGCACAGTGGGGCGCGGTCGGCCTCGGTGGATGTGTGGCGGGTGGAGAACCGGTTGATGTTGCAGGTGGAGGATGACGGGGCGGGCGGTGCGGATGCCTCCGGCGGGTCCGGGCTGGCGGGGCTGGCGGGGCGGCTGGATGCGGTGGACGGGATTCTGGTGGTGGATTCTCCCGTAGGGGGGCCTACGCGGATCACTGCGGAGTTGCCTTGGCGGGGGGTGCGGGGGTAGGGGGCGGCTGGTTTTCGCCCCCGCCGCCCTTACCCGTTCCCCTCCTCAGGGGCGCGCTGCCCCTTCGACCCCGCTCTGGGGGCTACGCCCCCAGGCCCCGCCCCCCTTCGGCCCTGAACGGGCCTCGTCCTCAAACGCCGGACGGGCTGAAAGACACCCGACCGGCGTTGAAAGACACCCCGCGAAAACCCGCCGTTGCCAGTCCTGATCCCGTCGTCCTCGTGGTCCTCGTGCCCGTTGTGGGGTGCAGATGGCGTCGATGCTGGAATGCTGGAGGTCGTTCAACACAGCGGGTGGACGGCTGGGGGGCCGAGGATCGTGGAGGACAGGGTGCGGGTGGTGATCGCCGAGGATTCGGTGCTGCTGAGGGAGGGGCTCACCCGGTTGCTGACCGACCGGGGGCATGACGTCGTCGCCGGCGTCGGGGATGCCGAAGCACTGGTCAAGACCATCGCCGAGCTCGATGACGAGGGCGCCCTGCCCGATGTCGTCGTCGCCGACGTACGAATGCCGCCCACGCACACCGACGAGGGCGTGCGGGCGGCCGTACTGCTGCGCAAGGCGCATCCGGGGCTCGGGGTGCTGGTGCTGTCGCAGTACGTGGAGGAGAGGTACGCCACCGAACTACTGGCCGGTTCCAGCCACGGAGTGGGGTATCTGCTCAAGGACCGGGTGGCCGAGGTGCGGGAGTTCGTGGACGCCGTGGTGCGGGTGGCCTCCGGGGGAACCGCGCTCGATCCCGAGGTCGTGGCGCAGCTGCTCGGGCGGAGCCGGAAGCAGCACGTGCTCACCGGTCTCACTCCGCGTGAGCGGGAGGTTCTGGGGCTGATGGCCGAGGGGCGGACCAACTCCGCCATCGCCAAGCAGCTCGTCGTGAGCGACGGAGCCGTGGAGAAGCACGTCAGCAACATCTTCCTGAAGCTCGGTCTTTCGCCCAGTGACGGGGATCACCGTCGCGTACTTGCGGTCCTCACCTATCTCAATTCCTGAGGGCATGCCACTGTGCCACCCGGTGGGTCTCCCGCGACGAGACCGCGGGGCGGTAAATCATGACAAGTCGGGGTGCCGGGTCGTCTCGGGGGCAGCGACGTCCTACGAATGGCCGAGGGAAGGTGACCCTTACCGACGTAGGGTTGATCCAGGAGGGTCTTCGAGAAGGCCGCTCCTGGGACAGCCGCCTCGAAGGAGGTCCAGTTCAGTGACCAGTCAGGTCAGCAGCGCAGCGGAACAGGCCGGGCAGGACGAGCAGGCCGACGGAACCGTAGTGGGAGAACAGCGCAAACCGGGCACGGCGGAGAAGGACGTACGCCGCCTCGACCGGGTGATCATCAGGTTCGCCGGGGACTCGGGTGACGGTATGCAGCTCACCGGTGACCGCTTCACCTCGGAGACGGCCTCGTTCGGCAACGACCTCTCCACGCTCCCGAACTTCCCGGCCGAGATCCGTGCCCCCGCCGGCACCCTCCCCGGTGTCTCCTCCTTCCAACTGCACTTCGCCGACCACGACATCCTCACGCCGGGTGACGCGCCCAATGTGCTGGTCGCGATGAACCCGGCGGCGCTGAAGGCCAACATCGGCGATCTGCCCCGCGGCGCGGAGATCATCGTCAACACCGACGAGTTCACCAAACGCGCCCTGCAGAAAGTGGGGTACGCGGCCTCGCCGCTGGAAGACGGCTCCCTCGACGGTTACCAGCTCCACCCGGTCCCCCTGACCACCCTGACCGTCGAGGCCCTCAAAGAATTCGCCCTCACCCGCAAAGAGGCCGAGCGCAGCAAGAACATGTTCGCGCTCGGCCTCTTGTCATGGATGTACCACCGGCCCACCGAGGGCACGGAGAAGTTCCTCAGAACGAAGTTCGCGAAGAAGCCGGAGATCGCCGAGGCGAACCTGGCCGCGTTCCGCGCCGGCTGGAACTTCGGCGAGACGACCGAGGACTTCGCCGTCAGCTACGAGGTCGCCCCGGCCGCCACCGCGTTCCCGCCCGGTGTCTACCGCAACATCTCCGGGAACCTCGCCCTGTCCTACGGCCTGATCGCCGCCTCCCGCCAGGCCGACCTGCCCCTCTTCCTGGGCTCGTACCCGATCACCCCGGCCTCCGACATCCTCCACGAACTCAGCCGCCACAAGAACTTCGGCGTCCGCACCTTCCAGGCCGAGGACGAGATCGCCGGCATCGGCGCCGCCCTGGGCG
>NZ_JBHSFK010000017.1:0-225093 GCF_042653945.1 Streptomyces vulcanius | reverse complement strand
TGCGCAAGCGCGGCATCACCCACCGCATCGCACGCAAGGGCATCGAATCTTCCACGCGACTGGGCCGCCACCGCTGGACGATCGAGCGCACCATGGCCTGGCTCGCCGGCTGCCGTCGGCTCCACCGCCGCTACGAGCGCAAGGCTGAACACTTCCTGGCCTTCACCGCTATCGCCTGCACCCTCATTTGCTACCGGTGACTCGCCAAATGAGACGTCGTCTTAGCCCTGGGGGTCGGGGAGTTGCCCCGGCTTGACGGCGACGATCTCCACGCTGGTGCAGCCGGCGGCCTCGAGCGTCGTCTTCTGCTGTTTGGCGCTGGGTTGGTCGTATGCGACGGCGGAGGCGTGGGGTGTGCCGGTGGGGTCGGTCCAGGTGAGTCCGTAGTTCTGCATGGTGGTGGTCATGGCGGCATTCTGGCTGCTGCCACTGACAGTGGATAGTTTCGGCCGTCGTCTTCCCTGGTGGCTGGTTTGTGGTGCATCGTGTGCGGGCGGGCACCGATCCATCCCCTGGGTGAGGTTCCCCTTTCGGGCCCTGCCGTCGTCCACCCGGCGGCGGGGCCCGCCGCTCCTCCCGGCTCCCCACGGGAGGCCATGCGGCTGCCCGCCCAGACGTTGGGGCGGGCGCTCGCATTGTGTCAGCCAGCCTTCTTCTGCTCCCGGAGCTCGTGGACGGTGGCGGTGAGCGTGCCGTCTTGCTGCTCGTAGTGGGAGAGGGCGACGCCGAGGCCGAAGAAGGTGGGCGCCCACTGGCCGACGAAGATCCCCCACCGGTCGGCGCGGGCGAGTCCGGTGCCGGGTTCCATTGTGAGGCTGCCTGCCCAGGCGGCGACGGAGAGGCCGATGCTGGCGAGGGCTGCCATGTAGGCGTGTTCGCTGCGGATGCCCATGTCGTGCATGCCTTTGATGATCACGGACTGCTCCATTCGTGAGGGGGTGTGGTGACCGTGTTCCTCACATCGGGCGCACCTATTCATAGCTTTTGTGCGCATATGTGGGGAAGGTGGTTGGCGCGTAGCCTGATAGTGCTCGGGGCCGTCGCGGAGGTCTCGCCATGCCTCGAACCATCTGGTCAGGCGCCATCTCGTTCGGCCTGGTCACCGTGCCTTGCAACGTCCAATCGGCCACTGAAGATCATTCGATCCGATTCCACCAGTACCACCTGGAAGACATGGGCCGCGTGCGCACCCGCAAGGTGTGCGAGCTGGAGGACCGCGAAGTATCGAACGCGGAGATCGGCAAGGGCTACGAACTGTCGAAGACGCAAGTCATCCCCATCACGGACGAGGAACTGCGGGACCTGCCACTGCCGACGGCGAAGGCGATCGAGATCGAGGCGTTCGTACCGCTGGAGTCCATCGACCCGATCCGCATCGCGGAGGGCTACTACCTCGCCCCGGATGGCCAGGTCGCGGCGAAGCCGTACAAGCTGCTTCGGCAGGCGCTGGAGAGGTCGTCGAAGGTGGCCGTCGCGAAGTACGCATGGTCTGGGCGGGAGCGGCTCGGCCTGCTTCGGGTCCGCGGTGATGCGATCGTTCTCCATGCGATGCGCTGGCCGGACGAGATTCGTGACCCCGCCGAGCTGCTTCCACCGCCGACCGAGGTCTCTGGCGACGAGATCGAGGGCGCGGTCGCCCTGATGGAGACGATGGCCCGCGACGACCTTGAGGGGCCAGAGTTCGAGGACCGCTACACCGACGCCATGGCGAAGATCATCGAGGCGAAGCGAGAAGACCGCGAACTCCCCGAGGTGCCCGAGCCGGAACGACCGGGGGAGGTGCTCGACCTCATGGCCGCACTGAACGAATCCGTGCAGAAGGCGAAGGCCGCCCGCGGCGAGGACACCGAGCCGGCGAAGACCAGCAAGAAGGCGGCCGCGAAGAAGACGCCGGCCAAGAAGGCGTCCCAGCGGAAGCCGCGCAGCGCCTGAGGTGGCCGCCCTACGGCTGCCCTCAGCCGTCCAGCCCGAGCGCCTTGCCGGGCGCGCAAAACTGGCAGGGGTGGAAGAAGCTCTTGTCGTTGCTGAGCGACCAGCAGGCTTTCTCGGCGGTGAGGCTGGTGACGGGCCGTTCGATCATGGTGCAGTCGGCGCGGTGGATGGTGACGCCGGCGGGGTGGTCGTTGTGGATTGCCTGCTCGGAGATGTAACCGCCCTGCTCCTCCTGCTGCAGCCGCCGCTCGACATCGCCGATCTTCCGGCGGGTCTGATCGAGCTGCCAGGCCAGCCACTCCTCGAGGGTACGGAGTTTGGCGAGGCGCTCAGCGGGCGAAAGTTCGGACATGTGTTCGATTCTAGGGTGGCCGGGCGACTCTGCCACCCTGGGGGCATGCAATCCGACCGCTACCACCTCCTGCTCGCCTCCGCCGGCCGCCCGGTACAGCACGGCTGGTGGGCGCGAGAGGCGACCGCGCGGGCGAAGTTCACGCGCTGGATCGGCGAGTACGGCAACTTGCCCGGCGCTCGTATCACCCTCATCGACGAAGTCGCGGGCGAGACGTTGACGACCTGGCCCGAGGTGCCGTGACCTCTGCCATCCTGGGATCGATGAGAGGGGGCTCCATGTCGCACCGCCCGTACCCGAACACCGACCGCGCCCTGCGGCAGTTGACCCGCCACGACGATGAGACGCCGCCGATTCCCGCAGCCTCGCTGCGCCCGGTCACGCCGTTGGAGTGGAAGCTGTTCGACGGTCTTACGGCCGTGACGCAGGCGGCTGGCGCCGCGCTGGCGGAGTCGTTGATGCGGGCGCTGCCAGCTGCGGGGGAGTACCGCCTGTCGACGCGCCCCGGCGTTGTCAGTGGCGGCAAATAGCCTGAAGGCTCCGACGCTGTCTTTCGAGCAAGTCGGGTTTCTGTATGACTGGTCGCCCCGTCCGGCGTGATGCACCGGGCGGGGCGTGTTGCTCTCAGGCCTCGGTGGGCGTCGGCTGCCGAACGGCCTTCTTCACGGCCATCTCCACGTCCACTCGCGGCATGCTCTCGTCCTTCGCGTGCTCGGTGACGGCGCCCTGGAAGGCGGCTGCGGCGTCCAGCCAGGTCTTCCACGCGGCGGCGTAGTCGTCGGCGGTGTCGAGCGCCGCGTGCGCGTCGACAGCGGCTTGCTCAAGGGTCACGAGATCTCCGAAAGTGTGTGCCACAGACGGCGATCCTATGCCGCGGTCGTCATCTCACCGCGCTCGACCTGGTCCAACTTTGCGAGCAGGCGCCGATACTCCTCGCGCTGCTCGTCCGTGAGTCGCGCGTCCGGGTGTGGCCACAGGGCACGGATCGCCTCGTTCAGCTCTGCAGCAGACTGCGGCGGACCCGCGGGCAGGGGAGTGGGAGGCATGATCCGAGTCTAGGGGCGGGGTCTGACACTGGGCTACGAGTTCTCGGCCGGCGGCTCGGCGATGTACGTCCCCTTCGCGGGCAGCGTGAGGACAAGGTCGCGCCCTGGTAGTTCCTCAAGGGCCCGCCGCACCGTACCGATCGCCACACCCAGCTGCTCGGCGAGTTCCCCCTCGCCCTCCAGCCTGGCGCCCGGCTTCAGCTTCCCGCCCGTGATCAGGCCCGCGATGTGGTCGGCGATCTGCACGTACACTACAGCGGCCGCGACGGATCCACTACCGGCTCTTGACCACCCATGCTGTCAACGTAGGGCGGCGCATCACACCATGCGGGTGCAAGTAGCGACACACTGCTGCATATAGCGGTATGAAGCAGTATAGAGCGATACAAGAAGCTCCCGCCGGACGCGAAGGGCCGCACTCGTTACCGTGCGGTGGTGGACATCGGCCGCGACCTGCATGGGCGCGGAGTTCGAACGGCCGGAGGAGACAGCGAAGTCGTGGATCTCGCGCGCTCGCAAGGCAGGCTTGCTCGCCCCGAGCGTTAAGGGTCGAGCTGGTGCCGAGCCTGGCCAGCTGCTGCGCGACCTGACGTCGGAGGAGTTCGGTCGGTTCTTTCCCGAGGGCTACGACACCCCCCGGAGAATCTTGCCATGCTCGCAGCAGGCTTCGGCTCCATGTCTCCAGAGCGTCAGCGTGCCGTCTCGGTCGCGTGGTTCACGCGCTAACGGCAGGCCGAGCACAACCGCGCAACTCTCCAATGGGAGAGTCGGAAAGCCGAGCGTGAAGCGGAGCGTTCCCGTTCTGCCGACGATGCGGACGGACAGGAGTGAGTGAAGCGGTGTCGGCCGTCACCAGCGGTCCCCGCAACGCTTCGTAATTTGATTGGGGGAGGGTTATGGCCAAGATCAAAAAGATCACACTGCAGAACGGCAAGACCCGTTACCGCACGGTGGTGGACGCCGGCCGTGACGAGAACGGCAAGCGGATCCAGATCACCATCACAAGGGACCGGAAGAAGGACGTCGAGGGCGAACGGGACCGCATCCAGCACCAGCGGAAGAATGGGACGCTCATCCTCCCCAGTGAAATCACGCTGGGGGAGTGGCTGGACCAGTGGTTGGAGATGAAGAAGCGGGATGTCGAGGAGACGACGATCCGCACGTACCGCCTTGCCCTGGTCCACGTGTACGACCGCATCGGCTACATCAGGCTGCAGGAACTCACCGAAGAGCACGTGACCGCGTGCATCGACGACATCGTGGCCAAGGGCCGCCGAAAGGGCGGCGAGGCCGGTACGCGGCTCGCCGTCTCCACTGCCGAGGGCATACTCACCCGCCTGCGGGAGGCGCTGAAGCGGGCAGTCACGCGGAAGCTGATTGCCGAGAGCCCGGCCCAGTCGGTGCGGATCAGCCTTGCCGACAGGAAGACCGACAAGCGTGAGCGGCCCACAGTAAAGCCCTGGTCCGTCGCCGAGGTGCAGCGGTTCATCGCTGGTATCGAGCGAGACCGTCTCTATGCGCCGCTACTCCTGAGCCTGATGGGCTTCCGGCCGGCCGAGGTGGCCGGCCTGCGATGGACCGATCTCGATCTGAAGCTGGCCACTCTGGAGATGGTCAACACCCGCACAATGATCGGCAACGTCCAGGTGCTGGAGAAGGACGCCAAGACTGCGGCCGGCGAACGCGTCCTGCCGCTGCCTGGTCCCGTGCTGGACGCGCTGAAGAAGTTCCGGGCGCGCCAGGCGCGAGAGAAGCTGGCGGCGGGGGAGGGGTACACCGACTCGCCCTATGTCGTCGTCGATCAGCTGGGGATGGTGCGGAACATCCGACATCTGCGCGAGCACGCGTACCGGCTGATGCGCGAGCTGGAGATGCGGCAGGTCCGGCTGTACGACGCTCGGCACAGCTGTCTGTCGTACCTCGCGAACAACGGGGTGCCGGACCACATCCTCGCCGCATGGGCCGGACACACGAACGCAGCGTTCACCAAGCGGAAGTACGTCCACGTTGATGTTGAGGACATGCGTGCCGCAGCGTCAGCATGGGGCGGCTTTCACGGCGAACATACCGAGCGGTCGTGAGTGATTGTGAGAAATCGTCGCTTGTTGATCTCAAAAAACGCGCTCTGAGCAGGTAGTTTCCGTGGCGTCGTAGAACAGTGTTCAGATTCTACTGATCAAGCCGAATGCCCAGGTCGCAGGGGCTCGACTTTCTGCGTCGGCTGGACGTCGCGGGGATCGTCGACGGGCTGCGGCCACCGGATTCGGGGGCGGACCTGACGCACGGCCAGGTGATCGAGGTACTGGTGGCGAACCGGCTGACCGCTCCCGCGCCGCTGTTCCGCGTCGGGGACTGGGCGTACTCGTGTGAGGCCGTCAAGGGGCTTGGTGGAGGCCGATGCGTGTCCCGCCTGGTGCGTTGACGGATCTCATCGGTGTCCTGCTGGGGGGTTTCGGCGATCAACGGAGTTGTCGCGTCCGGCCGGTGGCAGCAAAACGTCTCCTCAGGGACACCGCAAGGACTCGAAGATGTCCATGGCGGGACGCCGACGTGTCAATCGGGTAGGAGAGCCGGGTGACCGGCCCTCCTACCCGATTGGCGCTCCGTCAGAAGAGCAGCTCAGGCTCAACTCTCTAGAAGCATCCTCCGCGGTTACCTACAGCGAGGACCCCGGGGACGACCGTCGGCGACTCCCAGTGGGCGAAGAGCACGACGACACAGACGGCCTGCGCTGACCTGAGCGCACACGCGGGCATCCAGTGGGGACTATCTGCCCCAGGGGGCTGGGCTTCGGCTCGGGCATGACCTGCTGGTGGCGCCTGGCTGCGTGGAACGAGGTCGGCGTGTGGGACCAGCTGCATCTGCTGTTGCTGGAGAGGTTGCGGGCGGCGAAGAAGCTGGACTGGTCGCGGGCGGTATTCGATTCCGCCCATGTGTGGGCCGCTCGCAGGGGCCCAAAGCGGTCCAAGCCCGGTCGACCGTGCACGGCCGGGCAGCAAGCACCACGTCATCACCGACGCCCAGGGCATCCCGCTCGCGGTGTCGATGACCGGCGGAAGCCGCAACGATGTCACGCAGTTACTGCCTCTGGTGGACAGGGTTCCGGCCGTGGCAGGCGCTGTCGGCCGGCCCCGTCGCAGCCCCGATGCCCTGCTGGCCGACCGTGGCTACGACCACGACAAGTACTGGCACCTGCTGTGGCAGCGCGGTATTCGCCTGTCCGGGCCGACGAGGCGCCCGGGGCCCCTGTCTCCCGTAATCTGCCGGATTCCCCCGGGCGGCGACCCCGGAGAGCATAGGATCTCGAAAATATCGATCACGGGCCGCGCAGCCCGGGGGGACTCCTTCCCGGAGAAGAGGGCGCCGCGGCCCCGTCGGCGGGGGAATTTGTGTACTTGGCGCATCTTCGGGTCGAGAACTTCCGGGTCTTCGGAGCTGCGGCCCAGAGCGAGGGCGAGACGGACGCGTCGCTTGACCTGTCGTTCACGGCCGGGACGAACGTGCTCGTCGGCGAGAACGACAGCGGGAAGACGGCGATCATCGATGCGATCCGGCTGTGCCTGCAGACCGCGGCGACGGACTACTACCGGGTCTCTCAGGACGACTTCCACCTTGGGAAGGACGGGCGGGCGGAGACCTTCACCATTGTGTGCGGGTTCACGGCCCTGTCGACCGAGGAGCAGGCGGTCTTCCTGGAACTGCTCACCCACGACCGCGGCGGCGCCGCCTGGCTTTGCGTGACGTTCAAGGCCCAACGGATGGACCGGAACCGGGTCTCGGTCATCACCCGGACCGGACCGGACGGTAACGGCCCCGCCCTGGACGGCGCCGCACGCGAACTCCTGCGTGCCACCTACCTGCGCCCCCTTCGCGATGCGGAGGCGGAACTGCGCTCGGGCCGCGGATCACGGCTGTCCCAGATCCTCGCCGGCTACCCGGAGATGAAGGACCAGGGCATCAATGATTACGACCCCGAGGGCGACACCCCTCCGTCCACTCTGGTGGGGATCCTGCGCCGCGCCGAGCACGACATCCGCGACAACAGTGCCGTATCTGAGGTGAGCCAGGACATCAACTCGGCTTACCTGCAGCGGTTTGCCATCGGCGACGACGTCCTGCGCGCCAAGATCAGCGTCGCCACCGACGCGACGCTGGCCCGCGCGCTGGAACGGCTCGAACTGAACCTTTTCGCTGAGTCCGACGAGTGGACGCGCCGCGGGCTCGGCTACAACAATGCCTTGTTCATGGCCGCGGAGCTCCTCCTGCTGGGCAAGAGCGAACTGGCACCCCTGCTGCTGATCGAGGAGCCCGAGGCACACCTCCATCCCCAGCTCCAGACCCGGATCATGGACCTGCTCCGCGACAGGGCCCAGGGGCCGCAGGAAGGCGGCAGGGCCCCGGTCCAGGTCATCCTCACCACCCACAGCCCCAACCTCGCCGCGTCGACGTCCGTCGAGTGCCTGACCCTCGTCGTCCGGGGCCGCACCTTCCCGCTGCGGCGCGGGATCACGCGCCTGACCGGCGAGGACTACGCGTTCCTGACCCGGTTCCTGGACGTCACCAAGGCCAACATGTTCTTCGCCCGGGGCCTGGCGATGGTCGAGGGCGACGCCGAGGCAATCTTCCTGCCCGCTCTCGCCGCCGTCCTGGGAATGCCCTTCAACGAGCACGGCGTCAGCGTGGTCAACGTCGGCCACGTCGGCCTGTTCCGGTACAGCCGCGTCTTCCAGCGCTCCGGCGAGCAGATCCCCGTCCCCGTTGCCTGTATCCGCGACCGCGACCTCGTCCCCGTCGGCACCTCGGAGGAGATGCGCGGCGGCTTGAAGTGCTGGGACGAGATGACGGAGCAGGAGATCGCCGCGCACGTCGCGGACCTCGCCAGCGGCGACGACGGGCCGGTGAAGACCTTCGTGTCGAACCGGTGGACGCTCGAGTACGACCTCGCCGTCACCTCCTGGGCCATGGCCAGGCTGATGCACCGGGCGGTCAAGCTCGCATCCGTTGCAGAACGGTCCTGGCCGGACGCCGCCAAGACCGAGCAGGTCATCGCTCGGGCCGACAGGGATATCGACGAGTGGGAAGGCCAGGGCCTCACTCTGGAACAGGCTGCACTGAAGATCTACAGACCACTCAAGCTCAACACCAGCAAGTCGATCACCGCACAGTTCGCCGCGCAGCTCCTCGCCTCCACCCCGCTGACGCAGAGCGACGTCCCGCCCTATCTGGTCCACGCCTTCAAGTACCTGTGCGGCGAGGTGGCCCCGTGACCGGCACCTACCTGGCCGATGCCTTCGCCACGCACAAAGTGGAGGCCATGGTGAAGCTCCTCGGACTCGATCCGCTTGATGCCGAGCAGTGGGACTTCTTGCAGAGCGAGACCACACAGGACCTCCAGGCCGCCCCGGGGTCGGGCAAGACCACGTTGATCGGACTCAAGCTTTCGCTCATGGCCGAGGCATGGACCTCCGTGACGCGCGGGGTCTGCGTGTTGTCCCACACCAACACGGCTAAGAACGAGATCGCCGACCGGGTGGCCTCCCTTGCTGCGGGGCGGCGCCTGCTGCGCTACCCGCATTTCATCGGCACCATCCAGTCCTTCGTGCACACCTTCCTCGCGCTGCCGGCCGTGCGGGCCAAGGGCGTCGAGGTCCGGTCCGTCGACGACGCGGCTTTCGAGACCGCAGCAATCCGGCTCCTGCAACGCCCTGACTATTCCACCCTGCGCAGCTACGTGGAACGCCAGCGCGACGGCACCGGCATCGTCACCGGGGCGACGTTCACCTACAAGGACGGCGAACTCGTGGTCACCGGCGCGACCAGGGAACCCCCCTTCCGCGCCGAGACAACCAGCGGCAAGCAGCTGTCCAGCCTCAAGTGGACTCTGGCCCATCAAGGCGTCTTCCGCTACCAGGACATGTACGCCATCGCCCAGCAGTACCTCACCGAGCACCCCGGCATCGTCCCGGCCGTCTCCGCGCGCTTCCCATTCGTTCTCCTCGACGAGATGCAGGACACCAGCACCACCCAACACGAACTGCTGGACCTCGTCTTCGCCTCCTCGCCCACCGTGGTGCAGCGGGTAGGCGACACCAACCAGGGCATCTACAGTGACGCCGGCGCCCTGCGCGGACCCGCCTCGGTGTTCCCGCTGCCCGGCGCCGCGGAGCTGCCAGTCAGCCGCCGCTTCGGACCGCAGATCGCAGCAGTGGCCAGCCACCTGGCCGTCCGGCGCCCCCAGCAAATCCACGGAGCCGGTCCCGACGGCCAGGTGGCGGTCTTGCTGTTCGACGAGGCCACAGCGACCGACGTCGTGCCGACCTTCGAACGCATGGCCGCCGTAATCGTCCCCGAGGACGTCCTCCTCAGGCGTCCGCCGCGTGTGCTGGGCGCGCGGCAGGGCCGGGGAGGCTCCCAGGCCTACCCGCAGTCGATCTCCTGCTACGTGCCCGGCTACACCCCGCCCGACCGCCCGACGGCACACCGCGCCCTGATCGACGCGGCCCGCGCGGCAGGGACCCAGTGGAGGTCCGGCGCGGACAGCCACGAAGCGGCCACCGAGTTGTGGAACGCCCTGCGCGCGTCCTTCACGCCCCTGACCGGCGAAGGGCTACCGGCGCTGGGCCGCCTCGAGAGGTCTGCGGCGACCCCCGGCGGCAGGGTGCGGATCCTGCTGCGCGAACTCCTCTTCCACGCAGCCGCGTTCGACGAGGCGGGCTGGGGCATGATCACCGAGCAGCTCACCGTCCAGATGAAGCTGCTCGCCGACCGACCGCTGAAGGCCGTCGGCCTGGAGTTCACCCCCGCGGCCGAGGCGGCCACAGCAGCGGGCGGCGTCCCCAAGAGCTCCGCCGCAGTGCCGGCGGTGCGGGCCGTACCCGGGACCATTCAGAGCGCGAAGGGCGAGACCCATGCGGCGACGCTGATCCTGGAGTGCCTTGAGAAGAACGGCAAGAAGTTCGACGTGACCGAGGCGCTCCGCATGGTCGCGGAGGGGAGCGACCCGCAGCGGGAGCTGAAGAGTGTCCAGGCCGCTGTGCAGCTTGTCTTCGTCGGGGCGACGCGCCCTACCCACCTGCTGGTGCTCGCCGCCCAACGCGACCGCGGCAAGCGGTACGCGGAGGTGATGATCGACGCGGGCTGGGACGTCCGGGACCTCACCGAGCACTGACCCCTGCATCCGTCCGTCTTCCTCGCGGTAGCGGCGCATGACCTTGGAGCCGGGGTCCATCCGCCCTGCTTCTCTATGCCGGCGTCGGGGTTGCCGACGCGGGCGGACTCGGTCACCAGCCTGCGGCGGGGGCTGTGCCCAGTGGGCCGGATGTCCATCTGGGTGCGGGCGCCGATGCGGGTGAGGACGTCGCCGACGGTCACCGGGTCGAAGCCGCCGGACAGGACGGTCTTCCAGCGGCTGTGCACCGCGCGGAACGCGAACGAGTCGGGGGCGACGTCCTGGCTCAGCTCGTCCTTCCAGCGGCGCCAGGCCCTCACCGGGCAGAGGTGCGCCCAGAAGCCGTACGGGACCTCGACCGTGCGCGGGGCGATCTTGGACACCCGGACGTCCACGATCAGCCCGCGGCCCTCGGGGTCCTCAGTGATGGCCTCCTGCAGCTGGAGCTTCAGCTAGCACCGCGCGGTGACGACGACCTCGGACAGACAGCGGTCGATGGTGGCGGGGGCGGTCAGCTTGCCGGGCGGGCTGGAGCCAGCACCACTCCACGAACGCCACCAGCGTCCCGGACCGGACCGCGGCTGGCGGCAGTTCGGCGTCGGCGCAGAACTTGAGCCAGGTGCGCCAGTCGGCGGCGTAGCCGGTGCGGGTACTCTCGGGGCGGTTGTTCTCGACGTGGGCGGTCGCCTCGTGGTCGAGCCGGATGAGGCGGGCCTCGGCGGCGGGTCGTAGTGCTCGCCGTGACCGGCAGATCCGCAGTTGTCATGGTCTCCCTTGAGCGCCCGTCACGCCCGTTTTCCGTAGCGGAGTTTGTGTCGTCTGGATCCCCTACATGTGAGCGGTGGTGGCCACGGACAAGCGCGGTGTTCAACAACCGATCGGTTCATGGAAAACAGCGGCAGCCATGGCAGGACCAGCTTCGGGTGTCCAGCGGACCGATCCTTCCCATGCCTATGGAGAAACCGTCGCGGCGGGCAGGATGCCCGGATGGACGCAGGGGCGGCCGCAGCGATCGCGGGGATCGCAGGAGCCGGAGGAGCAGCAGTCGGCGGACTGTGCGCTGTGTGGGGAGCACGGATTGGCCTACGAGGTGCCGCGGACTCGGCCCGACAGCAAGTACGCGACCAGGCGTACACCGAACACGGAGGGTGGTTCCATGAGCGCCGCATCGACACGTACGCGGAGTTCCTAAACGTCTGGGACACCGCCGCCCGGTCGCTGCGTCCCGCGTGGGAGACCATCGACCGCGTCGCCCACCTGGACGCCCCCGACCACGACGACTACGTGCGCGTCGCCGAAGAGTTGCTGACGTCGGTCAAAAACGTCGCGGTCCCTGTGGAGGCGATGTTGGAACGGGTGACGACGATCGGCCCGGTGCCGGCGTCGGCGCACGCCGCCGCGGACGTGATGGTCGCTGCCCTCCATGAGATGCGTTGCGAAACGGAGACGCGCGTTGCGTGGCTTGCCGATCAGGACAGCAGCGTCCCCAACTGCGGCTGGGAACCATGGAACGCAAGTGACCGTCAGGCGATGGGTGCCCGGCAAACCTTCGTCGAGGTCGCCCGCGCCGTACTTGAAGCAGCACCCCAGCCGCCCGCAGGTTAGTTGGTGGTGTTGGCGAGCATCCGGCGGACGGCCTCCAGGCGCTGACGACAGCCGCGCCCCGCACGCAAAGCGCCCACCAGCGCGGGCATTTGGAGGTCATAAATTAAGCGAACATGCTATGTTGACGCTCGTTCGGTAAGTGACTGACTCTCTGAGGGGGGATCATGGCTGGTGAGGTCACGCCGTCGCGGTGGGCCGTTGAGCAGTTTGGTGATCACGCTGCAGATGTGATGCGGCACGTGGCTACCGGCCTGGCACGTGGCCAAAAGGCGGCCCGGTTGGTTCAGGTGACGGCCGAGTCCGCAGGGGCCGCCGACAGGCGTCCCTACGGCAGTATGTGGGCCACGCGCTACCACCAAGTCGTCTCGCAGTTCGACTTGGCTTCGCTACCTGGCTACGAGGCTCACAAGCCGAAGGGGGCGTCGTACAGCCTGGCGGTGGTCAACGGGCGGGTATTGATCCCGTTCCGGCACGCCACGTCACTGAAGGAGCCGATCTCCTGTGCGAAGCTGAGCACGAAGATCCCTCAGAAGGTGTCCCGTGACAACGGCGTAGACCCTGCTCCGAGTCTGTTCGACACTCTGGGCGCCGCCGAAGCGGAGGCAAACCCAACGGTGGCCGAAGCCGCCGTGGCGGCCAAAGCGGAGAAGCTGACAGTGATCTACGTTGCGTATGTGGCCAACGCCGTCAGCGACGAGATTCTGGCCGCCTGGTGGGGCACGCCCTTGTCGCTGGAAGACGACGGCACCATGCGGTGGGAGCCCGAGCGGCTCGACATGAGCATCGCTACCGCGGAAGACTCCAGCCGTTCTCGCAATGATCTGCACGATGCTAGCGCTGCCATCCCTACACAGGGCTGGGCCGGGGGCGAGGTGCCTTCGCTGAATGTCGCGCTCCGCGTCGAGGACAGCAAGCATCCGTCCGCCGAACAGGAACCAACGAACCCCGAAGCAGAAGACGGCGATGAGTGAGAAAACCCAGCCAACGCTGTTCACAGCACCAGGTAGCCGCAGCGCTCGCAGAGGCCGCGCTGGTCTGGAACAGCCATCCCCGGCCGCAGTACACGAGGCATTCGATCCCGCCCGGCTGGCCCAGGCGCGCTGCCTCCTGGGGATGACGAAGAGGCGTCTGGCCGACGAGCTTGGGGTGACCCCGGCCGCGGTGAGTCAGTACGAGATGGGCACCAACCGGCCTCGCCCTGACCTCCTGCCGCGGTTGGCAGAGATCTTGGATGTGCCGTTGACGTACTTCTTGTCGGGGCGCCCCCATGCACGGCTGGATCCCTCGGCTGCGCATTTCCGCAGCCTGCGCAGCACGCGGTCCTACCAGCGTGCCAAAGCCATCGCGTTCACCGAGCAGGCATGGGAGCTGACCTATGCTCTGGAGAAGCGTGTCCGGCTCCCGGTGGTTGACCTGCCCGGCTTCGCCGGTGGGGAGGTCCTCTCGGGCACCGAACTACCCAGCGACCCAGTTTCCGCCGCCCGAGCACTACGAGTCGCGTGGGGGTTGGGCGCCGGGCCGATCACCCACCTTATTCGGCGGTTGGAAGTGCGCGGAATAGTGGTGATCACTCCGCAGCGCGACGAGGACCTGCTATCCGTCGATGCCTTTTCCACATCGCGCCTTCCCCGGCCGCTGATCGTATTGACTCCGAACAGGACCAACGACGTCTACCGGCACCGCTTCAGCGCAGCCCACGAGCTGGGTCATCTGATCCTGCACGGCGACGCTAGACCTGGTGACATCGCCCAAGAGCGTGAAGCCGACACCTTCGCAGCGGAGTTCCTCACACCCCGCGAGTCGATCCTGACCGAGCTGCCCGCACGAGCCGACCTGCACAAGTTGTCGCAGTTGCGCGACACCTGGGGAGTATCGGTGCACTCCCTGCTGTACCGCTGCCGAGAACTTGGTCTCCTGTCGGACTCTTCGGCGAGCCGTGCCTATCAGCGCCTGCACGGCCTACAGGGGCAACCCGGTTTCGCTCCGGACCCCCTGGCTGGCTATCCCAGCGAGCAGCCCACGCTGCTATCCCAGGCATTCGCCCTTGCCTGCGACAACGGCCTGACAATCACGGAATTGGCACGTGAACTGGCCTGGAGCGTGCGCCAGGTTCGTCGAATGCTCGGCGACGAGGAAGTCCGGCCGGCCCTCCGGCTGGTCGGTAGCACGCCCTAAGCTCGCGCCACCGGCACGAACGCAGGTGCCCCCCCGTCTGCTTGACCAGTGCGCTCAGCGCGCGGCTGTCCAGCGGGGCTGGTTGAGCACAACCAGCCCCGCGCCCCGTCGACCAATCGACCGCTGTTTGTCCGGCGTGGTCAAAGCACACCTAGAGCACGCGGAGCAGGGCGTTGTCCTCCCACTGGTCGACGAGTTCGAGGTAGCCGGCCCGGTACAGCCGGTACGGCGTGGACTACCCGGAGCGGGGCTACTTCGCCCTGGAGACCCTGGTGGGTCGCTGAGGTCCGCGAGGAGCTGGTCGAGCGGGTCGCCACGGGGCAGGACGTGGTGCTCGACCACGGACTGTGGACGCGTGCCGCCCGCTACGAGTGGAAGAAGCTCGTCGAGGAGGCCGGCGGAAGCCCGCGGCTGCTGTACTTCCCCGTCCCCCGCGAGGAGTTGCTGCGGCGCCTTGCCGAGCGCAACGAGCGGAAGGACGCCAACGCGCTGACCCTCTCAGAGTCGGCGCTGGAGGACTTGTACGCCCGCTTTGAGCCCCCTCACGACGAGGGCGAGGAGATCATCGAGCCCGGCTCGTTCTGACACGCCGCGGGCGTCGGAGGCCGCCACGTGGCGACCAGTCGTGTCGCCTCCGCTTACCACACCCGCCGCTTCACCCAGGTGCCCCGTCTGAAGAAGGTGCCGCGGGTGCCGCCCCCTGCGGACCGCAATCCGGCAAGCCCTGGCGGACCGGCACCTCCACGGTGATCTCCCGGACGGCCTCCACCACCTCGGTGCGAGCCATCGCGGCCCGCTGCGCGGCCTTGACCGCCTCGGCCGAGACCTCCGCGGGGTTGCATGACCCACGTCGCCTCGATACTCGCCGCCCGCGCCACCAGCCGCTCCTCCGGCGGAAGCTCCAGCCGGGCCCACCCAGAAGAGGCGCAGCGAAGTACGAACGGCATCCCTGTGGTGTCCCAGTCGTGTCTCCCGGGAGGCGCCACCCGGCATCCCTGCACAGGTGAGTCCTCCGAAGGCTTCGTGTGCGACGCCAGTGCGGCACTGCCGGGACGCGCACGAGACACCGTAAGGACGTGCGCAGAACTCCAAGAGGTACAGCGGTATCAATCGGCGTCTTATCGGTGTCCCCGTCGAGTCTCGTTCGTGTACCGATGAGTCCCCTCGGCGCGCGTCCTCGGCCAGCCGGTCCGCTCGTTCTCCTCACGGCGCTGGGCCTTCAGCGGCTTCCTTCGCCGCGACCTCCTCCATCTGCCTCGCCCGCACCCGCTGCACGTTCCCGGGAGTCGGCATCCCCGCCACCAACACCTCCTACAAGCCGACCGACTTGAGCATG
The DNA here is from genome assembly GCF_042653945.1 of Streptomyces vulcanius. Taxonomy (NCBI): domain Bacteria; kingdom Bacillati; phylum Actinomycetota; class Actinomycetes; order Kitasatosporales; family Streptomycetaceae; genus Streptomyces; species Streptomyces vulcanius. The sequence continues at coordinate 209,479 of NZ_JBHSFK010000017.1, read as the reverse complement.
TTCAGCAGGATGTCGGTGTTGCCAATCGCAGTCTCCAGCGCCTCCCGGGCCGCCTCCAGCTGTGCGGCCTGCGCGGCCAAGGTGGAAGGCCGGGCCCGAAGCAGGGTGAGGGCGGCGTCCGCGTACGCGCAGTATCTGCCCTCATGCATCTGGCGTGCCGTTGTTGCAGGCGATGCCGGACTGGTAGTCAACGCGCAGGACGTAGACGACCTTGCCGAGGATCCGGGCCTCGTCGCCGGGATCGGCTCGTTCTCTGGGGGTTTCGTGGCATGAGCCACACCTATCCGTCCTGCCGACGCAGCACCTTCACGGTGGCCTCGTCGTCCAGGAGCGCGGCGACGTTCTACGGGGTTCCCATTAGGTGTGGTGTGACGTGGTGCGAGTGTTCCTCGTTGGTGCTTGGACGCTCGTACTCGCAGGGTGTGGCTCTATGGCGGGTTGTTGCATGATCCGTCAGAGCACCGGAGTTTCACATGCGGGCTTTCCCCGTGGTCCTGCCCTCGGGTACGCGGTACTGGACCGTCCTCGATGACAACGTCGTTCCCGTCGCCGACAGCTGGGGGCGATACCAGCGCTTCGGTCGCAGCCGAGCCGAACGACAGCGCGGTCTCCGCGGTCATCTACAGCGAGGACCCTGGGGACGACCGTCGGCCACTCCCAGTCGGCGAAGAACACGACGACACCGACGGCCTTCGCTGACCTGAGCACGCACACGAAAAGACCCCGGTGAGCAGGGGCGTTTCCGTTGTGTCAGGAGTTGTATCAGGGGCCAGCCAGGAGGCGACCGAGTTCAGCCCTGCGCTCCTCGGGGACCTCCGGCCAGTCAGCGACGAGTTTCGCCGCCAACACGTCGAGGTCTTCCTCGACCTGCCCATCGGAACGAGAATCGTCGACCGGCTCCGCGGGCGGAAACAGGTCCGACTCGCGGATCTTCAGTGTCGATGGTGCTGGCATTGGAGACTTCGTGTCTGTTGTTGAGTTGTCTCGTGCGTCCGCGCCCTGCGCGGGTCTCCCTCTGACGCGCTCGTTGACGCCGTGCTTGCCTCGCGGCGGAACGTGCGAGGAGTGCAGCGCCTCAGGCCGTGCACGGCCTGAGCGACGGCGAGCGCGGCACTTTCATTCGATGGTCCCGCATTGCGTGTTTGCCCGCGTCGCTGACCCCTTCGGCCGTGCGTTCCTGGCTGAACCAGCCCTTTGACAGGCGTGCCGCGAACAGCGTTTCGTTTCCTTCGTGCTCGACCTGGTTCGCCTTGGAAACGCGGACTGGTCGAAGGGCCGTTTCCAAGATCGAGATTTCGACTGTAAATCGCGTCGCCACAGGTCGGACGCCTGTGAATCCATGGGCAAAAACTACGCCTTGATCTTGTTCATCGCGCACTCCACCGCGACCCCGCAGGTCTCGCCCTCGCCCTGCCGTGCGTGCCCGTCGCCCAGGCTCAGCAGCGCGCCCTCCACGTTCACCCCCAGATAACAGGTGACACCGGCCCGCATCTCGGGCGTGTCCATGTTCCCGCCGTGCGCGTCGGGCACCAGCGCCGAGCGGACCTCCAGGTTGGCCGGCGCCACCCCCACCGTGCCGTGCATGGGATCCAGGGGCAGTTCCAGCTCGATGTCGCTGTCCCGGGCCCGGAACAGTGCCGTACGGCGGCTGCGGTCCAGCTGCCAGATCCATACCCGCTCCGGCAGCGGCGTCTGGAGGGTGGCCGTGGTGTGCGTCGACGTCAGCGCGCCGAACAGCGGGACCGTGGTGGACGCCGCCCAGTCACGGGCCGGATCGATCGACACGAAGTGCCCGGCGACCGTGTCGCCGGGCTCCGCCCCCTCGATGTGGAAGGGCCCGGTCTGCGGGTTGAGGAAGGGGAACTCGCACACCTCGGACACCAGGTCCTTCTCCGAGCGCACCCGCCCGGCGAAGCAGTCCTCGGTGTACAGGTCGAGGACCGTGCCGGGCGCGATCCGCGCGACGGGCGGCGCCCCGCCGAACGTCCAGGCGAACTCGCCCGGTTGGGGCCGTACGGTCAGGATCCGGGGGTCGGTCATGGCTGGGTGCTCCGTTCCGTGGCGGGCGGGTGCCACCACGTTACGGCGATCATGGGCCTGGTGGACGGGCGCCACCGGGTTCGGTGGACGAGTACGGAACTGTGGACAACTTGCTCACCCGAACGGGGAATTCCGGAACGACCGGCCCCGCTCGGTCCCGGCGGAGCCGGTCAGACCCGCTCCGCCACCGCCGCCGGATCGTCCAGCACCGACCGCACCACCGAGTGCGCGGCCCCCAGCAGCGGGCCCTCAGGACCCAGCCGCGAGACGGACACGGGCTGCGCGGGCCCCGCCGTGCGCCGGGCGAGTTCCGTCTCCAGGGACGGCAGCAGCCAGGGCGCGAGCCGGGCCAGGGCACCGCCGAGCACCACGCTCTCGGGATCCAGCAGGTTCAGCGCCCCGGTGAGAGCGATCCCGAGGGCCGTGCCCGCCTCGCGCAGGGCCCGCCGTACCTCGGGGTCGCCGTCCGCCGCGCGCCCCGCGAGGAGTCCGACCCGGTCGCCGTCCTGCCCCAGGCCGGCCGCGCGCAGCACCGCGTCCTCGCCGGCGTACTGCTCCAGACAGCCCCGGCCGCCGCACGCGCACTGCGGCCCGTCGGGGTGGACCGGCACATGGCCCAGCTCGCCCGCGAAGCCGCGGGTCCCGCGCAGCAGGCTGCCGTCCACGACCAGCGCGGCGCCGATGCCGATCTCGGCCGACACGTGCAGGAAGTCGCGAGGCGTGTCCGCGCCGAGCCAGAGCTCGGCCAGTCCGCCGAAGTTGGCCTCGTTGTCCACCGTCAGCGGGAACTCCCCGGGCAGCAGCGCGCCGAGGTCGGTGTCGTGCCAGTCCAGGTTCGGGGCGCGTACGACGGTTCGCGCGTCGCGGGCGACCAGGCCGGGGACGGCCACCGCGAGCCCGGCCGGCCACAGGCCCTCGCGCTCCGCCTGGGCGACGACCGTCCGCACCAGCCCGGTCAGCTCCTCGATCACCGGCTCGGGGGACCGGCCCCGGTTCGTACCGTGCCGCTCGGCACGCGCGCGTACCTCGCCGCGCAGATCGACCGCGCAGACCGCGAGGTGGTCGACGCCGATCTCGGCGCCCAGCCCGGCCGGACCGCGTCCGCTGACCGCGAGAGCCGAACCGGGCCGCCCCACCCGGCCGGGCCGCTCGGGGCCCAGTTCCTCGATCAGCCCGCTGCGTATCAGCTCGTCGACGAGGGTGGACACCGCCGCACGGGTGAGGCCGATGCGTGAGGCCACCGCCGCCCGCGAGAGCGGTCCCTCGGCGCTGACGGCGTGCATCACCCGCGCCAGGTTGCGGCGGCGCATGCCCTGCTGGGTGTCGGGCAGCGCGCGCCCCGGGCCGGTGGCGCGGACCTCGTGCAGCGGTTCGGTCATGCCTGCGTCGATTCGTCGGTGTTCAGCGAGTGCTCAGTCGGTGCTCGGCGGGGGTTGCTCCTGGGAGCGGACCCGCTCATTACGCGCGCGTGCCGCGCTCCAGCAGCGGGGCCGCGTCGGAGAGTACCCCGGTGATCCTGGCCAGCGTCGCCTCGTCCCGCTCCACGGCGTCCAGCACCGGGCCCCGCGCGGTGTTCCAGCGCCGGGCCACGGCGGCCGGGTCCTCGCCGGTCAGCAGCCCGGCCGCTTGCGCCGCGGCACCCAGGGCGACCAGTTCCTTCGCCTCGGGGATCTGCACCGGCCGCCCGGACAGCCGTCGTACCGTCTGCTGCCAGGCCGCGCCCCGGGCGCCGCCGCCGATCAGCAACAGGGGAGCCGAAGGGTCCGTGCCCTCGTCTTCCTTGCCGAGGACCAGGTCGAGCGCGCCCAGCAGGGAGTGCACGGCGCCGTCGTAGGCGGCCTGCAGCAGCTGGCCGGCGGTGGTGTCGTGGCGCAGGCCGTGCAGCAGGCCCGAGGCGTTCGGCAGGTTCGGGGTGCGCTCGCCGTCCAGGTAGGGCAGGAGCGTGAGGTCCGAGGTGGGCTCCACGGCCTCCCGGTCCAGACCCAGCAGGGCCGCGAGCCGGTCGACGGCGAGCGTGCAGTTCAAGGTGCAGGCCAGCGGCAGCCAGTCGCCGTGCGCGTCGGCGAACCCCGCCACCGTGCCCGTGGGATCGGCGGGCCGCCGCTTGGACACCGCGTACACCGTCCCCGAGGTCCCCAGGCTCAGCACCGGAGTGCCGGGCCGCAGCCCGAGGCCCAATGCTGCCGCCGCGTTGTCGCCGGTGCCCGGCGCGACCAGCGTGCCCTTGGCGAACGGCAGGCCGTGACCATCCCGTACGGTCCCCGCCACCTCCCCGGGCCGCACCACACGGGGGAGCAGCGCCGGATCGAGCCCCACGTGCGCGAGGATCTCCTCGTCGTACTCCTCGGTCGCGGACGCCCACCAGCCGGTACCGGAGACGTCACCGCGGTCCGTCGTGCCCACGCCGGTGAGCCGCTCGGTGAGGTAGTCGTGGGGGAGTCGTACGGCCTTCGTCGCGCGCAGGGCCTCCGGTTCGTGCTCGGCCAGCCAGGCCCACTTCGTCACCGTGAACGAGGCGGCCGGGACGGATCCCGTCCGCTCCGCCCAGAACCCGGCTCCGCCCAGCTCCTCGGTCAGCCGACGGGCCTGCGGGGCGGAACGCACGTCGTTCCACAGCAGCGCCGGGCGTACCGGCTCGCCGTGCCCGTCGAGCGTGACGAGGCCGTGCTGCTGCCCGCCGACCGACACCGCAGCCGCCTCGCGTGCCGCGTCACCGCACTGGCGTAGCGCCTCGTGCAGCGCCTCCCACCACTGACGCGGGTCGCTCTCGCGCCCCGCCCCGGACGACACCGTGTGCGGCGCCTGGCCGCTCGCGACGACCTCGCCCGTGGCCGCGTCGACGACCAGCGCCTTGGTGGACTGGGTGGACGAGTCCACCCCGACGACGAGCGGACCCTCGGCTGCTGACATCGGGCTCTCCCTAAGTTTTTCCGCGGCTCTGCGGGATCTGTCTTCCCAGAGGTGCGTCCGCATACTAATTTGTAAACGGCCATGACGAAATAGTCAGCAGAGCAGTTCGAGCAAGGAGCCGCGGCATGAGCTACCAGCCCACCCCCGAGGACAGGTTCACCTTCGGCCTGTGGACCGTCGGCTGGCAGGGAAGGGACCCGTTCGGCGACGCCACCCGGCGCGCCCTGGACCCGGTCGAGTCGGTGCAGCGCCTGGCCGAGCTGGGCGCCTACGGCGTGACCTTCCACGACGACGACCTGATCCCCTTCGGGTCCTCCGACAGCGAGCGCGAGGAGCACATCAAGCGCTTCCGCCAGGCCCTGGACACCTCCGGCATGACGGTGCCGATGGCCACCACCAACCTCTTCACCCACCCCGTCTTCAAGGACGGCGCGTTCACCGCGAACGACCGCGACGTGCGCCGCTACGCCCTGCGCAAGACGATCCGCAACATCGACCTGGCCGTCGAGCTCGGTGCCAAGACCTACGTCGCCTGGGGCGGCCGTGAGGGTGCGGAGTCCGGCGCCGCCAAGGACGTACGCGTGGCGCTCGACCGTATGAAGGAGGCCTTCGACCTACTCGGCGAGTACGTCACCTCCCAGGGCTACGACCTGCGCTTCGCCATCGAGCCCAAGCCCAACGAGCCGCGCGGCGACATCCTGCTGCCCACCGTCGGCCACGCCCTGGCCTTCATCGAGCGCCTGGAGCGCCCCGAGCTGTACGGCGTCAACCCCGAGGTCGGCCACGAGCAGATGGCCGGGCTCAACTTCCCGCACGGCATCGCGCAGGCCCTGTGGGCGGGCAAGCTGTTCCACATCGACCTCAACGGTCAGTCCGGCATCAAGTACGACCAGGACCTGCGTTTCGGCGCCGGCGACCTGCGCTCGGCGTTCTGGCTGGTCGACCTGCTGGAGACCGCCGGTTACGCGGGACCGAAGCACTTCGACTTCAAGCCGCCGCGCACCGAGGACCTCGACGGCGTGTGGGCCTCGGCCGCGGGCTGCATGCGCAACTACCTGATCCTCAAGGAGCGCGCGTCCGCGTTCCGTGCCGACCCGGAGGTCCAGGAGGCCCTGCGCGCCTCCCGCCTCGACGAGCTGACCCAGGCCACCGCCGCCGACGGTCTGCAGAGCCTGCTCGCCGACCGCACCGCCTTCGAGGACTTCGACATCGAGGGGGCCGGCGCCCGAGGCATGGCCTTCGAGCGGCTCGACCAGCTCGCGATGGACCACCTGCTGGGCGCGCGGGGCTGAGCCGGGGCGCGTTCCCCCGCACGGAACACGTCCGAGTACGTCGGAGCACATCCGAATACGTCGGAATCATGCCTTCCACGGCATGACCCCGTATCAACTTCCGTGTGGGGGTCGCGCGCCGAGCGGTGCGCGGTGACGCTGGACGCATGGCCACGCCACCCGTACCGCCCCAGCCGCCCGGCCCGCCGGGCGACACGCCGCCTCCGGGCGGCTTCGGCCCGCCCACCACTCCCTACGCATACGACCCGGGCGCCGCTGGTGGCCCCGGCGGCTCCGGAGGTTCCGGACGGCGCAGGAACCCGCTCTTCGTGGTGCTCGTGCTGCTGGCCGCCGCCGGAGCCGTCGTCGCCGTCGTGTTCATGGCCTCGTCCGGCGGCGACTCGTCGGAGGACAAGCCGAGCTCCGACAGCAGCTCCGGCACCGCTCCGGCCCCCTCGCTCAGCCTCCCCGTCGAGCTGCCCAGCGGGTTCCCGAGCACGTTGCCGTCCGAGCTCCCGAGCACGTTGCCGTCCGAGATACCGAGCGACCTGGAGTCGCTGCTGCCGTCCCTGGACGAGCTGCTGCCGTGAGGCCACGCGCGCGTGGCCTCGGCGTACGACCCACGCGCGCGTGCCGGAGCGGCTCTCCCGGCGTCACACGCCGCGCGGCAGCCGCACATAGGTCACGGTCGTCTCGACACCGCTGTCGACCAGCCGGCCCTGAGCGTCGAACGCGCCCGCGCCGTCCGTCATCCCGAAGTCGTTGTCGTTGATCAGGGCGAGCGTGTCGTGGTCCACGCGCGCGACGCCCTCGATCTTCCCGGGTACTCCGGCGACCGTGCCCAGGTCGACGACCAGGCGCTTGGACAGCACCGGAACCCCCGAGGCCGCGGGGTCGGCCAGCTGCTCCAGCGAGGGGGACGTGGTGTCGGCGTCCCAGCGGCTGCCGAGGATGTCCGCCCCACGGCTCAGCTTCACCACCTGCAGCCTGGCGGCCTTGTCCGTGCGCTCCTCGACCAGCAGCCGGTCGCCGCCGACCGCGACCACCGAGGAGATCTTGAGCTCGGAGGTGTCGTCCTCGCTCGGGTCGACCACGTTCACCGGGTCGAAGCGGTAGGCGTACTCGGCGGTGACCGCCTTCTTCCGGGGCGAGAAGCGCAGCAGACGCACGGTGCGCGAGCCCTCGCCGGCGTCCGTGTCCGGCAGCGACAGCGGGCTCTGCACGGCTAGTACGAGGTCCCCGCCGGTGAGCTGGGCGAGCCCTTCGAACCCGCGGTTGATCTTCCGGTGCAGCAGGACGGCCGGCAGCGCCTCCACCACCGGGTAGTCCGTCCCCGTGAGGTTCAGCCCCTCGGGCACGTAACGCGTCAGCACCTTCCCGCGCGCGGAGACGTGCACCAGCGAGGGACCGTACTCGTCGACGAGCCAGAAAGTCCCGTCCGCCGCCCGGACGATGCCCTCGGTGTCCAGCCCGTTCGGGTTGTAGGACAGGGGCGTGCTCGCGTCGTAGGAGTACGGCGCCTCGTCGCGGCTCGCCTGGTTCGACAGACCGGTGACGGGCCTGCCGGACGACGTGGTCACCGGGATCGCGTCCAGTACCTTGACCGTGTCCCCGGTGACCCGGATCCTCACGATCGCCGGATCGAACCCGGGCACCGGGAAGGTGCGCCGCTTCGTGCCGGCGACCTTGATCTGTCCGTTGGGCCCGCGGTCGGTGACCGTCCAGAACTCGCCCTTGCGGCCCGTCGGACAGATGTCACTGCCGATGCCGCCGAGGTCCACGCCCCGGTCGTCGTCCACCGTGCCGGGCAGCAGCCCGTTGCTGAACGTCCCGAGGGGGAGGTCGCCGAGCGTCGCCGTCCGGGTGACGTACGCCTTCCCGGATGTGTGCCCGGCCCCCTTGCCTGACGCCGTACCGGACGACGTGCCCGCCGCCGTCGCCGGCCCTGCCGTGACAAGGGCGGCCAGCACGGCGAGCGGCACACCCGCCGCGACGGAACGGTGAACACGGCGCCGGGCGATGGAGCGCGGGGACATCGAGCCTCCTGAACAGCAAGTTCATTGACAGCGGCCAGAGTTGGCTCACACCTCGAACGGCGTAAGACGTTCCGGTGAACACGAGGAGTCAACCGCCGGTCGGCCCGACAACCCCTCGAAGGGCGGGCGCGGACGGTCAGGCACGCTGCGATTCCCTTGCCGCCATCCGGCGCACCGCGTCGTGGACCAGCCGAGCGTGGAGTTCGAACAGGGCGACCAGGCCGACGGAGTCGCCGTGGATCTCCCTGCGCACGAACAGCCCGTCGGCGCCGGCCACGGTGGGCCGCCGCTCCCAGGGCGGGCACGAGGCCGAGGCGGAGGAAGTCGGGGGCGGCGACCGGCGATCTCGCGACGTTGGCGGCCATGGTGGTGGCGCGTTCCAGTGGGTGCCGGTGAGGGGTGTCTCGGGGGTGTCTCGGGGAAGGAGGTCAGGGACGTTTCAGGGTCGCTTTCGGAACCGTGTGCGCGCCGGACCCGTTTTCATGGCAGAGAGCGGCAACAGCCGCGAAGGAGGCGACGTACATGTCGAGAAACGCGAAGATCGCCGCAGGAGGTGTGGCGGTCGGCATTCTGCTGCTGATCTGGCTGCCCTGGTGGGCGTCTCTGCTGATAATCCTGGGGGTTCCGGCAGCTGCCTATCTCACGCTGGACCCCTCGCAGCGGCGCAGGCTGCGCCGTGTCACCCGCAAGGAGCTCGGCCGCTGAGGGCGTGAGGCGACGGGGGCGGCAGGGCGCTTCGGCCCGGCCCGCGGACCCGCCCAGGCCGCCCCGCCGCCTCACAGTGGACGTACGGCCATCTTGTCCAGCGCTTCCAGCAGTCCCGGCAGCTCCGGACCCCGGCCGACCGGCAGCACCTCGCCGGGCGCGTCGTCGAGCAGCACGAACGCGATGTCGTCCGTCCTGGCCACCAGCGACCAGCCCGGGCCGTCGGCCCGCAGCGTGCGCGCGTCGCCCGGCGCGAACGAGGACCGCACCCGGCCCAGCGGCGGCGGGGTGTCCACGTAGGCGCGTGCTTCGGCGAGCACCCGCCGGACGGCGCTGCCGCCCTTCGGCGTGGCCTTCTCGCCTCCCGGGCTGCCGTCCCTGTCGCTGTCGTTCCCGTCCCTCGCGTCGGCCTCCTCGAAGGCTGTGTCGCCCGCCGCTTGTGGGGGAGTGAAGTCGGAGTCGGATATCTGGTCGCGCCACACGCTCCAGTGCACGGCGATCTCGTCCGCGCCCAGGCGCCGCTGGGCCGAACCCCAGACGGTGGTGTCCGGCGGGGTCAGTGGGGGACCGTCGTCGACCTCGGGGGCGGGATCGTGCGGCGCGGGCACGCCGGGTGCCGCGACGGCCACGTCCAGCGGCCAGCCGGGCAGGGCGGCGACCACCGTCCGGTCGTCGGGCGAGAGGTCGTACTCCATGCCGCAGTCCCACGTCGCGATGGCCACCGCCACCAGGGACACGTCGTCGATGACGACCGTCCACCGCGCGCCGGCGCCGTCCTGGCCCAGTACCAGGCCGTACCCGTCCGCGAGCGGCGCAAGGCCGAGTGCCGCGCAGGCCTCCGGGTAGTCGTCGCCGAGCACGCTCGGGAACTTCGCCGGCGTCAACAGCACCGCGGTGAGCACATAGAGCGCGTCGTCCGCTGCGGCGACGGTGTCCTCGTCCGTCCCGGGCATCCCGGCCTCCCCTCGGTTCGTCCAACGGCGCGCACCCTAGTGCGGCGGGAAGCCACTTGTCACGACTCCCGGACACACCCGGAGCTGCAGTTTTCCGACCTGCCGGGGCGAATCGCCCGGCCTTCACCGTTCCGTCACGCTGCGGGCCGCCGTCTTCCACCGTTCCGTGACCCGGTCGAACCGAACGTTCATGTCCTGCTACTCAACGTAGAGTCGGAGACTCGGTGGCAGAAGGGGGACGGTGCGGTGAGGCGTTTCGAGCGGCTCGAACAGATCCGGCGGATGGACCCGTACGAGGACGCGTTCGAGATCTACCGGCTGACCGCGGCATACGAGTTCCCCTGGGACTTCACCCGCGCACTTGAACTCGCCCTCTACCGCACCTACGCGGTGCCGAGCATCGGCCGGCTGCTCGCGCGGACGGCGGAACTCACGGACCGCGCCCAGAAGCGCTACGACGACACCTCCCTGCTCCTCGACGCCGTCGTCGAGCACGGTTTCGACAGCGAACAGGGCCGGACGGCCGTCCGCCGCATCAACCAGATGCACCGCAGCTACGACATCGTCGACGACGACATGCGCTACGTGCTCTGCACGTTCGTCGTGATGCCGAAACGCTGGACAGACGCCTACGGATGGCGGCGCATGTCCCGCCACGAGATCATCGCCTCCACCGTGCACTACGGCACCCTGGGTCGGCGGATGGGCATCCCGGACATCCCCTCGACGTACGAGGAGTTCGAGGCTTGCCTGGACGCCTACGAGGAGGCCCACTTCGCCTGGGACGAGGGTGCGCGCCGGGTGTCGGACGCCACGCTCGACCTGATGGCGTCCTGGTACCCGCGACCGCTCGCCCCGGTCCTGCGCACCGCGACGCTCGCCCTGCTCGACGAACCGCTCCTCAAGGCCTTCCGCTATCCCCCTCCGTCCCCCGCCGTCCGTGCCCTGGTGCGCGGGGCGGCACGCGCGCGTGGCCGGGCGGTCCGGCTGCTGCCCCCGCGCAGTGCCCCGCACTACGCCCGCCAGAACTGGGAGATCAAGGGCTACCCGAACGGCTACTGCCTGGCCGACCTGGGCACCCGCCCGGTCCCGGGCGCGGGCGGCTGTCCCGTACGGCGCGCGGAGTGACCCGGTGGACGGTCACCGCTCGCGGACGGCCAGGGCCAGGAAGCGGGTGTCCTCGTCGGCGTAGGACGTCATGCGCCAGCCCGAACCGGCGAGCAGCGGACGCAGGTTCGGCTCCGCCCGCAGGTCCTGCGGAGTGAGCCGCCGCCCCTGACGGGCCGCCAGGGCAGCCCTGCCGATGGGGTGGAACAGGGCCAGGACACCGCCGGGGCGCACCACACGCGCCAACTCCCGCAGATTCTCCGCCGGGTGCGGCAGATGGGCGACGAGGCCCGCGGCGAACACCGCGTCGAGCGACTCCGGGCGCAGCGGGAGCGCGGCGACGTCGGCGAGCAGCAGCAGCCCGTCGCGGTCGCGTCCCGCCCGTGCGGCGGCCTCCAGCATGTCCGGGGTCAGATCGGCCCCCAGGACCACGCCCGAGGGTCCCACGGCGGCACGCAGCGGCGTCAGGGCCCGTCCGGTGCCGCAGCCGGCGTCCAGCACGCGGTCCCCCGCGTGCAGGCCGAGCTCGGCGACCGCTGCGGCGTAGGCGGGACCGTCGTCGGGGAAGCGGGCGTCCCAGTCCGCCGCGCGGGCGGCGAAGAACCCCTGGACGCGCGTGTGGTCGTCTGCTCGGTCGTCGCTCATGATCCGCATGATCCCTTACGGGCGGATCCCTCATCGGCAGATCCCTCACCGGCACGGGTGAAGGCACTGCGCACACGTTCGAGCGTGAGGCGATCGTTCCGACGTACTTCTGCGTCATATTGCGGCAGCTTTCGAAATGCGCCCCCTTTGTACTCCCGTGCCCCCTAGCGTCCCGGGGCCATGGGACACCTGGACCACGCCGCCTTCGGCTGGCTGACCCCCGTGCTGTCGTACGCGATGGCCTGCGCCGGCGCCGCCCTCGGGCTGCGCTGCACGGTGCGCGCGCTCGGGGCCACCGGGCGCGCACGCCGCAACTGGCTGCTCACCGCCGCCTCCGCGATCGGCACCGGCATCTGGACCATGCACTTCGTGGCCATGCTCGGCTTCGCCGTCGGCGGCACCGACATCCGCTACGACGTTCCCCTGACCGTGCTCAGTCTGTTCGTCGCCATGGTCGTCGTCTGCGCCGGTGTCTTCGCCGTCGGCTACGGCCGCGACCGCACGCGCGCGTTGCTGACCGGCGGACTCACCACGGGCGTGGGGGTCGCCAGCATGCACTACCTGGGCATGGCGGCGGTCCGGCTGCACGGCGACATCACCTACGATCCGACGCTGGTCGCGCTCTCCGTCGTGATCGCCGTCGTCGCGGCGACCGCGGCACTCTGGGCGGCCCTCAACATCAGCGCGCCGATCGCGGTCGCCCTCGCCTCCCTCGTCATGGGAGCGGCGGTCAGCAGCATGCACTACACCGGGATGCTCGCGGTGAGCGTGCGCGTCACGCCCTCCGGCGCGGCACTGCCCGGGGCCACGGCGATGCAGTTCATCTTCCCCCTCGCCGTCGGGCTCGGGTCCTATCTCTTTCTGACCTCGGCCTTCGTCGCGCTGTCGCCCACCACGGGGGAGAGCGAGGCATCGGCCTCGGCCCAGCAGCCGGTGGCGGGCCAGGCCGGCCGGCGGCCGGCCCGGACCGTGTGACGGCACACCCCGACCCACTCCCGAGCGAGGAGGCCATGCGTACACCCCGGAGAGGCCACACGGCCGGCGCCGAGGCGCCGCCACCCGTGCGTGGGCGCCGCGCCCACGCCGGACCACCCGCCGACGAGGGGCCGGCAGAGGACCCGTCGGGCGCCCAGGAGGAAGCGACGCCCACGCGCGCGGGACGCCGCCGGATCCGGCCGCGCACCGTGCGAGCCAAGATCGTCTGCCTGCTGATGGTGCCGGTCGTCTCCCTGCTGGCCCTGTGGGGGTACGCCACGGTCAGCACCGCCCAGGACGTCTCCAGGCTGCGCCAGTTGCAGCGCGTCGACTCCCAGGTCCGTACCCCCGTCGGGGCCGCCGTGGCCGCCCTGCAGGCCGAGCGGACCGCCGCCGTACGGTACGCGACCGACCCGGGCGCCCGACCGGACGGCGAGCTGAGGAGTCTCGCGCGGCGAACCGACGCCGCGGTGGCCGCGCTGCGGCTCGGCGACCACAGCACCGTCGCAGACGGCCAGGAACTGCCCGCCGGAGTCGCCCGGCGGCTCGAGACGTTCGTTTCCGGCGCCGAGAGCCTCCGACCGCTGCGGACCGCCGTGCTCGACGGCGGCGCCCGCTGGCGGGAGACGTACGACCGGTACACGACGACGATCTCGGCGGCCTTCTCGGTCGGCGGCTCGCTCTCCGGCATCCAGGACGCCGAACTCGGCTCCGACGCGCGCGTGCTGCTCGAGTTCTCCCGCGCCGCGGAGGCGCTCGCCCAGGAGGACGCCCTTCTCGCCGCCGCGCACCCGGCCGGCCGGCTCGACGACGAGCGGCTGCGGCTGTTCACCGGCGCCGTGGCCAACCGCCGCACACTCACGGAGTCGGCCGTGGCGGACCTGCGCGGCGCCGAACGCACCTCCTGGCAGCGGCTCGCCGACGGCAGTGCCTACGCCGCCCTCGACGCCACCGAGGACAAGCTGGTCGCCGCCGGACCGGGCGCACGGGCCGACACACAGGGCGGCTGGGACAGCGCTCACGCGCGCGTACGGGACGGCATGCGCGGCATCGAGGCCGCGGCCGGACGTGACGTCGTCGCCCGCGCGGATCCGTTCACCCGGGGGCTGCTCACCCCGGCCGGCGCCGCGGTGCTGTTCGGTCTCGCCGCCGTCGCCGCCTCGCTCGTCATCTCCGTGCGCATCGGCCGCGGACTCGTCGTCGAACTGGTCGGCCTGCGCAACGGCGCCCTCGAGATCGCCCGGCGCAAACTTCCCGAGGCCATGCGAAGACTCCGCTCCGGAGAAGAGATCGACATCCGTGCCGAGGCTCCGCAGGGACCGCCGGCCGAGGACGAGACCGGCCAGGTCGCCGAGGCTCTCGGCAGCGTGCACCGCGCCGCGCTGCGGGCCGCCGTGGAGCGTGCCGAACTCGCCGGCGGTATCTCCGGCGTGTTCGTCAACCTCGCCCGCCGCAGCCAGATCCTCGTCCACCGGCAACTGCGCCTCCTGGACAGCATGGAGCGCCGCTCCGACGACCCGAACGAGCTGAGCGACCTCTTCCGCCTCGACCACCTCACCACCCGGATGCGACGCCACGCGGAGAGCCTGATCATCCTCTCCGGAGCGGCCCCCGGCCGGGCCTGGCGCATGCCGGTCTCCCTGACCAACGTGATCCGCGCAGCCGTCTCCGAGGTCGAGGACTACGCGCGCGTGGAGGTACGGCAGCTCCCGGAGGCGTCCGTCGCCGGCGCCGCCGTCGCCGACCTCACCCACCTGCTCGCCGAACTCGTCGAGAACGCCGCCCAGTTCTCGCCCCCGCACACCCGCGTGCGCATCACCGGCGAACCCGTCGGCAACGGCTACGCGGTGGAGGTGGAGGACCGCGGTCTGGGCATGGGCAGGGACACCCTCACCGAGGCGAACCGGCGCATCGCGCAGTCCGAGACCCTCGACCTCTTCGACAGCGACCGGCTCGGCCTGTTCGTCGTCAGCAGACTCGCCGCCAGGCACGGCGTCAAGGTGCATCTGCGCACCTCGCCCTACGGCGGCACCACAGCCGTCGTCCTGCTTCCGACAGCCCTGCTGCACAGCGGAAAGCCGGAACGCTCCGCCCGGGAGATCGCCGAAGCCGCACAGCCCCCGGAACGCGAGTACGCGCGTGTGCCGGACCCCGACCGGCACCGGCAGACGGTCGCCACGCCCGACGACCGGCAGCGGCAGGCCGTCGCCACACCGGCCGACCGGCCCGCGCTGGCCGCCCCCGCCCGGGCAGCCGCCCGGCAGACGGCTGCCGACCCCCCTCCCCCCGGAGTGACCGCCTTGCGCCTGCACCGCTCCCCGGACGACGCCGACGGATCGGACGACCTGCCGCGCCGGGTACGACAGGCACACCTCGCCCCCCAACTCCGCCGAACGCACACCGAGGAACCGGACCCGGCAGCCGCCCCGCGCGGTGACGACGGACGCACCCCCGAACTGGTACGGGACCGGATGACCGCCTACCGGGCCGGCTGGGCGCGCGGCGGCGGCCGGCAACCCGGCCGGCGCGCCACGTCGGATCCCGTGCCGGGCAGCGACAGCAGCGAAGGAGACCCCGCATGATCCAGGACCCGAGCACGAGGCCGGCCCGGCACTCCGGCGAACTCGACTGGCTGCTGGACGACTTGGTGATGCGCGTCAGCGAGGTACGGCACGCCGTGGTGCTGTCCAACGACGGCCTCGCCGTCGGCGCGTCGGGCGACTTGCGCCGCGAGGACGCCGAACATCTCGCCGCCGTCGCCTCCGGCTTCCACAGCCTCGCCAAGGGCACCGGCCGGCACTTCGGCGTCGGCGGCGTCCGCCAGACCATGGTGGAGATGGACGACGCCTTCCTGTTCGTCGCCGCCGCGGGCGACGGTTCCTGTCTCGCCGTCCTCACGGCTGTGACCGCCGACATCGGGCTGGTCGCGTACGAGATGGCACGCCTGGTCAAGCGGGTCGGCGAGCACCTCTTCGCACCACCGCGCCTCGGCGCGCGGCCACCTGCCGCCGGATGAGGCGAGAGAGCGACCGGACCGGATGATCCAGCACACGACCGGCACGACCGGCGCCCCGAGCGAGCCGGGCAGCCAGTGGTACGACAGCGACGCCGGACCGCTGGTGCGCCCCTACGCCATGACGGGCGGCCGCACCCGACCCGGCCCCACCGGAGTGCGGTTCGACCTCATCGCCCTGGTCACGCGGGATCCCGGCGCACCCGGCACGGACGGCACGGCGCTCGGACCCGAGCACCGCACCCTGGTGGACCTGTGCCGCGCCGAGACCCAGTCGGTGGCCGAACTCGCGGCGGGCGCTGACCTCCCCGTGGGAGTGGTCCGGGTGCTCCTGGGCGACCTGCTGGAACTCGGCTGCGTCACCGTCAGCCGCCCTGTCCCGCCCGCACACCTGCCCGACGAACGGATTCTGCGCGAGGTCATCGCCGGGCTGCGCGCCCTGTAGACGAACGCACCTGTTACAGAGAGAAGTGATCATGGCCTTGGAAGACTCCGACGCCGCCGACGGCGACACGGCCCCCCTGGCGTTGAAGATTCTGGTCGCCGGCGGGTTCGGCGTGGGCAAGACCACCCTGGTGGGCGCGGTCAGCGAGATCAGACCGCTGCGCACCGAGGAACTGCTCAGCGAGGCGGGCCAGTGCGTGGACGACACCGACGGCGTCGACCACAAGGTCACCACGACCGTCGCCATGGACTTCGGCCGCATCACCATCCGCTCCGGCCTCTCCCTCTACCTCTTCGGCACGCCGGGCCAGGACCGCTTCTGGTTCCTGTGGGACGAACTGTCCCAGGGCGCCCTGGGAGCCGTGGTCCTCGCCGACACCCGGCGGCTGGGGGACTGCTTCCCCGCCGTCGACTACTTCGAGCACCGGCGCATCCCGTTCGTGGTCGCCGTCAACTGCTTCACGGGCGCCCGGACCTACGAGGTCCAGGACGTCTCGCGCGCCCTGGACCTCGACTCGGGCACACCGGTCGTCCTGTGCGACGCCCGCGACCGGGCATCCGGCAAGGAGGTGCTGATCCGGCTCGTCGAGTACGCGGGGCGGATGCACACCGCCCGGCTGCTCGACTCCGTGAGCTGAGGCGGCGGCGTCAGCCCGCGATGGACTTCTCCGCCAGCACCTTGTCGATCCTGACCCGGACGAGCAGTTCGCCCGGTACGCCGTTGCGGGCGCCGAACTCCTCGGCGCGCTCCTCGCCCATGTACCGCGCGCCGATCCGGGCCGCCCAGTGCCTGACCTCGTCGAGTTCCTCCGAGATCCGGGCGCGGCCCTGGAGCACCACGTAGTCGAACGGCGGCCGGTCGTCGTCCACACACAGGGCGACCCGGCCGTCCCGCGCCAGATTGCGCCCCTTCACGGTCCCCTTGCCGGTGTTGAACACCAGGTCGTCCCCGTCCAGCACGAACCAGATAGGTGCCACGTGCGGGCTCCCGTCGGCCCGTACCGTCGACAGCTTCGCGGTGCGGGTTCCCTGCGAGACGAACGCCCGCCATTCCTCGTCGGTCATCTTCTGCGCCATGCCGCCATCCTCCTTGCTCGTGCGCCCGCTCCTGGGGAAGGCTGGCGGGCGATTCCTCCAGTGAAGCGGAGGACACACACGGGGAACGCTACGGGGAGTTGGAGACATGGCGCAGAAACAGGGGCTGAGCTGGCTGCTGGACGACCTGACCGAGCGCGTCGAACACGTCCGGCATGCACTGGTCCTGTCCAACGACGGGCTCGTGGCGGGCGTGAGCACCGGGCTGGGCCGCGAGGACGCCGAGCACCTCGCCGCCGTCTCGTCCGGACTGCACAGCCTCGCCAAGGGATCCGGCCGCCACTTCCGTGCGGGCCAGGTACGGCAGACCATGATCGAGTTCGACGACGCGCTGCTGTTCGTCACCGCGGCGGGAGCCGGCAGCTGTCTGTGCGTCCTCAGCGGAGCGGAAGCCGACATGGGCCAGATCGCGTACGAGATGACCCTGCTCGTCAGCCGGGTCGGCGAGCACCTCACCGTGGACGCCCGGCATCCCGACCGGACCCCGCCCGCAGATCTCTGACCTGCCTTTTTCCTGGCTCCCGTGGAGTTATCCACAGGCTCGCCACGAGATCCGCGAATCCGGCTACGGTTTTTCCCGTGGCCACCGCGGACCGTGCGGGGCCGCCGCTTCACTCCACATCACTCCACGGGGGAGACCGATATGTCCGGCAACACCGTCACGCCTCAGCAGACCCTGCCGTGTTCCGCGAGTCGCGCGGCACGGGAACTGGGCCTGAAGCGAAGCGAGTTCGACCTCGCCGTACACCTCGGGCGGGTGAGGACCGTGCCCGACGAGGGCGGAGGGGGCAGCCGTGTGCCCCGGGCGGAGCTCGACCGGCTGCTCGAACGGCCCGAGGAACTGCGCCGGCGCGTCCGCACCGTGGGCACCCGCGAAGGTGCCGCAGACATGGAAGTGTCCCCGTCCCGGTTCACCCGCCTCGCGCGACTGGGACTCGTGGTGCCCGTGAAGTTCTACCTCAACCGGTACCGTGCGGTCGTCTGGCTCTATCTCGCCGACGAACTGCGGCAGTTCGCCGCCGACGACACCAACGCGCCGCTGCTCAAGGGCCGGGCGCCCGAGTCGATGCGGGCCCAGGTGGCCGCGGGCGTGGACCTACGGCCCCGGAACTGGCGCGGGCGGCACCTGGGCTTCCTGCTCCGGCAGGCCGACGACCCCTGGCAGCGCGCCGGAGCCCTGGCCGCCTTCCTCGATCCTCTCCAGGTCGCGGAGCTTGTCGAGGACCCCTACGAGCGGTCCCACCTGAACCGGTTCCGGCCCGGACCGCCCGCACACGGCGCGCCGGGCAGCCCCGCCGTGCACCTCGTCGAGAAGATCATGACGGCGGACGACCCCGACGAGATCGGCTGGCTCAGGTCCGACCTGGAAGGCACCCTGGCGGAAGCCCGCGCACACCAACCCGCGCCGCGCCCCACGCCGACTCCCGCTCCGCGTCCGGCGCGGGAACCGATCACCACGGATCAGTCCCGGCGCCCGGTGCGCGGTCTGCTGAGCCGCTTGCGCCGCAGAAGCGCCTGAGCGGCGCCTGAGCAGCAGCTGGGCCACGGACTTCTACAGCGTCCGGAAAAGCCCCTCCTGGACCACCGACACCAGCAGGCGCCCCTGCAGGTCGTAGATCCGGCCTCGGGCGAGCCCGCGGCCACCGGTCGCGATCGGTGACTCCTGGTCGTACAGGAACCACTCGTCCGCGCGGAACGGCCGATGGAACCACATCGCGTGGTCCAGGGACGCCATGTCGAAGCTCCGCGGCCCCCACAGGGGTTCCACCGGCAGGCGGACGGCGTCCAGGAGGGTCATGTCACTGGCGTACGTCAGCGCGCAGGTGTGCACCAACGGATCGTCACCCAGCGGCCCGACCGTGCGCATCCACACCGCGCTGCGCGGCTCGGCGCCCTTGATGTCCTCGGCGCTCCAGCGCAGCGGGTCCGCGTACCGGATGTCGAAGGGCTGACGTCGCGCCATCCGCTCCAACTGCTCGGGCAGCTCGCCCAGATGCGCCCGGACCTCCTCCGCCACCGTCGGCAGGGACTCCGGGTCCGGGACCTCGCGGGCCGGCGGCAGCTGGTGTTCGAAGGGACCTTCCTCAGGCTTGTGAAAGGAGGCGGTGAGATTGAAGATCGTGCGGCCCTGCTGCACGGCGGTGACCCGGCGGGTCGTGAACGACCGCCCGTCGCGCACCCGTTCGACCTGGTACACGATCGGCACGCCCGGCCGGCCCGGGCGCAGGAAGTACGCGTGCAGCGAGTGCACGGGCCGGTCGCCGTCCGTGGTCCGGCCCGCCGCGACCAGCGCCTGGCCGGCCACCTGGCCGCCGAAGACCCGCTGCAGGGACTCCTGCGGGCTGCGGCCCCGGAAGATGTTGACCTCGATCTGCTCCAGGTCGAGCAGGTCGACGAGTCTCTCGGCCGGATTCGTCATCGGTGTGCTTCTCCTGTGCCTCGCGCTGTTCTCACAACTGACCGACGTCGGTGACCCGGACCACCGCGCGGCCCTCCGCGTCCGAGGCCGTGAGATCGACCTCCGCGCTGATGCCCCAGTCGTGGTCGTCGTTCGGGTCGTCGAAGATCTGGCGGACCCGCCAGAGCCCGTTCTGCGGCTCCTCCCGGATGACGAGCAGCTTCGGACCGCGGGCATCGGGGCCGGTTCCGAGGTCTTCGTACTCGTCCCAGTACTTGTCCATCGCCTCGCCCCAGGCGTCGGCGTCCCAGCCCGACTCGGCGTCCATCTCGCCGAGTTCCCCGACCTGGTCGAGGGCGGCGAGTTCGACCCGGCGGAACATCGCGTTGCGGACCAGGACCCGGAAGGCCCGCGAGTTGGCGGTGACCGGCTTGACCTCGTCTGCCTTCTCCTGGGCCTCCTCGGCGGTCATCTCCGCCGGGTTGGCCAGCTGCTCCCACTCGTCCAGCAGACTGGAGTCGACCTGGCGCACCATCTCGCCCAGCCACTCGATCAGGTCCTGGAGGTCCTCGGACTTCAGATCGTCCGGGACGGTGTGGTCGAGGGCCTTGTAGGCGCTCGCCAGGTAGCGCAGCACAATGCCCTCGGTGCGGGCCAGCTCGTAGTGGGACACCAGCTCCGTGAAGGACATCGCCCGCTCGTACATGTCACGGATGACGGACTTCGGCGACAGCGGGTGGTCACCGACCCACGGGTGGCTCTTGCGGTACGTGTCGTACGCGTGGAAGAGCAGCTCCTCCAGGGGCTTCGGGTAGGTGATGTCCTGGAGTCGCTCCATGCGCTCCTCGTACTCGACGCCGTCCGCCTTCATCGCGGCGACCGCCTCGCCGCGCGCCTTGTTCTGCTGGGCGGCGAGGATCTGCCGCGGGTCGTCCAGCGTGGACTCCACCACGGAGACCATGTCCAGCGCGTACGACGGCGACTCCGGGTCGAGCAGTTCGAACGCGGCCAGCGCGAAGGTGGACAGCGGCTGGTTCAGCGCGAAGTCCTGCTGCAGGTCCACGGTGAGGCGGACGATACGGCCGGTGGAGTCCGGCTCGTCGAGCTTCTCCACGATCCCGCCGTCCAGCAGCGAACGGTAGATCGCGATCGCGCGCCGGATGTGGCGCAGCTGCTGGCGGCGCGGCTCGTGGTTGTCCTCCAGCAGATGGCGCATCGCCGCGAAGGCGTTGCCGGGCCGGGCGATCACCGACAGCAGCATCGTGTGGGTCACCCGGAAACGCGACGTCAGCGGCTCCGGCTCCGACTCGATCAGCTTGTCGAACGTGTTCTCCGTCCAGCCGACGAAGCCCTCCGGCGCCTTCTTGCGGACCACCTTGCGGCGCTTCTTCGGGTCGTCGCCCGCCTTCGAGAGCGCCTTCTCGTTCTCGATGACGTGCTCCGGCGCCTGAGCGACCACGAAGCCGGCCGTGTCGAAGCCGGCCCGCCCGGCGCGGCCCGCGATCTGGTGGAACTCCCGAGCCCGCAGCGTCCGCACCCGGTTGCCGTCGTACTTGGTCAGCGCCGTGAACAGCACGGTGCGGATCGGCACGTTGACGCCGACGCCGAGCGTGTCCGTACCGCAGATCACCTTCAGCAGACCCGCCTGGGCGAGCTTCTCCACCAGGCGCCGGTACTTGGGCAGCATGCCGGCGTGATGGACACCGATGCCGTGCCGCACGTAGCGCGAGAGGTTGCGGCCGAACTTCGTGGTGAAGCGGAAGTTGCCGATCAGCGCGGCGATCTGCTCCTTCTCCTCGCGCGAGCACATGTTGATGCTCATCAGCGCCTGCGCCCGCTCCACCGCCTGCGCCTGAGTGAAGTGCACGATGTAGACGGGCGCCTGCTTCGTCGTCAGCAGGTCGGTGAGCGTCTCCGTCATCGGGGTGTACCGGTACTCGTACGACAGCGGTACGGGCCGGGTCGCCGAGCGGACCACCGAGGTGGGGCGGCCGGTGCGCCGGGCGAGGTCCTTCTCGAAGAAGGACACGTCGCCGAGCGTCGCAGACATCAGGACGAACTGCGCCTGGGGCAGTTCCAGGATCGGGATCTGCCAGGCCCAGCCGCGGTCGCCCTCGGCGTAGAAGTGGAACTCGTCCATGACGACCTGGTTGACGTCCGCGTTCCTGCCGTCGCGCAGCGCGATCGAGGCGAGCACCTCCGCCGTGCAGCAGATGACCGGGGCGTCGGAGTTGACGGACGCGTCACCGGTCAGCATGCCGACGTTCTCCGTGCCGAAGATCTTGCACAGCTCGAAGAACTTCTCCGACACCAGCGCCTTGATCGGAGCCGTGTAGAAGGTGACCTCGTCCCGGGCCAGCGCCGCGAAGTGCGCGCCCGCCGCGATCATGCTCTTGCCGGACCCGGTGGGCGTCGACACGATCACGTTCGCCCCCGAGACCACCTCGATCAGCGCCTCCTCCTGGTGGGCGTAGAGCGTCAGACCGCGCTCCTGTGCCCAGGACTCGAAGGCTTCGTACAGGGCATCGGGATCTGCGGTCGGCGGCAACTGATCGATGAGGGTCACAACCCCATCTTGCCCGTCCATGTGCCCGATGGGGGAATCGGCTGCCAATGCGAAGATCACGGCAGCTACGCTGTGTCGCCGACGGAGCGTCAACGCACCCGGTCAACTGGACAGCGGCACACGAGGAACGAGGCGGACGACGGCCATGATGGGACCAGCACACTCACTCTCGGGGGCCGCGGCCTGGCTCGGAGTCGGCGCTGCGGCGACCGCGGCCGGGCACGGAATGCCCTGGCCGGTGCTCCTCGCCGGCGCGCTGATCTGCGCGGGTGCCGCGCTCGCCCCGGACCTCGACCACAAGGCCGCCACCATCTCCCGGGCCTTCGGTCCCGTCTCGCGCTGGCTCTGCGAGATAGTCGACAAGCTCTCCTACGCCGTCTACAAGGCCACGAGGAAGCAGGGCGACCCGCGCCGCTCCGGCGGGCACCGCACCCTGACGCACACCTGGCTGTGGGCGGTCATGATCGGCGCGGGCGCCTCGGCGCTGGCGATCGTCGGGGGCCGCTGGGCGGTCCTCGCGCTCCTCTTCGTGCACATGGTGCTGGCGATCGAGGGCCTGCTGTGGCGGGCGGCCCGGGGCTCCAGCAGCGACGTACTGGTGTGGCTGCTGGCCGCGACCAGCGCGTGGATCCTCGCCGGAGTCCTGGACAAGCCCGGCAACGGCGCGGACTGGCTGTTCACGGACCCGGGCCAGGAGTACCTCTGGCTGGGCCTGCCGATCCTGCTGGGCGCCCTGGTGCACGACATCGGGGACGCGCTCACGGTCTCGGGCTGCCCGGTGCTGTGGCCCATCCCGATCGGACGCAAGCGCTGGTACCCGCTCGGCCCGCCGAAGTTCATGCGCTTCCGGGCCGGCAGCTGGGTCGAACTGAAGGTGCTGATGCCGGTGTTCATGCTGCTCGGGGGAGTGGGCGCGGTGGCTGCCCTCAACGTCATCTGACGCCGGCCGGTGGCGGGGGCCCCGGATCAGCCGGTGTCGCTCCCGCCGTACCGCCGCTCGAAGGCCGCGACCCGGCCCTCGGTGTCCACCGTGCGCGCCTTGCCGGTGTAGAAGGGGTGGCTCTCCGAGGAGATCTCGACATCCACCACCGGGTAGGTCTCACCGTCGTCCCACTCGATCGTCCGGTCGCTGGTCGCGGTGGACCGCGTGAGGAAGGCGTAACCGGCGGCGCGGTCACGGAAGACAACCGGATGGTAGTCGGGGCTCTGGTCCTGCTTCATGAGTGCTCCTCGTCCTGGTCAGCCGGACAGACCGTCGCCGGACAGACGGTCCTCGTCGACGATGTGCATCGCGGCCTCCTCGGCGGAGGCGGCCGCCCCGTCGATGCCGACGTCCGTGGCGATCAGCGCGCTCTCCTCGTCCTCGTGGGCGCCCTCGTCCGGGGCCACGAGCCGGCCGGAGCGCAACGCGCCGACCTCGTCGTCGAGGAGTTCCCCGTCGGTGCCGTCGGCGTCGCCGAGGCCGTCCCCGTCCTGCGCGCCGAGGTCGGGCACCTCCTCCGCGAGCCGCTCGTCCAGGGTCTCGCCCCGCTGCCGCTCCGCGGCCGTCACCCCGCTGTGCTCCACGGCCCAGGGCCGCTCGGGTGGGGACCAGCCGCGGTCGAGGGGATCCCCGACCCCGTCGTTCTCCAGGGTGTCCTCCGCGTCGAGCAGCCCCGAGTCCTCCTGGATGTCCGAGGCGTCGGGCTGGTAGACGTCGTCCCCCCATCCGTCGACGCTGTTCACGACTACCTCCAGGGAGTGACGGACCCGGACTCACCGCGACCGGCGGCGGGGCACCGCTGTACGGGTGCCGGTATCCAGCGTTCCACTCCGCTTCGGGACAGCGCAACGCCAGGTAGTGCGCGAGGGCGGCGACCTGCGGTCACCCGCGGGACCGCCGCCCCTGCCCGGTCGGCCTCACCCGTGCCAGGACCGCCAGAGCGCCGCGTACGCCCCCTCCGCCGAGACCAGCTCGGCATGGCTGCCCAGCTCGGTGATGCGGCCGTTCTCGACGACGGCGATCACGTCCGCGTCATGGGCGGTGTGCAGACGGTGGGCGATGGCGACCACGGTACGGCCGTCCAGGACGCGGGCCAGGGACCGCTCCAGGTGCCGGGCGGCACGCGGGTCGAGCAGCGAGGTCGCCTCGTCCAGGACCAGCGTGTGCGGGTCGGCCAGCACCAGCCGGGCCAGCGCGATCTGCTGGGCCTGCGCCGGGGTGAGGGCGACCCCGCCGGAGCCCACGTCGGTGTCGAGACCGTCGTCCAGGGCCCGTGCCCAGCCGTCCGCGTCGACCGCGTCCAGTGCCGACCACAGCTCGGCGTCCTCGGCGCCGGTCCGGGCCAGCCGGAGGTTGTCGCGCAGGGAGCCGACGAAGACGTGGTGCTCCTGGTTGACCAGCGCCACATGCGAGCGGACATGTTCGGCGGTCATCCGGGACAGCTCGGCGCCGCCGAGGGCGACCCGGCCGTCCCGCGGGGCGTAGATACCGGCGAGGAGCCGGCCCAGCGTGGACTTGCCCGCGCCCGAGGGGCCCACCAGGGCCAGCCGGGTGCCCGGGGCGACCTCGAGGGACACCTTGCGCAGCACGTCGACGCCCTCGCGGTAGCCGAAGTGGACCCGGTCGGCGAGCACGTCCCGGCCGTCCGGCGCCAGCCCGGAGTCCCCGGCGTCCGGCTCGATCTCCCGCACCCCGACCAGCCGGGCCAGCGACACCTGGGCGACCTGCAACTCGTCGTACCAGCGAAGGATCAGGTTCACCGGGTCGACGAGCATCTGCGCCAGGAGCGCGCCGGTGGTCAGCTGCCCGACGTCGATCCAGCCGTGCAGGACGAAGACCCCGCCGAGCATCAGGACCGAGCCGAGCACCGTGACGTGCACCAGGTTGATCACCGGGAACAGCACCGACCGCAGCCACAGGGTGTAGCGCTCCCAGGCGGTCCACTGCTGGACCCGCAGCTCCGACAGCGCGGTCCGGCGGTCACCGAGACGGTGGGCCTCGACGGTGCGTCCGGCGTCCACGGTCTCGGCGAGGGCGGCGGCCACGGCGGCGTACCCGGCGGCCTCCGAGCGGTAGCCGGACGGCGCCCGCTTGAAGTACCAGCGGCAGCCGGCCACCAGCAGTGGCACCGCGACCAGCACGGCCGGCGCCAGCGGGGGCGCCATGACCACGAGACCGCCGAGCAGCAGTCCCGCCCACATCACGCCGATCGTCAGCTGGGGCACGGCCTCGCGCATCGCGTTGGCCAGCCGGTCGATGTCGGTGGTGATGCGGGACAGCAGGTCACCGGTCCCGGCCCGCTCCAGCACACCAGGCGGGAGCCGGACGGACCGGACCAGGAAGTCCTCGCGCAGGTCCGCCAGCATCCGCTCACCGAGTATCGCGCCGCGCAGCCGCACCTGCCGTACGAAGAAGGCCTGGACGACCAGCGCGATCACGAACAGCGTGGCGGTGAGCCCCAGATGGAGCTCACGCACCCCGTCAGACAGCCGCTCCACCACGTCGCCGAGGAGCCAGGGCCCCACCATCGAGGCGACCGTGGCGACCGTGTTGACGAGCAGCAGGAGCAGAAAGGCGCGGCGGTGCCGGCGCAACAGTTCGCCCACGTAGGCGCGTACGGTCGCGGGGGCGCCGACGGGCAGCGTGGTCGCCGTCGTCGGTGCCGCCGGGTCGTACACGGGTGGCGCCACGCCGATCATGCCGTCTCCTCGATCTCTTCCAGCTCGCTGTTCTCGAGCTTCGCCAGCACACCGCTCAGCGCGGCGTCTTCCTCGGTCTCACGGGTCACCACGGCCCGGTACCGGGGCTCGGTACGCAGGAGTTCGCGGTGCGCGCCGACCGCGGCGGCCTCGCCCTCGTGGACGAGGACCACGCGGTCCGCCCGGTCCAGCAGCAGCGGGGACGAGCTGAACACCACCGTGGTGCGCCCGGCCCGCAGCTCCCGCAGCCCCTCGGCGATCCGTGCCTCGGTGTGCGAGTCGACGGCGGAGGTGGGCTCGTCCAGGACGAGGACCTCCGGGTCCGTGAACAGCGACCGGGCCAGGGCGAGCCGCTGGCGCTGGCCGCCGGACAGGGAACGGCCGCGTTCGGTGATGTGGGCGTCCAGCGGGTCGTCGACGTCCAGGGAGCCCTGCACGAGCGACTCCAGGACGTCCCCGCACTGTGCGGCGTCCAGCGCCGCCCGCGCGCCCACCTCGCCCGACGCGGGCACGTCGAGCAGGTCGCGCAGCGCACCGGACAGCAGCACCGGGTCCTTGTCCTGGACGAGGACGGCGGTGCGCGCCGAGTCCAGCGGCAGTTCGTCCAGCGGCACGCCGCCGAGAAGCACCGAGGGGCCCTCCTCCGGGGGATGCCCGCCGAGCCGTTCCGCCAGCCGTCCGGCCGCGTCCGGGTCGCCGCACACCACCGCGGTGAGCAGCCCCGCCGGGGCGAGCAGCCCGGTGCCGGGGTCGTACAGATCGCCCGAGGGGACGTCCGCCGCGCGCGACCCGCCGATGTCGGTGGCCCGCTCCAGCGACAGCACCCCGGCGGCCCGCCGGGCCGAAGGACGCGAGAAGGAGTAGGCCATCGCGATCTCCTCGAAGTGCCTGAGGGGATAGGCCAGGACCATGACCGAGCTGTAGACCGTGACGAGTTCGCCGACGGTGATCCGGCCCTCGCGGACCAGATGGACGCCGTAGCAGACGACGACGATCAGCAGCAGGCCCGGCAGCAGCACTTGGACGGCGCTGATCAGGGACCACATGCGGGCGCTGCGTACGGCCGCGTGCCGGACCTCCTGGGAGGCGCCGCGGTAGCGGTCGAGGAACAGTTCCTCGCCACCGATGCCGCGCAGGACGCGAAGGCCCGCCACGGTGTCGGAGGCCAGTTCGGTGGCGTGTCCCGCCTTCTCGCGCTGGTAGTCGGCCCGACGCGTCGCCCGGGGCAGCAGCGGCAGCGCCGCGAACGCGACGACCGGCAGACCCACGGCGACCACGACGCCGAGCGCGGGCTGGTAGACGACGAGACCGACGGCGACCAGCAGGACGGTGAGGGCCGCGGCGGTGAAGCGGGACACGCCCTCCACGAACCAGCCGATCCTCTCGACGTCGCCGGTGGACACGGCCACCACCTCGCCGGCGGCGACCCGCCGGGTCAGCGCGGGACCGAGCTGGGCGGCCTTGCGGGCGAGAAGCTGCTGGACGCGGGCGGCGGCGGTGATCCAGTTGGTGACGGCGGCGCGGTGCAGGAAGGTGTCGCCGAGCGCGGTGGCGGCACCGAACAGGGCCATCAGCGCACCGGTGAGGGCGAGCCGGGTGCCCGAACGGTCGATGACGGCCTCGATGGCGAACCCGACGCAGAACGGCTGCGCCGAGACGCCGACGAAGTGCAGCAGCCCCCAGGCCAGGGACTTCAGCTGACCGCCGAGCTGGCCACGGCCGAGCCACCACAGGAAGTGAGGGCCCGAGCGCGCGTCCGGCACGCCCGGGTCGGGATACGGAAGGTCTTGGATCTGCATGACGTCCCAGTGGCTCGTGTCAGGGGGTGGTGGGGAGGGCGGATGAGCGTGCGCGAAGGACCGCGAGACGCGGGAGCAAACCGTGAAAGGTTCGCGTCATGCTGGAGTGAAATCAACCGGTTTTCGGGGACGGCGCATGGTTCCGGCAGCGAGGAGGTGTGCGGTCCACGGTGGTCGGTGTTCTCCTCGTCGCGGCGCTCGCCGCGGGTACAGGCGGCGCTGACCAGGGACGCGGTACCGGTGCGAAGGGCGCCGTCACCGCGTCGGCCACGCTCTCGGCGCATCGCATTCCCGACGTCGGCGACCGCCCGCAACGGCGCGTTCCCGCCGCCGTCCGCCAGGCTTCGCCCTCCTGGGGGAGGCGTCATTGCGGGGAACGGCCCACTGCCCGTAGAACACCGGCCATGAAGAGATCCATAGTCATGTCCATGCTTGCCGGGGTGACCCTGCTGGCGAGTGCCATTCTGGGAGCCGGTCCGGCCCAGGCATCCGGCGTCCCCGCCGAGTTCGGCACCGACTGGCACGATCCGCTGACCGCGTCCCCGCCCGTCGCCAAGCCCTCCGGGAAGTCCTGCCAGGTCACCGTCGCCGAGGCACAGTTCCGGGACTTCACCCCCTACCGGGGCACCTACACCCCGCCGGACGGCTGCGGCGACCGCTGGAGCAAGGTGGTGCTGCGGCTCGACGGCAAGGTCAAGGGCCGCCAGTACGACCGGCTCGGCTATCTGCACGTCGGCGGCGTCGAGATCTTCCGCACGTCGACGCCGGAGCCGTCGCCCGACGGCATCGAGTGGTCCGTCGAGAAGGACGTCACGCGCTACAGCGACACCTTCCGCCGGGGCCAGGACGTCGAGATGCTCATCGGGAACGTCGTGGACGACACCT
The DNA here is from genome assembly GCF_042653945.1 of Streptomyces vulcanius. Classification (NCBI taxonomy): domain Bacteria; kingdom Bacillati; phylum Actinomycetota; class Actinomycetes; order Kitasatosporales; family Streptomycetaceae; genus Streptomyces; species Streptomyces vulcanius. Next base: position 180,956 of record NZ_JBHSFK010000017.1, on the reverse strand, counting down.
ACACCGGCGTGCTCGACGTGAAGGTCACGCTGACCTTCTACGCAGGGAAAGAGACCGGGAAACCGGCCACGACCCCCGACCGCGTCCTCACCCTCGGCGCGGACGGCACCCTCACCACACCGCGCAACAGCGAACGCATCCTCGCCGAGGTGTACGCCACCGGCTCGGGCGGCGGCTGCGAGGAGTATTGGTACCTCAGCGTGCCCGACTCCGCCCCGTACTCCTGCCAGGCCGAGAACGGCCCCTACCGCGAGGTGCAGATCAAGGTCGACGGACAACTCGCGGGAATCGCGGCGCCGTTCCCGAACGTGTGGACCGGAGGCTGGTCCAACCCGTTCCTCTGGTACGTCGTCCCGGGCCCGCGCGCCTTCGACGTCACGCCGATCGAATACGACCTGACCCCCTTCGCCGGGATCCTCAACGACGGCCGCCCGCACCGGATCGAGGTCTCGGTGGCAGGAGTCCCCGAGGGGCAGAGCGGCTGGAGCGCCCCCGTGAACGTCCTCGTCTGGCAGGACGCCCACCGCGCCCGCGTCACCGGGAAGCTCACCCGGCTCGAAGCCGGTGACCTCGCCAACTCCTCGACGTACACGCCCGGCACGGAACACCGGGTCGAGACCGAGGGCGGGCACGGGCTGACCGTCGCCGGGTACGTCGACACCTCGCACGGCCGGGTCACGACCACCGTCACCCGCACCCTGGCCACCACCTCGGCGCACCGCTGGACCGACGGCGAGACGGTCGACGGCCTCGACGCCCGCTGGACGGACGACGAGAAGGTCACCGTCGACGGACGAGGACCGGCCCGCACCACCCGGACGCACCGCGCCTACACGATGAACGGCACCACCACCGTCGGCGCCGACGACCGGCTGCGCACCGTTCTGGCCCTCGGCGACCGGGCGGACGCCGTGACGACCCACGGCGGCTGGCGCACCTCCTGGTCGAAGCTCGACGACACCTACACGGGTGACGCCACCTACACCCTGAACGTGCCGCGCGACCAGCGGCACGCGGTCGCTGCCACCGGCGAGCGCTACCGGCGTTACGGCTCGGACGGCTGCTACGACCGGCGGCTGACGACCGTTCAGGGGGTGCTGACCGAGGACCGCGACGGCTGCTGAGCGGGTACGCGTGCGATGCGTCACTCGTGGCGGGATTTACACAGCGGAAACGCGGCGGTCTTGTGCGTGATCGACGGCACCTTCAAAGTGATCGCTACGGAAGTCGCTTTCCGTATCGCAGAAGTCTCCCCTCAGGTCTCTGCGTGTCTCCCCGTCCCCCACAAGGAGTGCCCGTGCCGCCGTCCGTCCCGTCCCTGCCGCGACGCGTCGCACGCATACTGCGTACCTCACTCTTCGCGCAGGTCGCCTGCGCGCTCGTGCTCGGAATTCTCGTCGGAAAGCTGTGGCCCGACGTGGCCACGGACCTCCAGCCGCTCGGTGACGGCTTCACCCGGCTCATCAAGACGATCATCTCGCCGCTGGTGTTCTGCGTGGTCGTCGTCGGTATCGCCAAGGCCGGTGACCTCAAGGCGTTCGGGCGGATCGGGCTCAAGGCCCTGATCTGGTTCGAGGTCGCGAGCACGCTGGCCCTGCTCATCGGACTGCTCGCCGCCAACATCGTCCAGCCCGGCTCGGGGATGAACGTCGACCCGTCGACGCTCGACACCTCGGCGGTCGATGCGAAGACCGGCGGCGGTTCGCTGCCCTCGACGACCGAGTTCGCGCTGAACGCCCTGCCGACCAGTTTCATCGGCGCCTTCGCCGAGAACTCCCTGCTCCAGGTGCTCATCCTGGCCTGTCTGGTGGGGGCGGCGCTGCTGCACCTCGGCCACACCAGGGTGCCGCAGGTACTGCCCGCCGTGGAGCAGGCCCAGGAGATCATCTTCGCGATCGTCGGCTTCGTCATGCGACTCGCCCCGATCGCGGTGTTCGGCGCGATGGCCGTCCTGATCGGCAACTACGGCCTCGGTGTCATCGAGACCTACGCCAAGCTGATCATCCTGTGCTACGCCGCCGCCGCGCTGTTCGTCGCGCTCCTCGCCGTCGCCCTGCGGATGCTCACGGGGCTCAGCCTCTGGAAGTTCCTGCGCTACATCCGCGAGGAGATGCTGCTCGCGCTCGGCACCGCCTCCACCGAGGCCGTCATGCCGCGCGTGATGCAGAAGCTGCGCAAGGCCGGCGCCCGCGACGACGCCGTGGGTCTGGTGCTGCCCACGGGCTACTCCTTCAACCTCGACGGCGCCTCGCTGTACCTGTCGATCGGCACCCTGTTCATCGCCCAGGCGGTGGGCGTGGACCTCAGCCTGGGGCAGCAGATCACCGTGGTCCTGGTGCTGATGCTGACCAGCAAGGGCATGGCGGGCATCCCCGGCTCGGCCTTCCTCGCCCTGTCCGCGACCGCCTCCTCGCTGGGTGCCATCCCGGCCGGCGCCGTCGCCCTGCTGCTCGGCGTGGACCGCATCATGGACTCGATGCGCGTCGTCACCAACCTCCTCGGCAACTGCGTCGCGGTGTTCGCGGTCTCCCGCTGGGAGGGAGCGCTGGACCTGGAACAGGCGAAGAAGGTACTCGACGCCAAGCCCGAAGCCGCCAAGCCCGAAGCTGCCAAGCCTGAAACCGCCAAGCCCGAAGCCGCCAAGCCTGAAACCGCCAAGCCTGAAACCGACAAGCCCGAAGCTGCAAGGCCCCAGGACGCGGAAGCCGTCGTCGTGCCCACCCAGGCGACCAAGGCGACAGCCCCCGACGCGAGCTGAACGCCACGCCCGACGCGCCGCGGCCACCACTCCAGCCGTACGGAGTGGTGGCCGCGGCCTGTTTCCCCGTGCCCCTCAGCAGCGGCGCCCCTCAGGCACCCCGTCGATCAGCGTGTCCAGCAGCCCCCCGAGCACCGCCCGCTGCGGATCCGTCAACGGCGCCAGAATCTCCTCCGCGGCCGACCTGCGTGCCCCACGCAGCGCGCGCAGCGCCTTGCCGCCGTCCTCGGTGAGCTCGATCCGGATCACCCGGCGGTTGGTCGGATCGGGCACCCGACGCACCTTGCCGCCCGCCTCCAGCCCGTCGACCAGGGTTGTCACGGCGCGCGGGACCACCTCCAGGCGCTCGGCGAGGTCGGCCATGCGCGGCGGCGAGCTGTAGCAGGCCAGGGTGCGCAGCAGACGGGACTGGGCCGGGGTGACGCCGAGCCCGCACTGCTCGATGTGCCGCTTCTGGATCCGGTGCACCCGGCGGGTGAACCGGAGCAGCTGCTCGGCGAGCGCGGTGTCGGAATCGGGGGTGGTCATGCGGGGACAATATCAGGATGCCGTTCATTGTGAGTATAGGTAACAATGAGCTACGCTCCGCATGTTCTTCCCTCTCACCTCCCGTAGGAGCCCATGAACCCCGGAAAACCAGACCCCCGGATCCCGTCGGCCGACACGGCCGTGGAGGAACAGCCCCGCCAGGTGCGCCGTATCGTCCGGCTGTTCCGCCCCTACCGAGGCCGCCTCGCGGTCGTCGGACTGCTCGTCGGCGCCTCGTCGCTCGTCTCGGTGGCCACGCCCTTCCTGCTGAAGGCGATCCTGGACGTCGCCATTCCCCAGGGCCGCACCGGTCTGCTGAGCCTGCTGGCCCTCGGCATGATCCTCAGCGCCGTCCTCGGCAGCGTCTTCGGCGTCCTGCAGACCCTGATCTCCACGACGGTCGGCCAGCGCGTCATGCACGACCTGCGCACCGCCGTCTACGACCGGCTGCAGCGGATGTCCCTCGCCTTCTTCACGCGCACGCGTACCGGCGAGGTGCAGTCCCGCATCGCCAACGACATCGGCGGTATGCAGGCCACCGTCACCTCCACCGCGACCTCCCTGGTCTCCAACTTCACCAGCGTGGTCGCCACGATCGCCGCGATGGTCGCCCTCGACTGGCGGCTGACGGTCGTCTCGCTGCTCCTGCTGCCCGTCTTCGTGTGGATCGGCCGCCGGGTCGGAAACGAACGCCGGAAGATCACCACGGTGCGCCAGAAGCAGATGGCCGCGATGGCCGCCACCGTCACCGAGTCGCTGTCGGTCAGCGGCATCCTGCTCGGCCGCACCATGGGCCGTGCCGACTCCCTCACGAAGTCCTTCGCCGAGGAGTCCGAGCAGCTCGTCGACCTCGAGGTGAGGTCCAACATGGCCGGCCGCTGGCGCATGGCCGTGATCTCGATCGTCATGGCCGCGATGCCCGCCGTCATCTACTGGACCGCGGGAGTCACCCTCCAGCTCGGCGGACCGGACGTCTCCCTCGGCACGATCGTCGCCTTCGTCTCGCTCCAGCAGGGACTGTTCCGCCCGGCCGTCAGCCTGCTGTCGACCGGTGTGCAGATCCAGACCTCGCTCGCGCTCTTCCAGCGCATCTTCGAGTACCTGGACCTCCCCATCGACATCACCGAGCGCCCGGACCCGGTCCACCTCGACCAGGTCAAGGGCGAGGTCCGCTTCGAGGACGTCTCGTTCCGGTACGACAGCGACGGCAAGGCCTCCGGCCCGATCCTCGACGGCATCGACGTCACCGTCCCGGCCGGCGGCAGCCTCGCCCTGGTCGGCCCGACCGGCGCCGGCAAGTCCACGCTGGGCTATCTGGTGCCGCGGCTGTACGACGTGACCGGCGGCCGGGTCACCCTCGACGGCGTCGACGTCCGCGACCTCGACTTCGACACCCTCGCGCGGGCCGTCGGCGTCGTCTCGCAGGAGACGTACCTCTTCCACGCCACGGTCGCCGACAACCTGCGCTTCGCCAAGCCCGACGCCACCGACGAGGAGCTGCACGCGGCGGCGCGGGCGGCGCAGATCCACGACCACATCGCCGCCCTGCCCGACGGCTACGACACGGTCGTCGGCGAGCGTGGCCACCGCTTCTCCGGCGGCGAGAAGCAGCGCCTGGCTATCGCCCGCACCATCCTGCGCGACCCGCCCGTGCTGATCCTCGACGAGGCCACCAGCGCCCTGGACAACCGCACCGAACACGCCGTCCAGGAGGCCATCGACGCGCTCTCGGCCAACCGCACCACGCTCACCATCGCGCACCGGTTGTCCACCATCCGCGATGCCGACCAGATCGTCGTCCTGGAGGCCGGCCGGGTGGCCGAACGGGGCACGCACGAGGAGCTGTTGGAGGCCGAGGGGCGGTACGCGGCCCTGGTGCGACGGGACGACAGCCTGGAGCCGACAAGATGAGAGCATGTCAGGCAATGCCGTGTTTGTTGTGATATGAGGGTTACCGTGCCCGCATGCAGATGAACACTCCGCGACGGAGCATGATTCGACTGACGTGCCGGGGCCGCGCCGCTCTCATCGCGAGCGGAGCCGTCGTGGCCGGGACCGCTGTGGCGGTGCCGCTGCTGAGCGTCGAGCGTCAGGAGGAGCCGAAGGAGCCGACCGCCCTGGTCATCCCGGAGGGCTGGCGCGCGAGCCGGATCTACGACGCCGTCGACAAGGTCCTCGCCCTGCCCGCCGGCACCACCCGGAAGGCGTTGCCCAAGGCGGGCCTGCAGCTGCCGATCGACGCCGAGGGCAACCCGGAGGGCTACCTCTTCCCATCGACATATCCGCTCGACGACAAGTCGACCCCCGAGGGGTTGCTGTCGTACATGGTCGGCACGGCGAACAAGAAGTTCAACGGAGCGCCGATCGCCGCAGGCGCCCAGCGCAACGCGATGAACGTCTACCAGGCCGTCACCCTTGCCAGCCTGGTCCAGGCGGAGGCCGCCTCCAAGGCGGACATGGGAAAGGTGGCCCGGGTCGTCTTCAACCGGCTGGAGCGCGGCATGCCGCTGCAGATGGACTCCACCATCAACTACGCCCTGAGCCGCTCCACGCTGCGCACCTCGGAGCAGGACACCCGCATTGACAACCCGTACAACTCCTACCAGCGCATGGGTCTGCCCCCGACCCCGATCGACAACCCCGGCGAGGAGGCGATGCGTGCCGCGATCAGTCCCACTCCGGGCGACTGGCTGTACTTCGTCACCGTCAAACCGGGCGACACCCGGTTCACGGCGGACTACGCGGAACACCAGCGCAACGTCACCGAGTTCAACGGCAACCAGCTTCACCACCCGGCGGCGAAAGCGGCCAGGTGAGGTGACGCGGCGATGCCCTTGTGGAGGTCAGGCGGCGACCGGCGTCGGCTCCGGCTCACGGGGCCGTTCGGCCAGCAGCCGTCTGATGTCCCGTACGGCCGCGCGGCCCGCCCGGTTGGCGCCGACGGTGCTGGCCGACGGGCCGTAGCCGACCAGATGGATCCGCGGGTCCGCGACCGCGCGCGTGTCCTCGACCCGGATCCCGCCGCCCGGCTCACGCAGCCGCAGCGGCGCGAGATGGTCGATGGCGGCCCGGAAACCGGTCGCCCAGAGGATCACATCGGCGGCCACCCGCCGTCCGTCGTCCCACTCCACGCCCTCCGGGGTGATCCGGTCGAACATCGGAAGACGGTCGAGAACCCCGTCCGCGAGCCCCTGCCGGATCGCGTCGTTCAACGGCAGCCCCGTCACGGACACCACGCTCTTCGGCGGCAGCCCCTGCCGCACCCGCTCCTCCACCAGCGCGACGGCCGCGCGCCCCGCGTCCTCGCCGAAGGTCCCCTCGCGGAAGACGGGCGGCCGGCGGGTCACCCAGGTGGTGGCCGCCGCGTACGGCGCGAGCTCCAGCAGATGCTGCGTACCGGACGCGCCCCCGCCCACCACGACCACCCGCAGCCCGGCGAACGCCTCGGGCCCCGGGTAACGCGCGGTGTGCAGCTGCCGGCCGCGGAACGTCTCCTGTCCGGGGTAGCGCGGCCAGAACGGCCGGTCCCAGGTCCCGGTGGCGTTGATCAGCGCCCGCGTCGACCACGTCCCTTCGGAGGTCTCGACGAGCAGCCGCCCGCCGGTCCCCTCCCGGACGGCCTTCACATCGACCGGCCGCCGTACCCGCAGGTCGAAGGTCCGCTCGTACGCGTCGAAGTACGCGGAGATCACCTCCGACGACGGCCGCGCCGGATCGGCCCCGGTCAGCTCCATGCCCGGCAGCGCGTGCATCCCGTGCACCTTGCCGTACGTCAGTGAGGGCCACCGGAACTGCCAGGCGCCGCCCGGACCGGGCGAGTGGTCCAGCACCACGAAGTCGCGCTCCGGCTCGAAACCGGTGCGCCGCAGGTGATAGGCGCCGGCCAGACCCGCCTGCCCGGCGCCTATGACGACCACCTCGACCTCACGAATGTCGTTCACGCTTCTACCAACAGCGTGGACCGGGTGGATCTTCCCGCGCTACGACGACGTACGCGCCGGAGTGGTGGACGGAGGCAGGTCGCCGTTGTAGCGCGGGTCGACGTAGTCGGCGAAGTCGACCTTGCGCGGGATGAGCTTCAGCGTGGTGAAGGTGTCGGCGATCTCCTGCTCGGAGGCGATCAGCGGCTTGTCGACCGCGACCGAGATCCGCGAGGCGTTCGACCGCTTCACCGCGCCCAGCGCCACCTCGTACGGCAGCCCGGTCTCCTTCGACCACACCTTCGCCCAGTCCTCCTGATGGCCGTACACCCAGGCCGTCGCGCGGCGCAGCCGCTCCAGGTAGTCCTTGATGGCGTCGGCCTTCTTCGTGTCCTTCAGCGCGGCGGGCGCGGCGACCTGGAAGGTCAGGCCGTTGGTGATGCCGTCGCCGGTGGTGAGCACACGCCCCTGCTTCGCCTGGAGCACCTGCGAGGTGTACGGGTCCCACACCGCCCACGCGTCGACCTTGCCGGAGGTGAACGCGGCGAGCGCGTCGGCCGGCTGGAGGTACTTGACCTTCACGTCGCTCAGGCTCAGCCCGGCCGCCTGGAGCGAGGCCACCAGCTGGTAGTGCGCGGAGGATCCCTGGGCCACGGCCACCGACTTCCCCTTGAGCTGCTCGGGCTTCGTCAGCTTCGAGTCGTCCGGTACGAGGATGGCGTCGCCCTTGGACGTGCCGTGGAACGCCGCCACCACCGCGATCTTCGAGTCGGCGCCGGCCGCGAAGACGGGCGGGGTGTTGCCGACCCCGCCGATGTCGACGGCCTTGGCGTTGACGGCCTCCAGCAGCGGTGGGCCGGAGGTGAACGTGGACCACTTGATCTTGTAGTCGAGGTTCTTCAGCTCTCCGGCGGCGCGGAGGATGGCCTCGGAACCTCCCTTCTGGTCTCCGACGTTGAGCGTGAGGGAACCCTTGCCGTCGGTGTCGTCACCGCCGAGGCCGGTGCCTGCGGAGGCGTTTCCGCCGCAGGCGGTGAGCAGAAGGGCGAGGGGAAGGAGCAGGGCGGCGGGGACGAGGTGTCGGCGCATGACGGATCCGTTCTGGTGCGGAGGAGCAGGGGTGATCAGGGGTGATCAGGGGTGATCAGGCGGCTTCGACGCCGAGCCGGTGGAGCAGTCCGGTACGGAGGTCGGCGAAGCGGGGGTCGGCGAGGTCGCGCGGGCGGTCGAGGTCGATGTGCTGTTCGTGCGCGATGACCCCGTCGTCCATGACGAGGACCCGGTCGGCGAGCAGTACGGCCTCCTCGACGTCGTGCGTCACCAGCAGCACGGCGCAGCCGCGTCGCTGCCACAACTCGCCCACCAGGCGCTGGGCGTTGATGCGGGTGAGCGCGTCGAGCGCGCCGAACGGCTCGTCGAGCAGCAGCAGATCGGGCTCGCGCACCAGGGCGCGGGCGAGGGAGGCACGCTGGGCCTCGCCGCCGGAGAGGGTCTTGGGCCAGGCGTCGGAGCGGTGCCCGAGCCCCACCTCCTCCAGGGCCCGGTCGGCGACGGGACGATCGGGCCGCCCCGGCAGACCGAGCAGGACATTGCGCCACACCTTCTTCCACGGCATCAGCCGCGGTGCCTGGAAGGCGACGGCCTTGCGGCGCGGCACCAGCACGGTGCCCTCGATGTCGCGGTCCAGTCCGGCGAGGATGCGCAGCAGGGTGGACTTTCCGCAGCCGCTGCGGCCGAGCAGGGCCACGAACTCGCCGGGCCGGACGTCGAGTCGCAGGTCGTCGATGACGGCGCGTCCGTCGAAGGAGCGGGTCAGCCCCTCGACATGGACCGCGCGCGTGCTCACCGGCCGGTGAACGTCGGTCGCCATTGCAGCAGCAGCCTTTCGAGGGAGCGGACGATGAAGTCGGCGAGCAGGCCGAGGAAGGCGTACACGATGAGGCAGACCACGATCACGTCGGTGCGCAGGAAGTCCCGCGCCTGCACCATGAGGAAGCCGATCCCCGAGTCGGCGTTGATCTGCTCGGCGAAGACCAGGGCCAGCCAGGCGATGCCGAGGGAGTAGCGCAGCCCCGTCAGCGCGCCGGGGAGCGCCCCCGGCAGCACGACATGCCGTACGAGCCCCCAGCGGGACAGTCCGAGCGACTCGCCGGCCTCGATCAGCTGCGCGTCCACGCCCCTGATCCCGGCGTAGACGTTGAGGTACAGCGGGAAGGTCACACCGAGCGTGATGATGGCGACCTTCGGCGCCTCACCGATGCCGAACCAGATGATGAACAGCGGGATGAGGCCGACGAAGGGCACGGTCCGCAGCATCTGCACCGGCGCGTCGACCAGGTCCTCGCCGATCCGGAACAGCCCGGACACCAGGGCGAGTCCGGTGCCGATGACCGTCCCCAGCAGCAGCCCCACGGCGACGCGCTGGAGCGAGGTACCCATGGCCGAGGACAGTGATCCGTCGGCGACCAGGTCTCCGGCGACCCGGGCGATCCGGCCCGGGGAGGCGAGAACATCCGCACTCAACACGCCGGTGGCGCTGAGGAGTTGCCACAGCAGAAGGAGCAGGACCGGGCCGGTGGTGCGGCGCAGCCAGCGGGGGACGCGGGTACGGCGGGAGGAACGGGGGACGAGGGCTTCGAGATCGGGGTCCGCCTCCACCTCCGCCTTGGAAGCCGATATAGGGGAAATGTCGGGCTCAAGGGGCCCGGGCGGGGCATGGCTGATGGTCATGGAGGCTCCATGGAGGGGGAACGGCGAGCACACCTCGGCGGCACGGCGGGCTCAGATCAGGCCGGCGACGCGCGTGAGGAGGGGGAGAAGCGGGAGGTGCGGGAGAAAGGCGTCAGCAGCCGCGGCGACACGCGGCGGAGGCCACCCGCAGCAGGTCGATGTGACCGCGCGTGGTGAGCAGGGCTGAACGCAACATGGGGTGAACGTAGCCAGAGGGCATGCCCATGGTCAACGGGTGTCTCGCGGTTCGGGATGGGTCAGGATGGAGGCATGCCAGACGCGTTCACCACCCGAGTACTGAACATCGCCTCCGGCTCCCGGGAGAGGGTCGTCGACCTGACCCGGGACTGCGAGGCGTTTCTGCGGGAGGCCGCCGCCGGCCGGGACGGCCTCCTGAACGTCTTCGTCCCGCACGCCACGGCAGGCATCGCCGTCATCGAGACGGGCGCCGGCAGCGATGACGACCTCCTCGCCGCGCTGCACACGCTCCTCCCCGCCGACGACCGCTGGCAGCACCGCCACGGCAGCCCCGGCCACGGCCGCGACCACGTCCTCCCGGCCTTCGTCCCGCCCCACGCGACCCTGCCGGTGCTGGGCGGAAGCCTGGAACTCGGGACGTGGCAGTCGGTATGCCTGGTGGACACCAACCGCGACAACCCCCACCGTCAGGTCCGTCTGTCGTTTCTCGGGTAAGCCTGGTGCGGCCACGACTGCTTCGTGACGGTCATGTGGCGACTGCCGCTTCTGTGGCAAAAAGCCATCCAGAGCGGGGCAGTCGGCGGCGGGCGGTGGTCTACTTTTCTCCATGCCCTTCATGGACGGTGAGCGGGAAGTGCTGACAGAAGGTGCGGTCATCGCAGCGTTCTCGTCGGCGGCCCTGCTCGTCCTCGGGGTCATCTGGGGCTTTCCGTGGCAGGCGTTGCTGCTCTTCTTCGCTGTCTCCGTCGTGATCATCGGCTTGATCACCGCCTCGTCGCTGGCCGATGCACGGCGCGACGCGCAGCGGCGGGCGGAGAGCAGCCAGGCTCTGATCACCTGGGCGGGCCGCAACGGGGGGCGCTACGGGACCGCCTTGGCGGCGTTCACGAACGAGGAGGGGTGGGAGCTGCCGGCAAGCCCGCTTTTCCGCGGCCAACTGCTGGCCGTGGGCCGCCAGGACTGCGTCGAGGTGGGTATCGCCTGCTCCACCGAGGACGTCGGCGAGGTAACAGCGTGGCACACGGTGGTTCTGGTCCGCCTCCCTGCGGAGCGGCTGCCGATACGGCTGCGCGGCCGGGAGGTACACCAACTGGGCCTGCCGCGGGGCGTGGAGTCGGTGGAGATGGACGGTCGGCAACTGTGCGTGCGCTACGTGGGCTGGCCGGAGGGGTCGCTGGCGCTGAACGAGCGGGTCGACGCGGCCGTTCGTCTGGGGGCGAGTCTGCCCGACGCGTGACGTGACCAGGCGTCGGCGGTGGTGAAGCCCACCATGGGTCCGCCGCCACGGGGAAGGTGTACCGGTACAAAGCCATACCGGGACGCCGCTGCGACGTGGGGCCGCTCGACAGCCGGCGGGCAGGTGGCTGTGGACCTGGACGGAGTGCTGGTGATGTGCGCACTCGGAGAAGCAGGACGCCGCCGGCATCCTCCGCCTGGCGGCATGCTGGCCCTGGAGCACTTCCCCTCCTGACGAGCAGCATCACCTCACCGGAGCAGTAGCCGGTCGGCGGCGGCCACGGCGACGGTCGGAGATGCTGTTCGCGGACCGCGGCTACGACCACGACAACTACCGGAGGCTGCTGCGGCAACCCGGCATCCGGCCCGTGATCGCCGAACGAGGACAACCGCACGGCACCGGCCTGGGCACCTTCCGCCGGGAACGACGAGAACCTTTCACGTGTATTCGAGTTCGCGCAGGCTTGCGGGGCTGATGGGGTGCCCCCGCGAGCGTGGGGTGTGGTGTAGCGGGTGAAAGGTGGTGGAAATTGCGTGCACCGTGCTAAACTTTACGGTAGTTGCAGTTGTGGTTCCCGTAAACTTCAAATGCCTCGACGGTTGCATACCGTCGGGCATTTTCTGTATCTCCGGTGCTTATCCGGACGGGGTTCATTGTGGCAACGCAAGGGTTCACACGGTGTGGGCCCCTGGGCACTGCCCCGAAGGAGATCTGACATGGCTACTGGCACCGTCAAGTGGTTCAACGCGGAAAAGGGCTTCGGCTTCATCGAGCAGGACGGTGGCGGCCCCGACGTCTTCGCCCACTACTCGAACATCGCCACCCAGGGATTCCGTGAGCTTCAGGAAGGCCAGAAGGTGAACTTCGACGTCACGCAGGGACAGAAGGGTCCGCAGGCGGAGAACATCACTCCCGCCTGACGCCGAGGCGTATGAGGTAGCTGGGGCCCCGCCTTCAGGGTGGGGCCCCAGCTTGCTGTTTTCTTGCAGCGTTGCCGAACTCCCTCGCAGGGCGCGACATTCTGGGTCGTGGGCGTTCCGGAGTGACGCCACGACTACCGGGCCGCAGTCGTGACGTCACCGGATGGACCCGAGTCGTCCGGCGAGGGGTTCTACGGAAACCGGGCCCTACTCCAGTTCCGCCGCGCGCCTCTTGAGGTCCTGGGCGAACGTGTCCCAGTCGGGCCCGAAGGACAGCAGATCCGCGGCTGCCTCCCGGAGCAGTTGCGGGCAGCCGGCGCGGTGCCGGGGCGGGAACCGGTCGCCTACTGGTTGAGCCAGTAGGTGGACAGTTGGTAGGCGCCGTCGGGCCGGTGAACTCGGGGGTCCTGGCGCGGGGAACGGCCCCGCCGTCCCTCATGTACGCGTACACATCGGAGAGGATCGCCTGTTCGATCTGGTCGGGCTTCACGGTGGTGGTGCGCAGATCGTTCGTGGTTCCGCCCGGTCCGGTGTGGGCTCGGTCGTAGCCGTGGCCGGTGTTGAAGTGCCACTGGTCGTCGCCCACCATGGCGGAGTGTTTGAGGTCCTGCCCCTCGCCCTTGGAGGTGTACTCGCCGATGGTCGGGCCGTCGCCGTTCTTGTACGGGCGTGGGTGACTGAGGGCACCGTAGATCAGGACGTGCGGCATGGCAGGGTCGGTTCTTGTGAAGGGCTGCTCGGGGCCGGACCGGCCTCGGGGCACGGCAGTCGTCGGCACGGAGATCGTGGTCTCCACCGCCCACAATCCCAAGGGCCGCGAATGGTCCTTCGTCCACGCAGGCCGACCCGGCAACACCTGCGGTACGCCTACGCGAGGTCAACGTTGCCGCACCAGCACCCGACCTCTACGACTGCGACGCGTTTGCGAACCGCGCAGGCCGGCCCGCGCCCGGCCGCGGCGAGCGGGCGCATGGTGGGGGTCAGGCCCCTTCGTCGTCCACGAGCGCGAGCAGCGGCCCCCGCTCGTCCTCGGGGACGTAACTGGCGTAGTAGTCGTAGAGCGTGCGCCGCGAGATGCGTGCTGCCGCCAGGCCGTCCCGCGCCCGGATCGCCTCGAGCACCTCCTGGTGGTGGTGGAGCGACTCCCGCATGAGTGCCGTCCTGTTGCGCGCATGGGCGACCTTGTCCGAGATCAGCGAGAGGACAGCGCCCCGGACCACCTGGTTGCAGACCTCTATGAGGGAGTTGCGGCTGGCCACGGCCACCACCTCATGGAATGCGACGTCTGCCTTGCTGAACTCCTCGTACCCGGACTCGATCGCGTCCGACATGACGGCAAGCGTCCGTTCCATGGAGGACAGCTCCTCCTCGGACCGCAGCCGAGCCGCCAGCAAGCTCGCCGACCCGTCGAGGATCATGCGGAACGAGATCAACTCGGCCATCGACATGTTGTCGAACTGGACGAGCCGGGTCATCTCCTTGGTCAGGCGGGCCGACGAGAACGGCAGGATCTCCGGGCCGTTCGGGTCACCCGGGCGCGAGCGGACGAGGCCGTTGCTCTCCAGCACGCGCAAGGCCTCCCGCACTGTGGGCCTGCTCGCCCCGAACTGCACCACCAGCTCTCGCTCGCTCGGCAGCCGACCACCGGGCTTCAGGTCACCTCGCATGATCGCTTGCTCGATCTGCTCGACGATGCGCTGGTAGAGACGTACGGGCGAAACCTGCTGGAACTGTGGGCCGTCACTCACGGATTCTTCCCTTCGAGCGTGGTCCATGTCGTCCTCTTCCCGGTGGGCGCCCCGGGGGCGTCGTCCGGCCAGCGCGGTACCGCCTCGGAGGGCCGGTGACGTTCGTACCACGCCGCGGCCCTCAGGACGCCGAGATCGTCGAAGCGGCGGCCTGCGATCTGCACTCCGATGGGCCGCCGGTCAGCCGTGAAGCCGCAGTTGACGGTCGCCGCGGGCTGCCCCGACATGTTGTACGGCGCGGTGAAGCCGATGTGGGACATGGTCTTTCCGTCTTCCATGAACGGCATCGGCTGCTCAGCGGGAAACGCCGCCACCGGAGCCACCGGCGAGAGGATCAGATCGTATGGGAGCGTCGCCGCCACGGTCTCCGCCTGGATGCGCATGATCTGCTGGTAGCACTGGAGTACTTTCGTGCCCGGGACGTCCGCGCCCCCCTGACACCATTGGACGATGTAGGGGTGGACGCGCAGCCGGGCCTCGGGCGCCAGTTCGCGGAAGTCGTTCCAGGACCGCACCCGCCAGAACAGATCCAGGTCGTCCAGAAGATCCTGGCTCATGAACGGCTCGACGGGCTCCACGATGGCTCCCGCCGCCTCGAAGACCGCTGCGGCACGGTTCACCGCGGCGAGGATCTCGGCATCGCACGGCTCCCCGCAGCCGGCGTCCAGGTGCACCCCCACCCGCAGTCCGCGTACCTCGCCGGCCGGCGCCGACCAGTCGATGTCCTGCGGCGGCAGGCTTGACCAGTCCCGGGGATCCGGTCGGCTCAGGACACGCATGAACAGGGCCGCGTCCGCCACGGTGCGTGTCATGGGGCCGGCGGCGCGCCCCAGGTACGGGGTGTCCAGCGGGATCCTCCCGTAGCTGGGCTTGAGCGTGGCGAGGCCCAGCCAGGTGCCCGGCAGCCGGATCGATCCCCCGATGTCGGTGCCGACGTGGAGCGGACCGTATCCTCCGGCGGCCGCGGCGCCCGCACCGGAGCTGGAACCGCCCGTGGTCCAGGCGGCGTTCCAGGGGCTGCGCGAGATGCCGTGCCGACTGGAGACCCCCGAGGAGAGCATGCCCCAGTCCGGCATCACGGTCGACCCGAGTATCACCCCACCGGATTCGAGGACCCGCTTGGTGATGGGCGCGTCCGCCCCGGGGACGACCGGCTCGATCCCGGCGTTGCCCGAGGGCATGGGGACGCCCTTGCGGGCGACGTTCTCCTTCAGGGTCACGGGTACGCCGTCGATGGGCCCGAGCGGTTCCCCCGCCGCCCATCGGGCCTCGCTGGCCAGGGCTGCCTTGCGGGACTCGTCCGGATCCCGCACCCAGAACGCATTGAGCACACTCTCGCGCGCCTCGATCACGGACTGGACGGCGTCGTGGACCTGCACCGGTGACAACGTGCCGTCGGTGAATCCGGCCACCATCTCGACGGCCGGCATGGCGGCCAGACCCTGTTCCGTGTGCACCCGCACCCTCCTCCGCTCGTTGTACCTGGGGCATTCGAACTGACCCTTGACAAGGACAAGTTGAGTCGTCACGGTACCTGGCAAGCGAGTTTACTGGTCAGGCCAGTCATAACGGAAGGTGGCTCCATGACGCGGGACACCGAGGCAGTGCGGTTAGCCGTCATACCGGGCGACGGAATCGGCCCTGAGGTCGTCGCGGCGACCGTGCCCGTGCTGCAGACCGCCCTGGAGGCCGACGGCCACCGGCTCGACGTGACCTCGTTCGACTGGGGAGGCGAGCGGTTCCTCCGGCAGGGCGCGGCGATGCCGGCCGATGCGGCCGATCTCGTCAGGAAGACCGACGCCGTGTTGTTCGGCGCCGTCGGACGTCCCGATGTGCCGGAGCACGAACTGGTCTGGGGCCTGATCATCGGCCTGCGGCAGCAACTCGACCTTGCCGTGAACCTCCGCCCGGTGCGCGCGTTCCCCGGCGTTCCCACCAAGGTGCGCGACACCGATGGCGTGGACCTGGTGATCGTTCGCGAGAACACCGAGGGCGAGTACGTGGGCGCCGGCGGGGTGGCGCACGCGGGCAGCGGACACGATCTCGGCATCGAGATCGCCGTGCACTCCCGCCGCGTCATCGAGCGGGCGGCGCACCAGGCCTTCGCCCTGGCCGGCCGGCGGTCGGGGCACCTGTGCCTGGTGACCAAGTCCAACGCGATGCGATACGGCTATCCGCTGTGGGACCGGGTGGTGCGCGAGGTCGGCGAGCACTACCCGGCGGTCCGGCTGGAGACCGTGCTCGTCGACGCCATGGCCGCCCGCATGATCCAGGCTCCGCGATCCCTCGACGTCCTGCTCGCCGGCAACCTGTTCGGCGACATCCTGTCCGATCTCGCCGCGGTGCTCGCCGGGGGTTTGGGTATGGCGCCGAGCGCCAACGTCCATCCCGGCGCGGACGTCCCGGGTATCTACGAACCCGTCCACGGCTCCGCACCCGACATCGCCGGGAAGGGCGTGGCCAATCCGGTGGCATGCATGCTCTCCGGCGCGCTGCTGCTCGACGATCTGGGACACACCAGCGCGGCTCGCCGTGTCCGCGACGCGGTGGCGGGCACCTTGCGAGATGCCAGGCACCACACGGCCGACCTCGGTGGCAAGGCCACCACAGCGGACGTGACATCGGCCGTCCTGTACATGATGGAAAGTCAGGGTGAGAACCTATGAGAGACCACAAACAGCTGACACGGCACACCGGGACGGTCGCGGTCACGCTCGCGTGCCTGCTGCTGGCGGCCTGCTCGGCAGGGTCCACGGCGGACGGAAACAGCAACGGCAGCTCCGACAAGACCAACGACACCCTGACGATCGGTCTCAACGCCGAGCCGGCCAACCTGGACTTCACCAAGAACGCCGGTGCGGCCATTCCGCAGGCGCTGCTCTACAACGTCTACGAGAATCTGGTGAAGCTGGACTCCGCCGGGAAGGTGAAGCCCGCTCTGGCCACGTCGTGGACCCTGTCCAAGGACCGCAGGACGTACACGTTCCAGCTGGTGAAGGACGCCAGGTTCAGCAACGGCGCGGCGTTCACGGCCGAGGACGCCAAGTTCTCCATCGAACGTGTCACGTCGGACTGGACGGTGGCGCAGAAGTCCCAGATGAACGTCGTCGACACGGTACAGGCGGTGTCACCCGCCGAACTCAAGGTCACCCTGAAACAGCCGAGCAACGACTGGCTGTACCGGATGACGACCCGTGTCGGCGTGATGTTCAGCCGGACCGGAGTGGGCAAGCTCGCCACCGAGCCGGTGGGTACCGGTCCGTATGTGCTGAAGAAGTGGAACCGCGGCGACTCGATCACCCTGGCCCGTCGTGACGGCTACTGGGGGAGCGAACCGCACTTCGCGTCGGTCACCCTCAAGTACTTCAAGGACCCGACGGCCATGAACAACGCGCTGCTCACGGGCACCATCAACGTGATCGGCGTGATGCAGACCCCGGATTCCCTGGACCAGTTCCAGAAGAACGCGAAGTACAAGGTCATCGAGGGTACGACCAACGGCGAGGTGGTCCTCTCGTTCAACAACGCCTCTGGCCCGCTGCGGAATCCGAAGGCCCGCCAGGCGGTCCGCTACGCCATCGACCACAAAGCCCTGCTGGACACCTGCTGGGCAGGCCGGGGCAAGCTCATCGGCAGCATGGTCCCGCCGACCGACCCGTGGTACCAGGACCTCACGAACCTGTACCCGCACGACCTCGGCAAGGCCAAGAAGCTCCTCGCGGAGTCCGGAGCAGCCGGCCAGACGCTGCGGCTGCGCATTCCGACGCTGCCCTATGCCACCGCCTGCGGCACCGTGGTCAAGAGCCAGCTCGAACAGGCCGGGTTCAAGGTCAAGCTCGACCAGCTGGAGTTCCCCGCCGCCTGGCTGACCACCGTGTTCAAGAACGCCGACTACGACATGTCCATCATCGCCCATGTGGAACCGCGCGACATGCAGACGGTGTTCGGGGAGAAGAGCTACTACACCCGCTACGACAACGCCGAATTCCGAGCGCTGCTGGAGAAGGCGGACCGGGGCACCCAGGAGGAGCAGACCAACTCCATGCGGGCGGCCGCCCGGCTGCTGTCCGAGGACGCCGCGGCCGACTGGCTGTTCCTGCTGCCGAACCTGATGGTGGCGGACAAGGACATCACCGGCCTGCCCGTGAACTCCGTCTCCGAGTCGCTGGATCTCACCGCCCTGGGCCGGTCATGAAAGGCGGCCGCGACCGATGATCCTCCGTCTCCTGCAGCGGATCGCGATCCTCCTGGCCAGCCTTGCCGTGAGCTCCGTGATGGTGTTCGCGTTCATGGCGGTGCTCCCGGGGGATCCGGCCCGCGTCGCCCTCGGCGTCAGCGCGTCGGACACGGCGGTGGCGCAACTGCGCGAGCAGTTCGGCCTCGACCGGCCGCTCGTGGCCCAGTACTTCAGCTGGATACACGGACTGGTGACCTTCTCCCCGGGGAACTCCTACATCTCGTTGTCGCCGATCGGCCCGCAGATCGCCGACCGCCTCCTTGTCACCCTGTGGCTCGTCGGCACCGGGATGGTGCTCGCCTGCATCCTGGCGATTCCCATGGGCACGCTCATGGCGGTGCGGCACCGCAGGCCGTCAGGGCTCGTTCTCTCCGCCCTGTCCCAGATCGGCGTGGCCGTCCCGGCCTTCCTCGCGGGCATCCTCCTGATCACCGTGTTCGCGGTGCGGCTCGGGTGGCTGCCGGCGAACGGCTGGACACCTCCGGCACAGGATCCGGTCCTGTTCCTCAAGCAGCTGGTGCTGCCCGCGCTGTCTCTCGGAATCGTGCAGGCGGCCATGCTCACCCGCTATGTCCGCAGCGCCGTGCTCGACGTCCTCCGGGAGGACTATCTGCGCACCGCTCGCGCCAAAGGACTTCGCCCGACGCAGGCGCTGCTGCGGCACGGCCTGCGGAACGCGGCGGTGCCCGTGGTCACCGTCCTGGGATTGCATCTCGCCACGCTGCTGGTGGGCGCCGTCGTCATCGAACGGGTCTTCGTCATCCCCGGGCTCGGAAGCCTGCTGCTGGACAGCGTCGCCAACCGGGACCTCATCATGGTGCAGGACGTGGTCATGATCATCGCATTGGCGGTGCTGCTCGTGAACTTCCTGGTGGACATCGTCTATCTGGTGATCGACCCGCGACTCAGGGTGGGTGCGTCATGAGTGTTCTGGACGCGGACGCCGCCGTCGCGTCAGCGGTGCCCGACGGCGGTCGGCGGCGCCGCCCGATGGCGGGCAGCCTCCTGGTGGGCGGTCTCATCGTCTCGGTCGTGCTCGGCATGGCGCTGCTGTCCTTCGTGTGGACCCCGCACGACCCGACCCTGGTGAACGCCTCGGCGCGGCTGGAGAAGCCGTCGCTGGAGTACTGGTTCGGCACGGACAAGTTCGGCCGCGACGTGTTCAGCCAGATCCTGGTCGGCTCGCGCACCACGCTGTTCGTCGGCTTCGTGGCGGTGGGAGTCGCCGCCCTGGTCGGCGTGCCCCTCGGCATCGTCGCCGGAATGGCGCCCCGCTGGCTGGGCGAGCTGCTGATGCGCGGCAACGACCTGCTGCTCGCCTTCCCGGCGCTCCTGCTGGCCATCATGTTCGCCGCCGTGTACGGCGCCGGCACGCTGGTCGCGATGGTCGCCATCGGTATCGCCTCCATCCCCAACTTCGCCCGGCTGATCCGCGGCGGCACGTTGCAGGTCATGAAGACCGAATACGTCATCGCCGCACGCGCGGCGGGCCGCGGGCCGTTCGCGATCGGCCTGCGGCACGTCCTGCCGAACGTCAGCAGTCTCGTCATCGTGCAGGCGTCGGTCGGTTTCGCCATTGCCGTACTCGCCGAGGCCGCGCTGTCCTTCCTGGGCTTCGGAACTCCGCCCCCCACGCCGTCCTGGGGCCGGATGCTGCAGGAGAGCCAGGAGTTGCTGACGTCCGCTCCCCGGCTCGCCGTGTTTCCGGGCATCGCGATCGCGGTGGCGGTGCTCGGATTCAACCTGCTCGGTGACGGCCTGCGCGACCGTTTCGACCCCAAGCTGGAGGACCGACGATGACCGCGGCACCCGACACCGCACCGGCCTCCGGACAGGACGGGCCGGACGGACAGGACGGGCCGGACGACGTTCTGGCGGTGCGGCAACTGGACGTCGAGGTGGGCGGCCGCAAGCTCGTCGAAGATGTCGGCTTCACCATCCGGGCCGGCGAACGGGTCGGCCTGATCGGTGAGTCGGGATCGGGCAAGTCGCTGACCGCGCTGAGCATCATGGGCCTGCTCCCCGAGGGACTCCGGGCCACGGGTTCGGTGCGGCTCGCCGGAGTCGACCACGACCTGGTGGGGGCCGACGAGGCGCGGATGTCCCGGGTGAGGGGCAAGGAGATGGCCATGGTCTTCCAGGAGCCCATGACCGCTCTGAACCCCACGATGAGGGTCGGGCGGCAGATCGCCGAAGTGCTGCTGGTCCACCGGACCAGGCCCGACCGCGCGTCCGCCCACGCCGCCGCCGTGGAACTGCTTGCCCAGGTGGGGCTGCCCGACCCCGCGGCCGCCGCGCGCGCCTACCCGCACCAGTTCTCCGGAGGCCAGCGGCAGCGGGTGGTGCTGGCCATCGCCCTCGCGAACGACCCCGCGCTCCTGGTCTGCGACGAACCCACCACCGCGCTCGACGTCACGGTGCAGGCGCGGGTGCTCGACCTGATCGTGCGAGGCGTGCAGGACCGCAGGTCGGCCATGCTGTTCATCACCCACGACCTGGCCGTGGTGGCCACCGCCTGCGAGCGGGTCATGGTCATGTACGGCGGGCGGCTGGTCGAGTCCGGCCCGGTCCGGGAGGTGTTCACGCGCCCCCGGCACCGCTACACCCAGGGCCTGATCGGCGCGTCGGACCTGACCGTGGTCGACGACCGCGGTCGGCTGGCCACGATCGGCGGGTCGGTTCCGCCGGCGGGCCGGTTCCCCACTGGATGCGTCTTCAGAAACAGGTGCGCTTCCGCGACCGAGGTGTGCGCCACCAGGCCGAAATGGGTCCCGACCGGGCCGGACTCCGGCTACGCCTGCTTCCACCCGGTACCGGAGAGCGGTACCCACGAGACCGGCACACCCATGAACCAGGAGGCCGGCCGTGGCTGAGCAGCCGACCAGCGCCACCCTCGCACCCGGGTCGGGGACCGGCGCCGTGGACGCCATCGACGTCCGCGACATCACACGCGACTACCGACGGCCCCGTACCTCGCTGCGCCACCCCAGCCCGCCGGTGCACGCCCTGCGAGGCGTCAGCTTCGCCGTCCCCCAGGGACAACGGTTCGGCATCGTGGGCGAGTCGGGGTGCGGCAAGTCGACCCTGCTGCGGATTCTGGCCGGGCTCGACCGCCCCACCAGCGGCAGCGTCGCGATCGACGGCCGGGACATCACCGGGCTGCGGGAGAGACAGCTCCGGTTCGTCCGCGAGCGACTCCAACTCGTGTTCCAGGACCCGATGAGCTCCCTGGACCCGCGCATGCGCGTCGGTGACATCGTGGCCGAGCCGCTCGTCGCGCAGGGGCACCCGAACCGCCGGGAGCGGGTGGCCGAGTTGCTCGAGGCCGTCGGCCTGCAGGCCGACGCGGCGCAGAGGTATCCGCACCAGTTCTCGGGCGGCCAGCGGCAGCGCATCTCGATCGCACGGGCTCTCGCCCCCCGTCCGAAGATCATCGTGGCCGATGAGCCGGTGAGCGCTCTGGACGTGTCCGTACGGGCCCAGGTGCTCAACCTCATCGCCGACCTCGTCGACGAGTTGTCCCTGACGCTGGTCTTCGTCTCCCACGACCTGTCCGTGGTCCGTCATGTATGCGACCGCGTCGCGGTCATGCACGACGGGCAGATCGTGGAGACCGGGTCCACGGAGCAGGTGTACGAGGACCCGCAGCATCCCTACACACGCAGGCTCATCGCCGCCGCTCCGACTCTGGCCAAGGCACTGTCCGGAGCGTCGGCGGCCGACCTCAACCGGGAGTACCGACCTTGACCACCCATGTCGAACCTGTCAGCGGCGACAGCCCCGTGGGGAGGGAGTTTCCCGAGGGTCTGCCCATCGGCGACAACTGGGTGGCGGCGCCCGCCGCCGAGGACGTCCGCTTTCCCTACGACGGGACGCTCGTCGCGCGGGCGCCGGTCGGGGACACCGGCCTCGCACGCCGGGCGGTGGACGAGGCCGTAGCGGTCCGCGAGCGGGTCGGCCGGCTCCCCTCGCACACTCGCAGGGCGGCGCTGCTCGCGACGCACGAGGCGATCGCGTCCCGACGCGCGGACTTCGAGCGGCTCCTGGTCCTGGAGACCGGCAAGCCACTGGTCGACTGCCGTGTCGAGGTGGAGCGCACCCTGCTGACCCTGCTGACCGCGGCCGAGGAAGTGGCCCGGCTGCACGGGGAGACGGTGCCGCTGGACCTGCTGCCGTCGGGTGAAGGGCTGTTCGGCTTCTGGACCCGCAGGCCGATCGGCGTGGTGGTGGGCATCGCGGGCTTCAACTACCCGCTGCTGCTCGCCGCGCACAAGATCGCACCGTCGCTCGCCGCGGGCTGCCCGGTCATCGCCAAACCCGCCCCGCAGACGCCGCTGGCCACCCTGTGGCTGGTGCACCTCCTCCGTGAGGCCCTTCGCGCCGTTGGTGCGCCGGTGGCCGCGGTGCAACTGGTGACCGGAGGCCCCGAAGTGGGCGCCGCGCTGACCACCGACCGCCGGATCGGGGCGGTGTCCTTCACCGGTTCCGCCGCCGTGGGCCACCAGATCGCCCGGGACGCGGCACCCACCAAGGTGCTGCTCGAACTCGGCTCCAACGCCGCCTTGGTGGTGGCCGCCGACGCCGACCTCGACGCCGCCGCCGATGCGGTGGTACGCGGCGGGTACTACGCGTCGGGCCAGGCGTGCATCAGCGTGCAGCGGGTCATCGTGGTGGACGCCGTGCGCAAGGAGTTCGTGGCCCGCCTGACGGAGCGAGTGGCCCAGGTGGTCGTGGGCGATCCCCGTGATCCGGCGACGAGGGTCTCGGCACTCATCGACGAGCGGTCGACCAAGCGGGTGTGCGCGTGGCTGGAAGAGGCGGTGGAGGCGGGGGCGTCGCTGGCGGCCGGAGGCAGGGTCACCGACGGGGTGATCGAGCCCGCCGTGCTGGTCGACGTGGACCGCCCCCTCGCCGTCTGGGACGAGGAGGTCTTCGGCCCCGTGGTCGCGGTACGGTCCGTGCCCGATCTTCGGACGGCCTTCGACGTGGTCAACGACTCGCGTTACGGACTGCACGCGAGTGTCTACACCAGCGCCCTTGACACGGCGTTCGCCGCTCTCGACCGCCTGGAGGTGGGCGGAGTGGTCATCAACGAGGTTCCCGGCTTCCGTTCCGACGTCATGCCGTACGGCGGCGTGAAGGACTCCGGGGCCGGCCGGGAGGGCCCGAGGTTCGCCATCGAAGAGCTCACCGTAACCCGTATGGCAGTGATCCGTCCGACGACAACGAAGCCGTGAGGACCATGCAGACAAAGGACCCCACCGATGCGGTGGACGCGTACTCCCGCCTGTTCAGGCTCGACGGCCGCAGGGCCGTGGTGGTGGGCGCGGGCAGCGGAATCGGCCGCGAGAGCGCCCTGGCCCTCGCCGGGCACGGCGCCACGGTGGTGTGCGCCGACCGTGACCCGAAGGCGGCCGAGGAGTCGGCGTCGATGGGGCCGGGCCTTTCGCCGTACACCCTCGACGTACTCGACAGCGAGGCGGTCGCGCGTGCCGCCGAGGAACTCGACCCCGTCGACGTGCTCGTCTTCACCGCCGCGACGAACGTGCGCAAGAGCCTGCTCGACTACACGGCGGAGGAATTCGAGCGGGTCGTGGCGCTCAATCTGCGCGCGTCCTTCGACCTGGTGCGAGCGTTCGGCCGTGGCATGGCCGAACGCGGCAGGGGGAGCATCATCGGCTTCAGCTCGATTCGCGCGGTGACCGTCGAGCCGGGACAGGGGGTGTACGCGGCCACGAAGGCCGGCCTCGTCCAGCTGCTGCGGACCGCGGCGGCCGAGCTGGGCCCGTCGGGCGTGCGGGTGAACGCCGTCGCGCCGGGTGTCGTGGACACACCGCTGACCGCGCAGATCAGGGCCGTGCCGGAATGGTCGCAGGCCTACGCGGCCAAGAGCGCCCTGGGCCGCTGGTCCCGAGCCGACGAACTGGCCGGCGCCGTCGTCTACCTCGCGTCGGACGCGTCGTCCTTCGTCACGGGGAGCCAGCTCTTCGTGGACGGAGGCTGGACGGCGATCGACGGACGCTATACGCCACCCAACTGACGGGACGTCGGGCCGGTCCGTCCGCGGTTGAGGGCCGTCTGCGCCGATCGCGCAGACGGCCTTCGACTTGTCCAGCTGGCTCAGTCGATTCGCTCGAAGGGTTCGTTGCCCTCTTCGTCCGGCGCGACCGTGAAGACGACCTTCTCGAACCCTCCGGTGAACGCGAATTCGCCGTCGTAGCCGGGTGAGGAGGGCGACAGGGTGTCCCGGCCGATGTCGAGGCCCTGCCATCCCAGAAAGTGCGGCAGGACCCGGGGAATGGCCTCGCTGCCGACCGGTTTCCCTGACACATACAGGTGTCCCACGCCCTGCACGTCACCGGTCTTGACGAATTCGAAGGTCAGCTCCGCCGGGCCGATCGGGAGTTCTTCCGCCGAGGTGACCGTGTACCGGGTGCCGAGGAAGTTGTACTCGTAGACCAGCCGGTTGTCCTTCACGTACAGGACGTATCCGCTGCTGATGTTGCCCAGGGACACCAGGACACCCTCGTCCGACGCGGCGGCCCGGTCGACGAACGCGCTGATGCGGTGCGCGCGGTTCATCACCGGTGGCACCGCGGCGCCGGGCAGATGGGCCATGCCGGGGTAGTAGGTGAAGGTGGTGCGCCTGCGCGGAGAGCCGGGACGCGGAATCTTCGCCCGGTAGGCGAACCCCTGGTCGTCCAGCGGCAGCACATCGTATCTGCCTGCTTCCACCCAGAAGCGGGAGATCATCTTCTGCAGTTGCTCGGGTCGCTCCTTCGCGAGGTCGTTGCATTCCGAGTAGTCGGTGTCGTGGTGGTAGAGCTCCCACTGGTCCGCGTCGAACGACGTTCCGCGTTGGTGGAAGGCGACGGCCTTCCAGCCGTCGTGCCAGATCGCGCGGTGCCCGAACATCTCGAAGTACTGGGCCTCCTTGCGCGTCGGCGCGGTCGGCGAGCCGAACGTGTAGGCCATGCTGACACCGTGGATCGGCAGTTGCGGGATGCCGTTGTAGACCGGGGGAGCCTGCAGGCCGAGTAGGTCGAACAGGGTCGGGACGATGTCGGTGACATGGTGGAACTGCTGCCTGATCTCGCCGGTGTGCGGCAGCCCCCGGGGCCACTGCACGATGAGCGGGCAGCGGACGCCGCCTTCGTGGGTGTTCTGCTTGTAGCGCTTGAACGGCGTGTTGCCCGCCTGTGCCCAGCCCCAGGGGTAGTTGGCATGAGCGCGTGTGGTGCCGATTTCATCGATCCGCGCGACCATCTCCTCGAGGTCCTCGGGGACGCCGTTCTGGAATGCGGTGGGGTTGAGTGAACCCTTCTGTCCTCCTTCCTGGCTGGCCCCGTTGTCGGAGAGCAGGATGGTGATGGTGTTCTCCATCCGGCCTGTCCGCTCCAGGAACTCCATGAGCCGGCCGATCTCGTGGTCGGTGTGGTCGAGCATCGCCGCATAGGCCTCCTGGAGGCGTACGGACAGCTTCCTCTCGTCGTCCGACAACTCGTCGAAGGGAACGACCCCGGGGTTGCGCGGTGCCAGTTCGGTGCCGGGCGGCAGGATGCCCCGTTCGATCTGCCGGGCGTGCCGGGTGGCGCGCTCGGCGTCCCAGCCGTGGTCGAACCGGCCCCGGTACTTCTCCAGGTATTCCTGGGGAGCCTGGTGCGGGGCGTGCGCCGCGCCGAACGCCAGGTACAGGAAGAAGGGCTTGTCCGGAGTGACCGACGTCTGGTCCCGGACGAATTCGATCGACCGGTCGACCAGGTCCTCACTGAGGTGATAGCCCTCTTCCGGGCTCTTCGGCGGAGCCACGGCGTGGTTGTCGTAGAACAGTTCCGGATAGAAGCTGTCCGTCTCGGCTTCCAGGAATCCGTAGTAGCGCTCGAACCCGCGGGACAGCGGCCACTGGGTGTACGGCCCCGACGCGGTGGTCTGCTCCATCGGCGCCAGGTGCCACTTGCCCACGGCCATGGTGTTGAAGCCGCTGTCGCGCAGCACCTCGGGCAGAGTCGCGGCGGCCGTCGTGATCCGTCCGCGACCGCTGGGGAAGCCGGTGTCGAAGTTGGACAGCATCCGCATACCGACGGAGTGGTGGTTCCGGCCGGTCAGCAGGCAGGCGCGGGTCGGCGAACACAGCGTGGTGGTGTGGAAGTTCGCGTAGCGAAGGCCGTCGGTGGCGAGGGCGTCCATGGCCGGGGTGTCGATGTCCGAGCCGAAGCAGCCGAGGTCGGAGAAGCCGACGTCATCGAGCACGATCACCACGACATTGGGCGTGTCCTCGGGAAGCGCCTGCTCATCGGGCCACCACGGAGTCGATTCCTCAAAGGTCGTGCCGATCCTGCCTTGGAAAATACCGCTCGCGGACGGCGGATGCGGAGAGGCGGTGGTCATCCAGGACGCTCCTTTGCATGGACATTCCATCGTGCGCTGTGGCGGCAGCGGGGTCCGCACTCATCACCTCTGCTGGGCGGCGACGGCGGTCGGGCAGGCGGAACCCGAGGGCTTGGCGCGGCCGGCAGACCCCTGGGAGGTTCCGAGCCGGCAGACCTCCGGAGGTTCCGAGGAAGGCTCCCCGCTCTAGTTAACTGGTCAAACCAGTAGTCTGGGTGTAGTTTCCCCAGCTTCCTGTTGCCGTGTCAACCACACCCCACCCACGCCCGGTTGAGGGCGGAGCGGTCGCCCGGGCGGTCCGTCAGCGTGACGGGGACGGGTCCGCCGCGCAGCGGAACCCCATGTGCCCGGTGCTGCTGTCGGGTGTGTTGGACGTGCGCGCGGCGACGCGGTAGCGGTTGCAGTACGACGCATGGCACAGGTAGGAGCCGCCGCGGATCACCTTCGCCTCCCCCGTGCGAGGTCCGGCCGGGTCCTGGCGGGTCTCCGGGCGGTCGGCCGCGTGCCATGCGGTGCTCCACCAGTCGGAGCACCATTCCCAGACATTGCCCGATGTGTTGTACAGGCCGAAGTTGTTGGGCCGGTAGCTCTTGACCGGCGCGGCTCCCAGATACCCGTCCTCGCCCGTGTTGACCTGCGGGAACCGCCCTTGCCAGATGTTGCAGCGGTGCTGGCCCCGGGGCAGCAGCTCATCGCCCCAGGGGAAGCGGGAGCCCACCAGCCCGCCACGCGCCGCCCTCTCCCACTCCGCCTCCGTGGGCAGGCGCTTGCCCGCCCATGTCGCGTAGGCGGACGCGTCGCGCCAGGAGACGTGGACGACAGGGTGATTCGACAGATCGGTCCATGACGACCCCGGCCCGTAGGGGGCCCGCCAGCATGCCCCGTCAACCGCGAGCCACCAGGGCGCCTGCGCCACCGTGCCGTCGCGCACCAGATGCCGGGCCTCGGGGTGGACGAGTGCGTAGAACACGAAGGACCAGCCGTAGCGCTCGGCATCGGTCCGGTAGCCGCTGCTGCGCACGAACGTCGCGAACTGCCTGTTGGTGACGGTGGTCGCGTCGATGAGGAACGGCGACAACCGCACCTCGCGGACCGGGCCTTCACCGTCCTCGGGAAACGCGTCGGCGTCGTCACCTCCCATCAGGAACGTCCCTCCGGGGATGCGCAGCATGGCGCGCAGTCCTTGCGCCCGGTCCCGCTCCGAGGCCTGGAGCCGCACGGCGGTCGGCTCGGGGACCTCCCGGTCGCCCGCCGACGTGGGAGCGCAACATGGGTCTGACATCGCTTCCTCCGACTGCGACTGCTGTTCCTCGCCCGACTGACCACACCGTACGCGGACAGGTCCTTGTCCTGGCCGGAGTGCTTCTTCCCGTCGGTGGGCACCGAAGCCGATGCGGCGCTGGTCCGTTGCACCCTGGCATGGTCGCGAGTGGCGTGCCGCCGCCGGGTGGGCGATGAGAGCACGGCCTGTGTGGCGGTCGCCGAGGACGAGGTTGACCATGCCCGGGTGGCAGAAGGCGGGCGCTCCCTCCGCGAGCCGCACGGTGCCGGTCGGTGTCGTCTCGGCGGGCTTGAGGACGGCCGTGTTTCCGGCGGCGACGGCTGGAGCGATCTTCCGGACCGCCATCGCTCGACCGGGCCGCCGTGCGCAGCGTGAAGACTGTGACGAAAGCGATGAGCGGCAGCGACTACGCCGGGAGAACGCCCAGCCCAAGCGGGACAACAGGGAACTGGTCGTGGAGCGTGAGGTGCTCAGACGCTGCACGGTCCTGTGGGTCAGGCAGCCGTGGCGGGACCCACCCGTCGTGAGGTACGCCGCCTGAGACTGGCCGAGGTGGTGACCGAGGGGTTCACCGGCTCCGGCGGCACTCACGGCTCGCCGAAAGAGTGGATCACGCTGGTCCGCAAGGGCCGGCGCGCTCGGTGAACACCACCGCGAAGATCATGGCCGAGCTCGGCCTGGCCGGCCGGCGCCCAGAGCCCACCGCAGTAGGCCGGCCGTCGGCTGTCGGCCTCCCGAAGCCCTTCGTTCCCAGCGGGCCGTACCTGGGGCCCCGAATCACACGGCCCGACTCACCGGTGGTCCGTGCACGTCACCCGCATGGACAGTCCCGGTGGCACGTCGACGGACAACGGTGCTTGCTGGTCTTAGTCGCCACCTGGGCGTCCGCGCGAGGTCGCATCGCCTCGTCCCGGCCCGTGACGCGCCGGGCGGAACCCGTTTCCTCAGGGCTTGTCCACCGACACCGCCACCGACGAGGGAAAGAGGCTGTCACCGGAGGGGAGCACACCGGCTGGGAGAGGAAGCGAAAGACCGCCCATGGAGACGAAACTTCAGGCGCTGCGCACTCCACGAGCCGCGGGACTGGTGGGGATCATCTTTGCCCTGCTGCTCGCCGCGGCCATCGTCATGGTCCGCGTAGCGATACCGGACGAGCCCGACTACGTGGGCAACAGCTGGGTCACCGACCCCTGGCGTCGGCGTACGGTACATACGGCGCTCAACCTCATTCCCTTCGCGGGCATCTTCTTCCTGTGGTTCATGGGCGCTGTGCGCGCACGCATCGGAGCGGCAGAGGACCAGTTCTTCGCCATGGTCTTCCTGGGCAGCGGTCTGCTGTTCGTGGCGACTCTCTTCGGGGCCGCGGCGGCGGCCGGCGGCCTACTGGTCACGGCCGATGCCGCCGGGGCCGGCTCCAAGCTGCAAGGGTGGTCATTCGGCCGTCACGTCACCTACAGCCTCCTGACGACCTACGCGATGCGTATGGCCGCGGTATTCACGTTCACGACCTCCACCATCGGGCGTCGGCTCGGAGTCCTTCCGCGCTGGCTTTCCCTCCTCGGCTATCTCGTCGCTCTGACGCTGCTCCTCGTCTCGCGCACCATCGGCTGGTCCGAGCTCGTCTTCCCCGTGTGGGCCCTTGTCGTCAGCCTGCACATTCTTGTGGCGAGTTTCCGCCCAGGGCCCGCACCTGTCGTTGCGTCCTGATCGGCCCTCTCCTCGACGGTGCGAGCGAATCACCGTCCACAGAGCCGGGAGGATGCGCCGCGTCGATCTTCATCCGCTGACCAACAACAGCGTCCGCAGCAGTGGAGGGGGTGGGACATCGAGGAGTGGTCATGGGACCCGTACCCGCGGTCCCTCAACCTGCCCTGGTACAGGTAACAACCACCTTCCGACGTCCCGGTCGGCAGGCAGGCAGGGAACCGCGTGTGGGCCGCCATGGGCGACTGGAACCGCGAACCGGGCAACCTCCAAACCCGACGCGGAATGCACAAGTACAGGTCCTTCGGCGCCACCCATATCGGCGGGAACGGAAACTACCGGAACCTGGCTCCATGGTGTCCAACGAGCGGATCACCGGCTCAGGGTGTGGAGCCGGCGGCCGTCGGGGTGTTACCGGGCGGACCGCGCCGACGTCCCACATCGCCACCCACAGGCATCCCTCGTCGCCGACGGTGCACGGCCGAGTCGACTGGCCGTCTCCCGGATGACAGAGACAGAACCGGCCCGACCGGGACGCCTCCGGAAGACCGTCCGGAGTAGACGACCACTACTGCAGTGCGTGGACCGCGGCCGAGAACACCGGAGGCATGCGGGACGCCGCGGGGACGATGAGGCGGGCGGTGCCGGGACGGCGGCTCGCGGTCAGCAGGGCTCCGGTCAGCAGGCGGTGGCGTCGGGTCAGCCGGGCCCAGGCGCGCTCGTACTCGTCCGGTCGCCCGGCGGCCAGGCAGCGGACGGCGGCCCCGGCCGTCGCCAGCGCGAGGGCGATTCCCTCGCCGGTGAGGGCATCCAGGTAGCCCGCGGCGTCGCCGACGAGCAGGACACGGCCGGCGGTTCTGCGCCGCACCCGCTGCCGCAGTGGTCCGGCGCCGCGCACCTCCGTCGCGGCCGGGCCGCGCAGCGACGCGGTGAGGGCCGGGAAGCCGGCCAGGTGCTCGGCGAACCCGCGACGGCTGCGACTGAGGATCGCGACGCCCACCAGGTCGTCGCCGACCGGCGTCACATAGGCCTCGCCATGCCCGGACCAATGGACCTCCACGAAGTCCGTCCACGGCTCGACGCGGTAGTGCCGGCGCAGTCCGTAGCGGCCGTGGGGACGGCCCGGCAGCTCCAGCCCCAGCCCGCGGCGCACGGGGGAGTGCAGGCCGTCAGCGGCGATCAGCCAACGGGCCGTCGTTCCGGCGGCGGTGACCGTGTCCGCGCTCTGGCGCACCTCGCCGACCTTGCCCGTCAGCATCCGCACGCCGAGGCCGAGAGCGCGCTGGTGCAGTGCGGAGTGCAGCGTCGTACGGCGGATTCCCAGCCCGCCACGACCGCGGAAGGACGCTTCGGCACGGGCGGTGCCGTCCACGTAGCGGATGCCGCGCAGTTCGCGGCCGGTGACCTCGACGCCCAGTGTTCGCAGCGCGGCGACACCGCCGGGCATGACGCCCTCTCCGCAGGCCTTGTCCACGGGCCCGGTCCGGGGTTCGACGACGACGGCCTCCAGGCCGGCGAGCGCGGCGTGGATGGCAGTGGCCAGACCGGCCGGCCCACCGCCGGCCACCAGTACGTCGATCACGCCGGAGCGGGTGCGGTCGGCGTGGTCGCGGCGGTCAGCGCCCGGTTCTCGCAGCGGATGCGCACGGTGAGCAGGACGGCGTTGAGTACGGTGAACACGGCCGCGGTGACCCAGGCGGTGTGGACGAGTGGCAGGGCCACGCCCTCGGCGACGACGGCCACATAGTTCGGATGCCGCAGCCACCGCCACCGGTAGGGGCCGCTCGTCACCAGCGGCAGGCCGGGTACGACGATCACCCGGGTGTTCCACCGGGGCCCCAGGGTGTTGATGCACCACCACCGCAGTGCCTGGGCGGCCGCCAGCACGATGAGCATCGGCCAGGCCAGGGCGGGTACGAAGGGCCGGTCGGCCAGCCACACCTCGGCCGGACAGGCGACCAGCAGGCCTGTGTGAAGAGCGACCATCGCCGGGTAGTGGCCCTGCCCGGTAACAGTCGCGCCGTGGGCGGTGCTCCACCGTTCGTTGCGGCGGGCGACGACGAGTTCGGCGACGCGCTCGGCGGCGACGGCGGCCACCAGCAGTCCGTACCAGATCATGTGTCCTTTGTCCTGTGTCCCTCGACGGTCCGGACTACCAGCGCAGCAAGACGAGTTCGCAGGCGAAGCCGGGCCCCATCGCCAGCAGGACACCCGGCGTGCCCGGCGGCGGGCGGCGTTCGGCCAGGGTGTCGCGCAGTACGTGGAGCACCGACGACGAGGACAGGTTGCCCACGTCGGCCAGATGACGCCAGGTCACATCGAGCGCCGCCTCGGGCAGGTCGAGGGCCTCGGTGACGGCCTGAAGGACCTTGGGGCCTCCCGGGTGGCACACCCAGGCGGTCACGTCCTTCGGCTTGATCCCGTGGTCGCCGAGGAACCCCTCGACGTCATCGGCGAGGTAGCGGCGCACCACATCGGGGACCTGGGGGTCGAGGACGACCTGGAAGCCGGAGTTCCTGATGTCCCAGCCCATGACGCGCCCGGTGTCCGGATACAGGTGGCTGCGGGTGTCCACGATCGTCGGGCCGACGCTCTCGTGCCGGCGGTCCGGGCGGTCCGCGCCGCACACGACGACCGCGGCGGCGCCGTCGCCGAACAGTGCGGTGGCGACCAGGTTGGCCATGGAGGCGTCGTCGCGCTGGAAGGTGAGCGAGCACAGTTCGACCGACAGCAGCACCCCCACGTGGCCGGGTCGGCCCAGCAGGTAGTCGTGCATACGGGCCAGGCCGGCGGCGCCGCCGGCACAGCCCAGGCCGAACAGGGGCAGTCGTTTGACGTCCGGCCGCAGTCCGAGGCGGCCGGCCAGCCGTGCGTCGATCGAGGGGGTGGCGATGCCGGTGACGGTGGTGAAGATCAGCAGGTCCACGTCGGCTGCGGACAGCCCGGCCATGCGCAGTGCGCCTTGGACGGCCTTGGCGCCCAGGTCGGTGGCGGCGGCGATGAAGACGTCGTTGGCGGCGCCGAATCCGTCCAGTTCCCCGTACCGTTCGAGCGGCAGCGTCATGTGGCGCGAGCGGACCCTCGCGCTGCGGTGCAGCCGGTCCAGGACCCGGCGGTCGGTCCCCTCGGGCAGGCAGGTGCGGGCCACCATGTCGGTGATCTCGGACTGGGTCCTACGGTGCGGTGCGAGGGCACCGTGAACGGCGACGATCCGCGTCATATGGTTCCCGTCCGGTTCCCGACTCGGGTGAGTTGCTTCCCACGTGTTCCCCGGACCGGGACTTCGACACCATGAATCGCCCGTCCGGCCGTCCTCCCCGGGGGCGCGTGCTCCAGCCGGGTGGAGCCCGGGCGCCTAACATCGGCCGGGTGGGCACTCCCGAGCAGTCGACGACCGGCGGCCCGGCCGTGGGTTGGGCCGTCCGGGTGGGCGGCCTGGCCGGGGCCTGCCACCCCGGGCCTGTCGTGGCGGTCACCGCCCTGATGGCCGCTCTGGCCGTGACCGCCGGCCAGAGCGCCGCGCGTGGTGTCCTGACCGCCGCCGCCGTTCTGACCGGGCAACTGTCCGTCGGCTGGTGCAACGACGCGTTCGACGCGCGCCGGGATGTCGCCGCCGGCCGCCGTGGCAAACCGGTCGCCGACGGTGCGATCGGTGTGACGGAGGTGTGGGTGGCCGCGTATGCCGCGCTGGCGCTGTGCGTGCCGCTCTCGCTCGCCTGTGGCCTGTGGGCGGGCGCCGTTCACCTGGCCGGAGTGGCTGCGGCGTGGGCGTACGACCTGCGGCTCAAGGCGACAGCATGGTCCTGGGCACCGTACGCGGTGGGTTTCGCCGCGCTCCCGGCGTTCGTGGCGCTGGGCCTGCCGGGGCAGCCGTGGCCGGCCTGGTGGGTCGTCACCGCCGGGGCGCTACTGGGGATCGGCGCCCATCTGGGAGACGTACTGCCGGACATCCGCGGGGATCTGGCGACGGGCGTACGGGGATGGCCGCACCGGCTGGGCCCGGACGGCGCCCGGCTGCTGCTGCCGGTGCCGCTGGTGATCGCGTCCGCGGTGCTGGTGCTGGGGCCCGCCGGACCACCCGGCGGACGGGGAACGGCGGCGCTCGCGGTGGCCGTCGTGGTCGCGGTGGCCGGGGCGGTGCTGGGACGCCGCTGGGAGCGGGCCGCGTTCGTGGCAGCCGTCGCCGTGGCGGTGGTGGACGTGGCGTTGCTGCTGCTGCGCGGCACCGGGATCGCCTGAACGTTCGGCCTCGTCGGCTGTCAGCCCCTTGGACCCGGGGCGACCGGCCACCAGCCGTCACAAGGTACGTACGCTGCCTCACCCCGGACCCTCCCGCGGCCACCGAGTCCGTGGATGGTGCGCGAGGCCGCCCGGCTCTGCCGCCGTCCGCCCGGGCGGGGCTGTCACCTGGTGTACGGGAGAGGGCCGCGGGGGCGGTCGGCTCCCGGCGAAGGCATCCGGGAGGGCGAGAAAGAGGGAGCCGGAGCCGGTGAGAACGACGAGGCGTTCCAGCGCCGGGCTGGGGTGGTGCAGTTGCAGGGATCCTCCGGCCGCGGCGGTGCGCGACAAGACGTAGAGGGCATGTGCGCCAAGCAGCAGTGGCCCGCCGGGGTCTGGGACGTCCGTACACAGCGTAGTCCGGAGGCCGGTCCCACGGTGGGTCGGGGAGAGGGGCACCACGATGTTTACACGGCGATGACCTGGCGGGTTCAATGCCGGGCTGCCCTGCCGCGTTGCCCACCGACAGGGCCGGCGATTCGGCTTGGTCGTCATGCCGGTGACGTGAGTGCCGTGTGCGGCTGACAGGTGACCGGTCGGGGTCGTCGTCGCTGATCGCAGGTGAAACACCGTCAGCCGGGCAGTCGTCCCGTTGTACCGCCCGCACCGTCGAAGGAGCCTCGCGGTCCGCCATCACGCGGATGGCCACGGCGTCGACGGCCGTCGGGCTCCGGAACCAGCAAGGGATATTGATGGAGAATCGCAGAGAAGAAGAGGGCCGGGCGCCGAAGCGCAAGGTGCTCGACCTGACTGCCGTGCAGGTGGTGGCGAGCGCACTCGCGACGGTGGTGGGCGCGGTGCTGGCGTCCCTGCTGGGGGTGACCGGGACGATCATCGGTGCCGCCGTGGTCAGTGCCAGTGCGACCACCGGCGCGGCGGTCTTCTCGCATGCTTTCCGCCGGACGGGCGAGGGGATCCGTAGCCGGGTGCCGTCGATAGGGGTGCCGTCGATAGGGGTGCCGAGGACGCCGAGTGAGGAGCGGGCGGATCACCGCGCGGACGCCCGGGCGGCGTTCGGGTTACCGGCCGACGCTTCGGTTGTCGACGCGGTACCGTCCTTCACGCCCTCCGGAGGTGAGTCGGTCACCACCTATCGGGGTGGCTCCGTCCGGAGAGCCATCCGCTGGAAGAAGTACGGCCTGGCGACGGGCCTGGTCTTCGCCCTGGCCATGGTCACGGTGACCGCGGTGGAGCTGATCATGGGTAAGCCGGTGGCGGCCGTCGTCAAGAATGAGCCGGGCAGGGGAACCTCGGTGGGCGGTGGCTCGGCCGGTACCCCCGCTCCCGACGACAGCCGGACACCCGCTCCGGGCGTGTCCAGTGGCTCGGAGCCGTGGACGGGCAGCTCTGCCTCGCCGGACGCGAGCGGGGCGCCGGACACCGGTTCTGGTACCAGCCCGAGTCACAGCCCCAGCTCCAGTCCCAGCTTCAGTCCCAGCTCCGGTCCCAGGGCTTCGGCGTCGCCCGGGCCGTCCAGCAGCGGTGCCGTGAGCGGTTCCGACACCACCGCTCATTGAGAGGGTCCGGGGTGTCCTGCCGGTGACCTGGCCCATCGTCGGTCGGCTGCGGTCGCGGTGGTTGCTGTACCTCCGCGTCCCGCTTGCATGTGGCGTTGAAGGACTCGGCGATCGCCTGATCCGGGCGCAACTCAGGCCCGCCGATGGGCAATACCCGGCCGCTCCCCGTCCGGATCCGCCGGTACGAGGAGGGAGCGCGTCGCTTCCTCAGCGGCGACGCCCGCTTCCTCGGGAGGACCAGCCAGACCCCACGCCGGCCGAGTGCACAGCGAGGCAAGCAAGCCCGACAAGCATGAGGCTCATCGGACTGAAGATCACCTCGGTCGACGTCTCGGTGACATGGATGATGAAGGCGATGACGAAGAGTGCGGCGGCCGCGAATGCGAGCATCTGTCTACCCCTGCCGGTGGACGACGAACCACACGTGATTTCGGTGGCTGCGCCGGTACCTGCTGGGTTCCCCGGACGGCGCCGATCAGTCGCGTAGATCCCGTGCCGGAGCCGGCGGCGACACCCCCTCGCGTGACCTGTCGACGCTGTGAACGAAGCAACGCTCGTCAACAGACGGCGAGGATGCATGCGCCCCCTGGTCCTACCGACAGCGTCGAGCCTCGACCTGTTCCTCGGCGGCCGGACGCGCCGGGTCGAGCTGCTGGTTCCGCCGACGGCTCTGGGCGTGCGTGCTGTCGACAGGCGGGAGACCCGCCCTCAAGTCCTTCGGGTGTGCGAGACGGCCACCGGCTGCGGGGCGGGAGTCGGATCAGGCCTGCATCAGCAGGCGGGCAGCGGCCACCAGCGCTCAGAGCCCGGTGACTTTGGCGCTCGCCGACAACTCGTAGACCAGGGTGACCGTGCGGCGGCTGCCGGGCGGGAGGGTGACGTCCCAGCGGGCGATGCCCTCCGCGTCGACCACGTCGGGCGCGGGGGAGCATGAATCCTTGTGCAGGCGTATCTCCACCGCCGAGACCTCGGAGACCGGGATCCGCTCCCGAAGGACGACGAGCCGCTCGCCCTGCTCCCCGGGGGCGGAGAACCGGGACAGGTGCAGCCGGACCGTGCGGGTGACGACGGTCCGCTGGGTGATTCCGGCGGAGTCGCGGGACTCCTCGGTATGCCGGACCACCCTGTAGTCGTCGCAACTGCCGAAGGCGAGCTCGGCGGGGGCGCCGACGGCGGTGAAGTCCAGCGTGCCGCGGCCGCTGAATCCGCTGCCGCGGACCAGGTCCACGGGCCCGGCGAGCAGCGCGTGACCGGACAGGTTGGCGAACCGCACCACCTGGGTGACCAGCGGCGACACCTCGGGTGAGCAGGCGTACTCGCTGCTCGCGGCCGTGGTGAACACGGAGAGCGGCACCCGGTGGGCGCGGCCGTCTCCGGGCACGGAGACCGGCGCAGGGGATCTCAGCACCCGCGCCTCGCCGCCGTCGTCCACCCCAGGCAGGCCGAGCACCGGGGCTGGGCCGAGGTCCCCGATCTCCTCCTCGCGCAGCTCGACGTCGACCGTGCGGCGCTCCGCCGCGGAGCGGTCCTTGAGCGTCAGCCGGTCCTCGCCCAACAGCGGCGGATCGGTGGCCAGCGCAGAGCGGGCCGTCGACAACGTCAGCCGTACGTCCGACCAGTCCTCACCGGTGCGCTGCCAGACCATGGCGTCGGTCTCCAGTGTCAGGGAGTCCCCGTCGAGCACGGCCCGGTAGGCGGGCCGCCACAGCGCACACGGGGTGAGGTGGCTCAGGCGCAGCCCGACCGGCCCGGCGGCCGCGGCCTCCACGGTCAACTCGATATGGCCGACCAGCTCGGCGGGCTCCTCCTCGGAGAGGTGCATGGCCCGCTGGGCTTCCCCGAGTTCGGCGGCGAGGGCGGCCAGCCGGGCCTCCACGGTGCGCAGTTGCTCGGCGTGCGCGTCGCGCTCGTCGTCCACCCGGTCCAGTTCGCGGGCCCAGCGGGGCCGTTCGCTCTCCCCGGAGCCGGCGCCTTCGCCGATCTCCCGCAGCAGATCGGCGGAGAGGCGGCCGAGCAGGTCGAGGCGGGCATGCAGCCGGTCGCGTCGCTGCCCCAGGGCCAGCCGCTCCTCTTCGAGGGTGTGCACGCGGTGGCGCAGGGCGGAGTCGCCGTCGGCGGGCGGCAGCGGCCCGCGTGGCGTCCAGCTGCGGACGATCCGCACGTCGAGCACGGTCGCGGGGTGATCGGCGGTCAGCTCGGCATGGAGGGTCCGGTCGACGGCCAGCGCACTGACCGGCCCGAGACGCAGCCGCTGGACCCCGGCCCCCAGGTCGAGCACGACGGCGCGCTCGATGTGGGCGCGATCCTCAAGGCACGTCACGGCGGTGACGGGGAGGGCGATCGGCTTCGGGGCCGTGGACATGGCGTGTGTCAGCTCCTGCGGTTGCCGCCGACCAGGGCCTTGCCGGTCGGGATGCGGATCTCGTAGCCGCCGTCGAGGGTGGCAGTGGCGCCCGCGGGCAGGTCCAGTCGCCAGACGCGGGTGCCCGGCGCATGGCGATCGGGCCCCGTGCCTTCCTCGGGTGCCGTCCAGTCGGCCCGTTCCTCGATCCGGACGTCCGGTT
The DNA here is from genome assembly GCF_042653945.1 of Streptomyces vulcanius. NCBI lineage: Bacteria > Bacillati > Actinomycetota > Actinomycetes > Kitasatosporales > Streptomycetaceae > Streptomyces > Streptomyces vulcanius. Next base: position 142,947 of record NZ_JBHSFK010000017.1, on the reverse strand, counting down.
CGGAGGTGACCGGCACCCGCTCGCGGACTTCGACGGTGACGGGCCTCGCGAGCCGGTTGGCCAGCTCCACGTGGACGCGGTGGTCGAGCACGGTGGTGTTGTTGCGCAGGCCCGAGGTCGACTCGTGCAGGTTCGTACGGCGGGTGACCCGGATGCCCTCGGCCGGCCCGAGCCCGACCCGGCGGACACCGCCGGGGGCGAGCGTGGGCAGCGCGGCGGTCAGCAGGAAGTCGTCGTCGACAGTGACCTCCACCGGACCGGCCAGCAGTGCCTGGTCGGTGGCGTTGGAAAGCACCAGCGTCGCGTACACGGTCTGCTCCACGGACGGCACGCAGAGGTACTCGGTGCGCAGGCCGACCGGGATCTCGCCGACGGTGACGGTGTGCCAGGTGCCGTCCGACGGGATGTCGGCGCGGGCGCCGGCATCGAAGCGGTGGTCGAAGGAACCCGCCGACTCGCGGGGCCGCACGGCCTGTCCGGGCAGCGGCAGCGCTGCCACCGCTTCGGCGCGGCGGCGGTACTCGGCCGCCACCGGGTCGAAGGGAGAGCCGGGAAACAGCCGGCCTCTGCGACTGCCCTGCTCGTCGGGGCCGCACAGGACAAGGGCGGCATAGTCGAGCTCGGCGTCGGTCGGCTGCGGCGGACCGGCTACCGGTGCCGGAGGGGGTGGCGGCGCGGCCCGGCCGGGAGCCGCGGGCGCCTTGAGGGCTGGGGCAGCCGCGAAGGTGCTGCCGCCGACACGCGGCCTGCCGGCCGGTCGCGATCCGGCCGGCTGCGCGAGGGCGGCCATCCCGCCGCCGAAGCCTTCCGGGGGAGCGCCGGCCGAGCCGCCGGGCGCCGGGACCGCGGCCGGCGGACCGCCGTAGGCCTGCGGTGCCGGCGGCGGAGGAAGCGGCGATGGCGGAACGGGACCGGGTGCGGAGCGGTCAGCGGCACTCACGGGCGCGGAGCCGGCCGCGAAAGCCGCAGGTGCGGCGGTCGTGGCAGGGCGGGGGCCGGCCGCGTCGTACCCGGTGAACAGGTCGACGAGCCCGGCCGGAGGCTCGCGCCAGCCAGACGGTGAGGGGGCGGGCTGACGGCGTCCGATCCGGATCGAGCGGAGCCTCGGCAGGTCGGTACGGCGCTGAAGATCGGCGGTGGCCAGAGCGATGCGCACGCCGGTCCAGTCCTCGCCGGTCCGCTGGGCGACCGAGGCGCGCAGCACCAGACGGCCGCTCCCGTCGCCCTGACGGTGAGTGAGACGGTAGGCCGGTACCCAGACGGCGCCCGGCACCCCGTATTCCAGCTCCAGCTCCACCTCCGCGTCACCGGTGCCGTCGAGGGTCAGGACCGCGCAGACCGTGGTCTCCACGTGCGCTGACGGTACGTCGGTGGAGGCGCGGGCCAGCCTGTCGGCGGCGACGGTGAGCTCGTGCTCGACGTCGCGCAGCGCCTCGTCCAGCTCGACGAGGCGGGTGTGCAGTCCCGTCAGCCGCTCGTCGACGAAGTCGGCGAGCTCCAGCCACGCGTCGACCGGGGTGCGGCGGTGCGGGTCCTCGCACCCGCGGCCAGGGGGGACCGGGTGGAGAGCGCTGACCTCCTCGATCAGGCTCAGCTGTCGGTCCCGGCGTCCCTGCGCCGCCGCGTACTCGTCGCTCAGCCGCTCGACCTCGCGCCGCAACTCGTCGGGCGTGCCCGTGCCGAGCGGCTCGGCCTCGACTTCCACCCGGGCCTCGGTGACACGCACCCCGGGGGCGCCCAGGACATGGGCCCGCAGCGAGCCCGGGTCCAGCGAGCGGGGCAGTCCCGTCACCCGCACCCGGCCGTCAGGCGGCACGCTGCCCCGGGCCAGTCGGCGGCAGACCGCGCCCTGCGCGTACACCACGACCGAATCGAGGGTCGACCCCCACCTCTGTGTCGACTCAGCCGTCATCTGCTCCGCCCCCGCCGTGTCCGTGCTGAGCGAAGCCTACGCCCGGGCGGTCTGCGCGTCCGACGTCCGAGGCACCGGCTCAGACCGGTTTGCGCCAGACGGAGATGTGCTTGCCGGAGTCCTGGGTGAACGGTGCGCCCTCCCAGTTCGCGACGCGCCGTTCCAGTTCGAGGCCGGCGATGCGGGCCATCAGGTCGAGCTCCGTCGGCCACGCGTACCGGTGCCGGGAGGCGTCGCGGCGATAGCGGCCGTCGTCGTCGCGGGTGAGGTGGTGCGAGACGAGGGTCTGCTCGACCAGGTCGAAGGTGTCGAAGCCGAGATGCTCCTCGGAGACGTCGAACGGTACGGCGAACTGCCCGGGCGGCAGGAACCGCAGCCGTGGCACGCCCAGCTCGATGACGAATCGGCCGCCGGGCGCCAGATGACGTGCGGCGTTGCGGAAGCACTCGACCTGCTCGTCCTGCGTGAGCAGGTTCGTGATGGTGTTGTAGACGAGATAGACCAGCGTGAACTCGCCGGGCACCACCGTCGTGGCCATGTCCCCGACGGTGACCGGCAGCGCGTTCTCGTCGACCTTGCGCCGCAGGACCGCCGCCATGTGCTCGGACAGTTCGATACCCGCCACCGGCACACCGCGTTCCCGGAGCGGGACGCCCACGCGTCCGGTTCCGATGGCGAACTCCAGAGCCCGGCCGTCTCCGGCGAGTTCGGCGAGGAAGGCGAGAGCCGGTCCGAGAACCCGGACCGAGGACATCTCGCTCTCCTCGGCGTCGTAGCGGTCGGCGGTCTCTCGGGTCCACAGCTCGCTGCTCGTCACGGGCAGCCACTCTGCCGGGCCCGGCAAGACGCTGTCGACCGATTTACCGGCCCGCGGCCGTCAGCGGCGCGGACGCTCCAGCGTGAGGAGCAGGCCCTCGACCGCACCGGGCCCGATCCGGCCCTTGACGTCGGCGGACGTGATCGCCTTGAGCGCCCAGCCGTCCTCCGCGTGCTTGTTCAGCACCTTCTCCAGCTTGTCGCTGTCCAGCGCGTCTCCGATCAGTGACTCACGGAACGTGACGACCTTGTATTCGAACGCGTAGGGGTTGCTCATGGCTGGGGCCTTCCGTGGATGGACTGGCTGACGAAACCGGGGACAGCCAATCACCCTTCGGCGTCGCCGCGCACGGCGGGTTCAGATCAGTCCCGCCCGGATGGCGTAGGAGACGGCGTGGGCGCGGTTGCGGGTCCGCATGCGCTCCATCGCGCCGTAGAGGATGTATCTCACCGTGCGTTCGGAGTAGGAGAGTTCCGTCGCGATCTCGTCGCACTGTTTGCCTTCGGCGATCAGGCGCAGTACGTCCACCTCGCGGGCGCTCAGTTGGGACACGGCCCTGGCCCGGGAGACGGGGACGTTCTGCTCCGTCCGCTCCGGGTGCCGCACCTGACGGGTGAGGGCCCCCGGGCGCGTGGGCGTGCTCCCGTCGCCGCCGGCCACCGCGCGCACGGTGCGGGCGAAGACGTCCGGGCTGCAGAAGTCCCACCACACGACGGCGTGGACGCCCCGCTTCTGCGCCGCCGGTACATCGGCCTGCCACCGCTTGCCCACCACCACGAGGAAGCGTGCGCCAGGTCTGTCGCACAGGCGGGGGAGCAGTTCGAGCGCGGAGTCGTCCGCCACGTCCACGGCGACCACGATCACGTCGGCCTCCCGGGTCCTGTCGCGCGGCAGTTCCCGCAGACGCGGGTCCAGTGCGACGAAGCCGGCCAGCCCGGCGCGGACCAAGGGGGCGGGTGCGTGTATCGCCACGCGCACGGTCTCCATGAGTACCCGCTGAGGCATACGCCCCCCCAACTCACACCTGAGGTCGTTCATTTGGTTCAAGTGGCGATAGTGCCATCCGCGGGTACGCGGCATCCGCGCTACGGGTCCGAGGGTGCGCCGGTCGAGGGAAATCTGGCGCGAGTGGCCGATGACGGGAGAGTTGTACAGACCGGCAAGGTTCGCGGGTTCGGCTTCCACCGGACGCGGCGGGCACACCACGATGACCGGGCGGCGCGTCAGGCCCGACGGGTGGGGGCCCGTCCCGGGGGTGGCAGCGCGGTCCGGTGCTCGGTATGCCGTGCGGCCCGAGGCACTCCGGCGCGTTTTCAGGATTCTCAGTAACACAGGATTCTCAGCAACAAGGGGGGCCGCGTGATCGCGTCCATCGTCCTGCCCGTGGTGTTGGTCGTGGTGCTGCTCGGGGCAGTCGCCGCACTGATCCGGCGCACACGCAAGGGCGGCACCCGGAAGGCCCTCGAGACGGTCGCCCTGGGCCTGCGGGCGGTGGCCGAGGGGCGCCCGCACGGCACCCGCCCGCTGCCGGAGGTGCACGCCGTCTTCTACTCGGCACAGCGTCTGACGTTACGGCTCGCCGAAGCCGACGCGCCCGCGCCGGCGCCCTGGACCGCGGACGTCTCGGGGAAGGAGTGGTCGGTGGAACCGGCCAGCCTGCGCCGGACCGGCAACGTGGGCGCCGGGCACACCCATCCGTACTCCCTGACCGTCACGCTCGGCCGCCACGGCGACGACAGGGTGCTGGTCGACCTCTCGCGGCTCGCGGGGACGATCGCCCTGACGGGTGACAACAACGATGTCCTGCGCCTGGCGCAGGCCCTCATCACCGAACTCGTCTCGGGACCGGTCGGGCTCCTCGCCACGGTCGTCCTGGTGGGAACGGCGGCCTCCCCCTCCGTCACCGACGGACTGGGCGCGCGGTCGCCCCGTCTGCACACCGCGGACACCCAGGGCGAGGCGCTGACCTGCGGACCCAGCGAGCCGTCCGGACCCGTCCCGCCGGCTTCGGCGTTCCAGACCCGGCACATCCGCCACGACCGCGCCACGGTGGCCACCGGGTCACCCTCCCGCCGGCTGTTCGTGGTGACCGCCGCCCAGTTCCGCAACGAGAAGTGGCGGGACACCCCGCTGCGCGGGACCGACACGCTCCTGGTGCTCGGTTACATCCCCCACGCGGACTGGCAGTTCCAGATCAACGCGGACGGCTCCCTGGACACCGGCCGGCTCGGTCTCCCCATCGACACCCATACGGCCTGCTTCTCCTGAGCCGGGAGGCGGCTGTGCTCACCCGCCCAAGAGGCCGAACCGCCCCGCCCGGGAACCCGTCGGGTCGCGGTCGGCGAGGCTGCCGTCCAGCCAGGCCGCGGCCAGCTCCACCCGGGAGCGGCACCCGGTGCGCTGGAACAGCAGCGTCAGCCGCCGCTCCACGGTCTTCTCGCTCCACGCGAGCCGTGCCGCGATCTGCCGGTTGGTCGCCCCGCGGCTGACCATCGCGGTCAGCATGACGTCCTGCTCGCTCAACTCGTCGCCGGCCGGACGCGACCTCGGCTGTGCGGCGCCCCGCCGCCGCGTCATATGGCCGAGGGTCGTACGGGTGGCGCGCCCGATGCCCAGCAGCCCCGCGATGCTCGTGGCCTCCGCCAGCCACCGGTCGGAGTCGTCGTCGATCTCCACCAGGCACAGACAGCAGAGCAGTTCCAGATACGCGTCGCCCCGTTCGCGCACCGACCGGAGGGCGCCCGAGGCGCTGTCCATGTCGCCGTGCACCAGACCGCGCGCGAAGAGCACCGCCTCGCGCGTCATCGGGGAGCCCACTTCCCGGTCCAGCGCCTCCAGTTCCGCCAGCGCCCCCTCCATGGCCCGGGGCATGGCCTCCAGCAGGGCGAACGACAGACACCGCAGCAGCACCTTCTCGACGCCCGCGAGCAGGCCGCTCGCGCGAGCGCGCCGTATGTCCTCACGCGCTCCATCCAGGGCCTCCGCCACTTGGCCCGACCAGTACCGCAGGCCCAGCCTCGTCCAGGCGACGAGCGGGTGGGCCACGGTGTCGGGTATCAGCTCGAGCCATGTCCGCGCCTGTTCGAACTCCCCGCGCACACAGCGGATCTCGGCCGCGAGCGCGCGAGCCGGATGCGCGCCGGCCGCCGTCGTGCCACGGGTCCGGCCGCGCGCCTCGATCCGGCGGGCGGTCACCAGGGCGTGGTCCCAGTCGCCCTTCAGATAGTCGCCCACCATGGCGTGGTACAGCGCGGCGGTGCTGTTCCCCGGCCCCGTGTAGCGGTCACCGAGCACGGCGCCCAGGGCACCGGCCAGGTCCGCGTGGGCGACCGCGTTCCGCAGCCGGTCCAGGCTCTGTACGCCGTCCACGCCGTCCACGCCGTCCACGCCGGGCGGCAGGGCGGCGAGCAGGTCGGCGCGGCTGCCCGAGCCGGCGGCCAGCAGGCGCAGTTCCGCGGGTGAGGGCAGCGGCCCTGACCCGGGCCGACCGCGTCCGGTCGGCGCCGGGCGGGCCTCGCCGTCCGTACGGCAGGACACCCGGCTCTGCCCGAACGGACCGGCCAGTGCCGCGAATCCGGTCACGGCGGGTGCCCGTCCGAGAACCTCGCGTCGCCGGACGCCGGCGTCAGGGGCGTACGGCGGTCGGTGCTCGTGCAGTGCCGCCAGGGCCCACACCCCGGCGACGTACTCCAGGTCCTCCCGGTCCCGCTCCGCGGACGGCGTGTCCAGGCAGGCGAGCAGAGGTTCGCCCAGCGCCAGCGCGCCGGCGTGGTCGGCATGGCGCAGGCTCAGCTCGGCGGACTCGCGCAGTACGCCGGGTGTGCGGGGATCGTCCGGCGGCAGACGCCGTAGCGCCGAGGAGTAGGCGCGCACCGACCGGGGCCAGTCCGACCTGGCGTCCGTACGGGCCGCCGCCAGCAGCACATCCACCGCGAGGACGTCGTCCAGCCCGGACCCGGCGGCTGTCACGTGATCGGCCAGACGGGGGTAGCCGCCGCCCGCCGTCTCCGCGCCCAGCCGGTCGGTCAGCGAGGTGACGATCAGGGTGTGCAGCGGCGGCACGGCATGAGGGGTGGGCAGTGCGCGCAGCGCCGCCGCGAACGCCGGAACGGCGAAGGCGATCCGGCCGTCCTCGTCGACGGTCAGGATCCCGTCCCTGAGCAGGGGGCTCAGGGTCCGGTCGACGACGCCGTCCCGCCGCGGGCCCCCGCGCTTCAGCCGGTACAGATCGTCGAGCCGGATCTCGGCGTGTCCGAGGTTGCGGGCCGCCGCGGCCATCGCGTCCAGGGCGGCCGTGTCCGGCGGTGCGCCCGGCCGGCAGAGCCGGCTCAGCTCCGACACATCCGTGCCGAGCCGCAGTGCCGACTCCGGCTCGGTCAGACACACCTGACCGTCGATTTCCAGTAAGTCGCCGTGCCCGTCCATCGAGTCGAGCACCGACAGCACCGCCTCGGGGATGCCGGCCATAGGGCCCAGCGCCCGCAGCACCGCCGTCACCAGCGCCGGTTCGACCGGGCGGCCGAGCCGCCGTACGACGAGGGCCTCGACGTCGGCGGGCCGCAGCGGCGGCAGTTCGAGCAGCCGGTCCGCCGCCGCCGTCAGCTGCGACAATCCGCCGTCTCCGGGGTGGACCGGCCGGCCGGCCATCACCATCGGCACGCCGGCCGGGCGGAAGAGGCGCAACAGCAGGCCGAGCGCGGACGCTGTTGCCGCCGGCATCCGCTCCACGTCGTCGACCATCACGGCGAAGGGGATCCGCCGGGCGGCGTCCGCGAGGACCTCGCTCAGCACGGACAGCAGCGTCAACTCACCGTCGCGGCCGGTGGTCTTCAGCCGGATCCGGCGGACGGCACTGCCGCGGGCCGGGCTCCGGCGGTCGTGGATCCTGGTGAGTACGTGATGGACGCCGTCGGCCAGAGCGGTGGCGCCGGGCGGGCTCTCACCCTCGGGCCAGCGCAGTCGTAGGACTCTGGCGCCTTCCGCGACCACCGCGCGCCGGGCCTCTTCCAGCACGGCGGTCTTGCCCGTTCCGGCTCCGCCGACGACCAGCAGAGTGCGCGCCGGGGCGCCGGTGGACAGCAGGGTGTCCGCCACTTCCCGGATCTCGCTGTCCCTGCCGATGACGGACCCGAACTCCCGCACCCCACCCTCCCGCTCCGGTACCCCGTGTGTGAACGGCCGGCTGGAGCAGGAACGTTCGCGGCTCGACGCGCTTCCGGAGCCCGCCGCCCGACGGAAACAACCCTACGGAAACGACCTTACGGAAATGACGATAATGGCCGGCGTCGGTCGACAGGGTCCGGACGCCGGGACGTCGGACGCTCGGTGCCCCCGGGGTCGTCACCGCCTGCCCGGAAGGTGTCGTCGAAGAGAGTGCGGTGGACAGTGACTGCTCCGTCCGAAAGTCCCTGGCCGGTGCGCGGCGGTACGGCCGCGAGCCTCGACCTCGCGACCGACTGCCTGGTGGGCCGCGCGCGGGAACTGGACGAGGTGCACGGCCGGCTGAGTGATCCCGGCGGGCCGCGTCTGCTGCTCGTGCGGGGTGAACGAGGAGTCGGGCGCACCGCGTTGGTGCGCGCGGTGGCCGAACGGCTGCGTACGGAGGGGACCTCCGTGCTTGCGGTGGGATGCGTTCCGGGGGACGGCGACCGGCCGCTCGTACTGGCGCTGCGGCTGGTCATGGCCCTGGAGGAACACCGGTCCGCCACCGGTCGGCAGCAGCCGGCGAAGGCGGTCGCAGCGGCGCTGCGGGCGGCCGAGCAGCGCGACGGGACGGTGCTGGCCGCACTGCTGCGCGCCGCACTGGAGCGGTCCGCACCCGTGGTCGTGGCGCTGGACGACCTCCAGCACGCCGACGCCGGTTCGCTGGCCGTGCTCCACGGGACCGACTTCGCGCGCGTGCCGCCCGGTGTCCGGCTGCTGGCCTCGGCGGCGCAGACCGGCGGGCGAACTGCCGGCGGGTCGGTGGATCAGCTGGCCGGTGCCGAGTGGGCGCGCACCGTCGTGCTGTCCCGTCCCGGGCCGGAGGACACCACCGCCCTGGTGGCACGGCGGTTACAGGCGACTCCTGACACCAGCCTGGCCCGCCGGGTGCGCGAACTGACGCGCGGCTTACCCGGGGCGGTCGACGCCCTGCTCACCGAGTGGACCCGGCAGGGCGCGGTCAGAGTGGCCGACGGCCACGCCTTCGTCGGAGTGCGGACGCCGACACCGGTGCTGCCGGACGGCGACCGCTACCTGAGGGCGCTGGAGGCGCTGGGCGAGCCGGGTCGCGCGGTGGCCGGGGCACTGAGCATCCTGTGGCCGCTCGGCCGGCCGGCCGCGGAACTGATCGCCAGGTCGACCGGACTGTCCGCCGACGCCGTCGACGACGGGATCCGTCACCTGGTCGACGCGGAGGTCGTCGAAGAGCTGCCCGGGCCCGACGGCGACACGGCACGGGGCTGGACTTTCGCCATTCCGCTGACGGCGCATGCCGTCCGGGAGCGGCTGGGACCGCTGGAACGCAGCCGGCTGTCCGCCACCGCGGTCGAGGCGCTGTGGGCGGACCAGGACGCGGCGGGCACCAGGTACTCGGGAAGTCCCCCGGGGGTCGCCCTGCTCGACGAGACGGAGGCGGTGGCCTACCTGGCGGACCGGATCGCGGACGCCGGCGCCCTCGTCGACCGCGACCGGGCGGTCACCGACCTCACGGCCGCCGCGAAATGGCGGTACCCCGACTCCGGGGGCAGGGGGCTGCTCCGGTGGTGCCGGGCGGCGGGCAACCTCACCGAGCGGCCCGCCGACCGGGTGTCGACCCTCCAGCGGTATGCCAAGGCCGCCTACCAGGTGGGGGACTTCCGGACCGCCCGGACCATCGCCGAGTCGATGCTGCGCAACCTCGCGGACGTCCTCAGCCCGTTGGCGCTCCAGGACACCGCCAACGTCTTCACGGCGGCGACGGGCAACGACGAGGACTGGGGCGCGCTGACCCGGCTGGCCACGGCGCAGTGGTGGGACGAACTGGGGCTGCCCCCGCTGGTCACCGTGACCGGCCGGGCGCTGGCCCTGTCCCAGCTGGAGAGGTGGCAGGAGGCGCTGGACCTGCTGGCCCGGACGGAACACGTGTGGGCCACCGACGTCCGCGCCGGTGTGAAGCCCTCCTACTTCCGCGCCGTGGCGGAAATGGCGCTGGGCCGGCCGGAGCTGTTCAGAGCCTCACTGGCCCTGACGGAGGCGTCGTACCTCGGTGCCGACCATGTGCACGCGCTGGCGACCACCATGTTCGACGAGCTGCTCAGCGCCCGGGACCTGCACACCGCGGAGGCCCTGCTGACCGCGCAGGGCATCACGGCCGACGCGCTGGCCCCGCGCAGCCTGTTCCTCTGGCGTCATCTCCAGGGCCGGTGGGACGAGGCGCTGGAGCCGGCCCGCTGGATGCTGGCGAACAACCAGACCCGTACACCCGTGGCGGACGGCTGTGTGATTCCCGCCCGGACCGCGGCCGTTCTCCTCGCCCGGGGCCGCCCCACGAGCGCCCGCCGTCTCGTCGACAGCGTGCGCCACAGCGGGGAGGGCCCCCGGGAGTACTCCCTGGACGCCGTCGCGGCGGAGGTACGGCGGACCCTCGGCGACCTGACCGGTGCCGAGCGGATCCTGCGGCGCGGCCTGGAGGCGGCGGACACCGGGGGACACGTCGTCGGCCTCGACGAACTGTGGGCCTCCCTCGCCGAGATCCACGCGGAGACGGGACGCACGGGTGAGGCGGTGACCTGTCTGGCACGCCTGGAGCGGATCTCCGGCCTGACGGGCGGCGGACGGAGCCGGCTGAGGTATCTGCTCGCGTCCGCCCGGGTCCTGCGGCAGGACAGTCCCGGCGCCGCCCGGGAGCACCTCCGGGAAGCCGTGGAGCTGGCACGCTCGCGCAGCCAGCCCTTCGAGACCGCGACGACCCTCGTCGCCGCCGCCACCGCCGACGCGGGCCCGGCAGCCCTGCTGAACGAGGCGTACGAGCTGTTCGGCGGGATCGGCGCCGCCCTGCCGCGCTTCCACACCAGGGCCGCCATGCGTGCGGCCGGGATCGCCGTCCCGGGACGCCGGCAGGCCACCACCGAGAACGAGGAGCTGCTCGGGACCCTGATCGCCGAAGGGCTGACCAACCGCCGGATCGCCGGGGTGCTGCGGCTCAGTGAGGACGCGGTGGCCAACCGGCTGTCCCGGCTGTTCGCCCGTACCGGGCTGCGGTCCCGCACCGAGGTGGTCACGGCCGTGCTCACCGGCGGGGCCCGGTCCCGCGCCATTGTGTCCCCCCGGGGCTAGTGTCAGAATGCTGTTCTCGCTCAGGAGAACGGGGTTTCCGATGCATCCGGCGGATCAGTTCCACATCGGTCTCGTCGTCGACGACGTCGACTCGGCGGCGGCCGAACTGTCGGCCCTGCTCGGCTACGAGTGGTGCGAGGAGATCGGGGGAGAGGCGCGGGTCGTCCTCCCCGACGGTGGTGACGCCCTCGTCGACCTCAGGTCCGTGTACTCGATGTCCACGCCCCGGATCGAACTCGTCCCCGGTGTTCCCGGGACCCTGTGGCAGCCCGCCGACTCGGGGATCCATCACCTCGGCTACTGGTCCGACGACGTGGCGGCCGACTCCGCCGAACTCGCGAGGCGCGGCCATGCGGCCGAGGCCCTCGGCGTACGGCCGGACGGCACCGCGTACTGGGCGTTCCACCACGGCCCGGGCGGACCACGGATCGAACTCGTCACCCGCACGCTCCAGCCGGTCCTGGAGCGCTACTGGGCGACGGGCAGGAAACCGCGGTGAAGGGGGAGGCGCGGATGGATGCTGTGGGAGTCGTGACCGGCGCCGGCCGGGGCATGGGACTGGAGTGCGCGCGCCGGCTGACCGGCACGGTCGACCGGCTGGTGCTGGTCGACCGGGACGGCGCGAGCGCGACCGCCGCAGCGCGCGAACTGTCGGGGCGCGGAGCGGTCGTGGAACCCTTCGAGCTGGACATCAGCGACGCCGAGGGGCTCACCGGACTCGCCCGGCACATCTCCGGGCTCGGCACGCTCCGGGCCGTCGCCCACGCCGCCGGGATCTCGCCCACCATGGGCGACTGGCGCCGTATCCTCACGGTCGACCTCGTGGGCACGGCCCTGCTGGCCGAGACGCTCCGCCCGCTCGTCACCCGGGGCACGGCGATGGTGTGCTTCGCCTCGATGTCGGCGGACTTCGCGCCGGCCGAGCCGAACCCGCCGGTGGAGGAGGCGCTGGACGATCCGCTCGACGCCCGCCTCTTCGACCGGTTCCGCGCCGCCCTGGGGCCGTCCGCCGAGGACCCGGGCCCGGCCTACTCGTGGGCCAAGCACGGGGTCCGGCGTTTCGTACGGCGTGAAGCGGTGCGGGTCGGTCCCCTCGGCGGCCGGGTCTGCTCGGTGTCGCCCGGGATCGTCGGCACACCGCAGGGCCGGCAGGAGGCCGAGCACCACCCGTCCATGAAGGCGCTGGTCGAGCGGACGCCGCTCGGCCGGGAGGGCCGTCCGGAGGAGATCGCCGCCGTGGTCGCGTTCCTGCTCTCCGACGAGGCGTCGTTCCTCACGGGGGTGGACATCCTGGTCGACGGCGGAGTGATCGCCGCGCTGGGCGCCGGGGTCGGCCCGTAGAGCGTCACCATGCATCGATGGCCACTCCCACCAGTCCCGGGCCGCTGTCCGGAGCAGGTCGCGGACGCGGACCACGTCCGGGTCGCACCCTCCGCGTAGCTGATCAGCGGACCGTCCCGGAGCACGGCGCACAGGCCGTCGGCCCCGGGCTGCCCGGCGACCTGCCCGGTCCAGGGGACGGCGGGGCGGCCTCCCCGGGCGTGTGCCAACCTGGAGTCCCGATCGTGGGAGCGGTGCATGCGGATGACCTCTGACGCCGCCGGTCCGGTCGTCTCCCGGCCGGAGTTCGACGCGCTCTTCGACGCGGTGCGTACCTGGGGGCGCTGGGAGCAGGCCGACCGCGGGGCCTGGAACCGGGTGACCGCGGAGGTCAGGGCCCGACAACCCCGAACCCACCCTGCACCACATGACCGTCCTCGGCGTCCGCTGGCCCTGGCCGCCGCCGCGACCGCCGCGGCCGGCCGGCGCACGTTCATGCTCGTCGTGGCGCCCCTGAACATTCCCGGCGGAACGGGCTCGCCCCTTACCCCCGTCGCGGTCCTGTGACGGCCGGCCCCGGCCCGGTCACCAGGCGTGAAGGCGCCGGACGGCCATGACTGCCGCAACTAATGTCCGTATCCTCGTCAATGTCAGTTACTTCACGATAAGCGGTTTATCGCAGCTGTGAGTGAGGCAAGGCGTGGTGCGGTCCGGCAGGGAACCGATGCCCACGGGGCATACGGCAGGCGACTCGGGGCCCGTTCGTTTCCGCGAGCGGTTCCTGCAGGGCGAGCCGGTCGAGACGGGTGTGCGGGCGTCGATCCTGGACTCGTGGCAGCGCTGCCGGTCCCTGGGTCTTTCGCCCGACGGGTCCGATCTGCCCTTCACCGACGACTTCGACCCCGACGGGCGGATCGTGCGAGCCGCAGCGCCGGTGCTCGACCGGCTCCAGGCCCGGTTCTCCGGCAGCCAGATCAACATCTCCGTCGCCGACGCGAACGGGACGGTCCTGCTGCGCCGCTTCGGCGAGGCGTCGCTGGCCCGGAGCCTCCCCGCGATCCAGCGGGTGCCGGGCTTCGTCTTCGCCGAGCGGGTCGCCGGCACCAACGGCATCGGGCTCGCCCTGGCGGAGCGCGACCTCATCCGCGTCTACGGCGCCGAGCACTTCGCCGAACGCTCCCAGGCCAACGCCTGCGTGGCGCTGCCCGTCCGCGATCCGCTCAGCGGACGGATCGAGGGCGTGCTGTGCTTCGGCTACCCGCGCAGCGCCGAGAACCCGGCCCTGGGCGACATGATCCGCAGAGCCGCGCGGGCCGTGGAACGACGGCTGCTGCGGCAGAGCTCCGCACGGGAACGCGCCCTGCTGCGGGCCTACCTGGCCACCGGTACCGGCGCCGCGACCGGGCTCGCCCGTGGGAACACGGTGGACGAACCGGCCCTGGATCTCCGCCCCGACGACCGGGCCGTCCTCATGGAGAAGGCCGCCGAGCTGATCTCCCGCGCGCAGCGCGCCGCCATGGGCGTGTCCCTGCCCGACGGGCGCCGGGTCACGCTGGTCAGCCGCCCGATGACCAGCGCCTCGGGGGTGGAGGGCCTCGCCGTCGAGGTCCTGCTGCCCGGCCCCGCATCCGCGGCGCCCCTGATCGTCCCGCACCAGGTCGAGGAACTCCCCGGCACCTCCACGAACCACGTGGACCACGCTGACCATGCTGTCGCCGCCGCCGTTTCGCGGCTCGCGCGCCTCGCCACCGCCTCGCCTCTCCGGCGCGGGCCCCGAGACGTACCGGCCGCCACGCGCGCGGTCACCGCCGACGCCGTACCCGACAGGCTGCTGGTCGCCGCCACGACGTACGAGCCGACGGAGCCCCGTGAGATCGCGGAGCGTCCGGAGCCCGCAGAGCCCGCCGGTCTTTCCCGGTCCGGAACCCCGGAACTGCCGTCCTCGTCCCGCCGGCTCGTGTTGTTCGGTGAGTCCCAGGTGGGGGCCTACGCCGTCGCCGCGCGTCGCCGGCTGGAACTGTTGTCCGAGGCCAGCGCCAGTATCGGCACCACGCTGGACGTACGGCGTACCGCCGAGGAACTCGCCGAGACCGCCGTTCCCGGGCTGGCCGACTTCGTCACGGTCGACCTGCCCGACGCGGTGATGCGCGGCGAGGAGGCCGACGACCCGCTCGGCGACCTGCGCCGCACGGTCGTCCACGGCATCCGCGACGGTCTGCCGTTCACCCCGGTCGGCAAGCGGATCGACTTCGGCTCCACCGCTCCCCAGCTGCGGTGTCTGACCAGCGGCCGGGCGGAACTGGAGCCGGACCTGAAGGCCGCCGCGGGCTGGCTCGCCCAGGACCCCGAGCACACCGAACAGCTGCTGGCCCACGTCCACTCCCTCATCGCCGTACCCCTGGTCGCCCGCGGTGTCGTCCTGGGCGTCGCCAGCTTCTACCGCGCCCAGGACCCGGCCCCCTTCGGCGACGACGACCGGTCACTGGCCCAGGAACTCGCCCACCGCGCCGCCCTGTCCGTCGACAACGCCCGCCGCTACACCCGGGAACGCGCCATGGTGCTGGCCCTGCAGCGCAGGCTCCTCCCGCACGGGCTGCCCGACCAGGACGCCGTAGAGGTCGCCCACCGCTATCTGCCCGCCGAGTCCGACGTGGGCGGCGACTGGTACGACGTCATCCCCCTCTCCGGCGCCCGGATCGGCCTGCTGGTCGGCGACGTCGTGGGGCACGGCATGCTGTCCGCCGCCACCATGGGCCGGCTGCGCACCGCCGCCCGCAGCTTCGCCGAGCTCGACTTCCCGCCGGAGGAGGTCCTCAGCCACCTAGACAACCTCGTGGGCCGTCTGGACCGGGACGACCCCGACGGCGAGGGCGCCGGCATCATCGGCGCGACCTGCCTGTACGTCATCTACGACCCGACCTCGCAGCGGTGCCACATGGCCCGCGCCGGGCACCCCCCGCCCGCCCTGGTCCACCCCGACGGCAGCGTCACCTACCCCGACCTGCCCGCCGGGCCCCCGCTCGGCCTCGGCGGGCTGCCCTTCGACGCCGTCGAGGTCGATCTGCCGGAGGGCAGCCAACTCGTCCTCTACACCGACGGACTCATCGAGGACCGGCACCGCGACGTGGACGCCGTACTCGAACAGCTGCGCGAGGCCCTGTCCCATCACCCGGAGCGCACCCCCGAGGACACCTGCCAGGCGATCCTCGACAGCGTGGCGCCCACCCATCCGTGCGACGACATCGCCCTGCTCGTCGCCCGCACCCACGCCCTGGACCCCGACCGCATCGCCACCTGGGAACTCGCCCCCGACCCCGCCCTGGTCGGCGAGGTCCGCGCCGCCGCCCTCCGCAGGCTCGCCGACTGGGGGCTCGACGACGCCGCGTTCGCCGTCGAACTGATCCTGAGCGAGCTGATCACCAACGCCATCCGGCACGGCGCCGGGCCCATCCGGGTCAGGCTGCTGCACCACCGCACGCTGATCTGCGAGGTCTCCGACGCCGGCAACTCCGCCCCGCACCTGCGCCGGGCGGGCACCACCGACGAGGGTGGCCGCGGCCTGTTCCTCGTCGCACAGCTGGCCCGCACCTGGGGTACCCGGCACCTGCCCGAGGGCAAGGTCATCTGGGCCGAATGCGGGCTCGACGGTGTGTGAGACGGCGTGTGCGCCGAGGCTCGGCGCCCCATATTGTCGGAATTGATGTAATTTTTCTCCCGTGCGCGACGCTCCCGGCCCGTCTCCGGCTTCCCCCTTCGAGGCGGAACCCGTGGTCCGCATCCGCGGGCTCGGCAAGCGGTTCGGCGGCACCGTCGCGCTGGCCGGCGTCGACCTCGACGTCCACGGCGGCAGCGTCCTGGCCCTGCTCGGACCCAACGGCGCCGGAAAGTCCACGCTCATCAAGGTGCTCGCCGGTGTCCACCGCCCGGACCAGGGGCGGATCACGGTGGCCGGGCATCCGCTCGGCAGCCATGCCGCCACCCGCGCCATGTCCTTCATCCACCAGGACCTCGGGCTCGTGGAGTGGATGACGGTCGCCGAGAACATCGCTCTCAGCACCGGGTACGGCCGCCGCGCCGGACTGATCTCCTGGCGCCGCACCCGCGGGCGCTGCGCCGACGCGCTCAGGACCGTCGCCGGACACCTCGACCCCGACACGCCGATCGCCCGGCTCGCCCCCGCCGAGCGCTCGCTCGTCGCGATCGCCAGGGCCCTGGCGGAGGACGCGAAGCTCATCGTCCTCGACGAGCCCACCGCCCGCCTCCCGGCCGCCGACAGCGCCCGGCTCTTCCGCGTCCTGCACGATCTGCGCGACCGGGGCCACGCCGTCCTCTACGTGAGCCACCGCCTCGACGAGGTGTACCAGGTCGCCGACACCTTCGCCGTCCTGCGCGACGGCCGTCTGGTCAGCCGGGGCCCCCTCGCCGGCCACAGCCCCGCCCGCCTGGTGCACGACATCGTCGGCGCGCAACTCACCGACCGCCGCCCGGCCGCCGCCCCCGCCCCCGGACCCGCAGTCCTGGCCCTCGACGGCGTACGCACCACGGGCGCGGGTCCGGTCAGCCTGGAACTCAGGGCGGGCGAGGCCCTGGGCCTGGTCGGTCTCTCGGGCGCCGGGCAACTGGAGCTGGGCCGCGCCCTCGCCGGCGCCCTGCCCCTCCACGGCGGGACGGCCCTGCTCGGCGGCCTGCCCTACCGCCCCCGCACGGTCGCCGACGCCGTCGGACTGGGCGTCGGCCTCGTCCCCGGTGACCGGCTCAGGGAAGGCTGCCTGCCCCAGCTGACCGTACGCGAGAACCTCCTCGCCAACCCCCGGGCCGACGGCCTCCCCGCGCTCCACCGGATCCGCCCCCGCCGCGAACGCGCCGAGGCCGCCGGCCTGATCGACCGGTTCGCGGTGCGCCCGCGCGACAGCGAGGCCCCCATCGCCGTGCTGTCCGGCGGGAACCAGCAGAAAGTCATGATCGGCCGATGGCTCCGGGCGGGCCCGCGCCTGCTGATCCTCGAGGAGCCGACCGCCAGCGTGGACATCGGCGCCAAGGCCGCGATCCACCGCCTCCTCGACGAGGCACTGGCCCAGGGCCTCGCCGTCCTCCTCGTCTCCACCGACTTCGAGGAGGTGGCGGACGTGTGCCGGCGCGCCCTGGTCCTGGTCCGCGGGTCCGTGACGGCCGAGCTCGGCGGTAAGGCCCTCACGGCCGCCGAACTCACCCGGGCGGCCTCGGCCATGCCCCCGTCCGGAACCGGTACCCGGCCATGACCGCCCGTCGGCCCGGACCGGGCGGCCATCTCGTCGGCGCCTACGGCCTGCCCGCCCTCACCGTCCTGCTCGTCCTGGTCTTCTCCCTCGCCCTGCCGCGCACCTTCCCCACGCTCGACACCGTCGACTCGATCCTGTCCACCCAGTCCATCCCGGCCGTCCTCGCGCTCGCCGCCATGGTCCCCATCGTGACCGGGGCGTTCGACCTCTCCATCGGCTACGGCCTCGGACTGGCCCACGTCATGGTGCTGCAACTGATCGTCGAGGAGGGCTGGCCCTGGCCGCTCGCCTGCGTCGTCGTGGTCGTCGGCGGCGGGATCGTGGGCGTCCTCAACGGCGTGGTCGTGGAGTTCGGCCGGATCGACTCCTTCATCGCCACCCTCGGCACCGGCAGCATGATGTACGCCGTCACCGGCTGGGTCACCGACGGCGGCCGGATCGTCCCCGGTCCACAGGGCCTCCCGGACGCCTTCACCGACCTCTACGACTCGAAGTTCCTCGGCCTCCCGGTACCCGCCTTCTACGTCCTCGCGCTCGCCGCCGTCCTCTGGCTGGTGCTGGAGCGGCTGCCGCTCGGCCGGTACCTGTACGTCGTCGGCTCCAACCCGCGCGCGGCCGAACTCGTCGGCATCCCGACCCGCACCTGCACCGTGTACGCGTTCACCGCGTCCGGGCTGATCGTCGGGTTCGCCGGGGTGCTGCTCGCGGCCCAGCAGCAGATCGGCAACCCGAGCGTCGGCCTCGACTACCTGCTGCCCGCCTTCGTCGGCGCCCTCCTCGGCTCCACGGCGATCAAACCCGGCCGCCCCAACGCCCTCGGCACCGTCGTCGCCGTGGCCGTCCTCGCCGTCGGCCTCACCGGCATCGGCCAGATGGGCGCCGACTTCTGGACCGTCCCGCTCTTCTACGGCGGCACCCTGCTCATCGCCGTCGGCCTCGCCGGATACGCCGCCCGCCGCCGACTGCGCAGCGGCGTCGGCGCCTCCCGCGACGCGCCAGGGTCATCGGAGTATCCCCAGCCGCCGGGGTCGCCGAAGGGGGGCGGGCCATGACCCACCGCCCGCACGACGCGCCGACGAACGACCGGTGGACCGACTGGGCCGACCACGTTCCGCGCCCGCGCCATCTGCCCAGGCCACCTGCCCAGGCCACCCGCTCAGGCCACTGCCACCGGCCCGTCCTCCCGCTCCTGCTCCCGCGAGGAGATCCCGTGCACGGCAACCGCACCGCCCGTCCAGGTACCGCCCGTCCGGGTACCGCCCTTCCCGGCGCTGCCCGCCAAGAGGTCCGACCCCGGGGCCGACTCGGGGTCCGCCCCGGCGTCCGACCCGTTCGGCTCGTGCGCTGCGCCGCCGCCCTGCTGGCGACGGCGACCGTCCTCGTCGGCTGTGAACGCGGATCCTCGCGGGAGGGGTCGGGAGAGTCGACCACCGGCCCGAGCGGCTGCCCCGCCGTCTACGCCGCCGCCCGTACGGCCGTCGCCGACGCGGAGCGCACCGACGCCCCCTGGGACGGGCCGACCATCGGCCCCCGCGCGGTGTCCGGCAAGACCCTCGTCTACGTCGCCCAGACGATGACCAACCCCGGTGTCGCCGGCGCCGCGAAGGGTGTTCAGCAGGCCGCGCGGGTCGTCGGCTGGAACGTCCGGGTGATCGACGGCGGCGGCACCCCCGCCGGCATCCAGGCGGCGATGAGCCAGGCGGTCTCCCTCAAGCCCTCGGGCATCGTCATCGGCGGCTTCGACCCCGGCGCGACCTCGCAGCAGGTGACCCGGGCCAACCAGGAGAACATCCCGCTCGTCGGCTGGCACGCGGTCGCCGCTCCCGGGCCCAGCCGGCGCCCGGAACTCTTCAGCAACGTCACCACCCGCGTCCAGGACGTGTCCGCGATCAGCGCCCAGTGGGTGATCGCGCACTCGCGCGGACATGCCGGGGTCGTGGTCATCACCGACGCCTCGATCCCCTTCGCCCGCACCAAGTCCGAGCTGATCAGAAAGGAGCTGGCCACCTGCTCCGGCGTGCGCGTCCTGGCGTACGAGAACATCCCGATCCCGGACGCGAGCAGCCGCACCCCGCGCGAGGTCGACTCCCTCCTCTCCCGCTTCGGCAGCCGGTGGACCCACTCCGTCGCCATCAACGACCTGTACTTCGCCGACGCCGCCCCCGCCTTCCGCGCGGCCGGCGAGAAGGGCTCGGGCCCGCCGTACAACATCGGCGCGGGTGACGGTGACCCCTCCGCCTTCCAGCGTGTCAACAGCGGGCAGTACCAGTCCGCCACCGTGCCCGAGCCGCTGACCCAGCAGGGCTGGCAGATCGTCGACGAGTTCAACCGCGCCTTCTCCGGCAGCTCCGCAAGCGGATACGCGGCCCCCGTCCATGTCTCCACGGCCGGCAACACCGACGGGGCGACCACCTGGGACCCGTCGGGCTACCAGGAGGCGTACCGCAGGATCTGGGGCGGGTGACGTGCGGTCAGTGCCCCGGCAGCCACTCGCTCAACGCGTCGATGAGCCGGTCGAGCGCGGGCCCGTCCGAGGTGCGGTCCGTGACGACCGTACGGCCGTCGAAGCGCAGCGTGTACTGGAACATGTCGGCCGCCCCCGAGCTCATCGCGGTCCCGGGGACGTCCTCCAGGGCCGGATCCCCGAGCAGCGTCCGCAGCTCCGTGAACTCGGCCTTCGTGGCGGGGCTCACCTCGACCTTGTCCTCCTCGGTGGTGCGGACGGTACTGTCGCCCAGCAGGACCACCTCCTGGCGGACCCCGGCGAAGCCTCCCGAGACGGTCATGGTCACCAGCTTCTGGCCCGGCCCGGTGACGGGCACGGGCGTCGGACTCGCGGCAGCGGTAGCGGAGGCAGAGGGAGAAGCCGGGGAAGCCGGGGCAGCCGTGCCGGTGGTGCTCCGTGTCGGCTCCGCCGTACCTCCGTCCTCCCCGGACGTACAGCCGGCCAGGGCCAGCACACCGGTCGCGCACACCGTCACCACGGCCGAACCTCTGGCGAGTACCATGCCACTCCCGCGTGCCGATCACTGATGGACTGTCACATCAGAGTGTTCCCTCCCCGGGAGGTCCCATGTCCACGCCGTCCGTCCTTGCCGCGCTGGTGTCCGCGTTGCGCGCCGGGTCGATCGAAGTGGTCGATCTGACCTCGCCGTTGTCGTCGTCGACGCCGGTGATCCAACTGCCGCCCGCGTTCGGGCAGACGGCGGTGTTCGAACTGGAGGAGATCAGCCGCTACGACGACCGGGGACCGGCCTGGTACTGGAACAACTTCCGCAGCGGTGAGCACACCGGCACCCACTTCGACGCGCCGAACCACTGGGTCACCGGGAAGGACCTCGCCGACGTGGCGTCCGTGCCGGCGGGCCGGCTGGTCGCGCCGGCCGCCGTGCTGGACTTCACCGCCGAGGCCGGGGCAGACCCCGACTTCCTCGTGGAGGTAGAGCACGTCAAGGCATGGGAGGCCGGGCACGGGCCGCTGCCCGAGGGCGGCTGGCTGCTGCTGCGCACCGGCTGGGACGCGCGCGGGCACTCGCAGGAGGCGTTCCTGAACGCGGACGACAACGGCCCGCACACCCCCGGTCTGTCCCCGGAGTGCGCCCGTTGGGTGGCGGAGGAGTCGCCCGTGATCGGCCTCGGGGTGGAGACGGTCGGTACGGACGCCGGGGCCGCGCACGGCTTCGACCCGGCCTTCCCCTGCCACTCCCACCTCATGGGCAGTGGCAAGTACGGGCTGACCCAGCTGCGGAACCTGGACCGGCTGCCGCCCACCGGTGCCGTCGTCGTCGCCGGACCGCTGCCCATCGTCACCGGCTCCGGGGCGCCCGCGCGGGTGCTCGCCCTGGTGGAACGCGCGTGAACGTCGCGGAGGCGGTCGGCCGGGCGCTGACGGCGGCCGGGATCGGCCAGGTCTTCGGGGTGGTCGGATCGGGCAACTTCCATGTCACCAACGCGATGGTCGCCGCCGGTTCGCGCTTCGTCGCCGCGCGCCACGAGGGCGGCGCGGCGACGATGGCCGACGCCTACGCGCGCGTGAGCGGAACCGTGGCCGCGCTGAGCGTCCACCAGGGTCCCGGCCTGACCAACGCCCTGACAGGGATCGCCGAGGCGGCCAAGAGCCGCACCCCGCTGCTCGTCCTGGCGGCCGAGGCGACCGAGCCGCATTCCAACTTCCGCATCGACCAGGACGCCCTGGCCCGCGCGGTGGGCGCGGTCCCGACCCGGATCACCTCGGCCGGGGAGGCGGTGGCGCAGGCCGTCGAGGCGGCAGGGCTCGCGGTGCGCGAACGGCGCACCGTGCTGCTCAACCTGCCCCTCTCCGGCCAGACCCTGGATGTGCCCGACGCCGCGCGGACAGCGGTGGTGCCGCCTCCCGCGCGGGTACCGGTCGAGCCGGTGGCGGCCGACGTCACCGCCCTGGCGCGGCTACTCGAAGGGGCCCGGCGGCCGGTCTTCGTGGCGGGGCGGGGAGCACGCTCGGCCGGGGCCAGGGACGCCCTGGAGGCCCTCGCCGACCACTGCGGCGCACTGCTGGCGACCTCCGCCGTCGCGCGCGGCCTCTTCCACGGCAACCCGTGGTCGCTCGACGTGTCCGGCGGCTTCTCCGCACCCCTCGCGGCCGAAATCGTCGCCTCCGCGGACGTGGTCGTGGGCTGGGGCTGCGCCCTGAACATGTGGACCACCCGGCACGGCGCCCTGATCGGCGCCGACACCGCCGTGGTGCAGGTGGACGACGACCCGTCGGCCCTCGGTGCGCACCGGGCGCTCCGACTGGGCGTCACCGGCGACGTCGAACTCACCGCGCGGCGGGTCCTCGAAACCGGTGGCGGCCGGCGGGAGGGACTGCGCACCGTCGACCTCGCCGAGGCCCTCGCCGCCCGGGTACGCCTGCGGGATGTCCCCTACGAGGACACGAGCGGCGGCGGACGCATCGACCCGCGCACCCTGACCATCGCCCTCGACGACCTCCTGCCCACGGAGCGGGTGATCGGCGTGGACTCCGGCAACTTCATGGGCTACCCGATCATGTACCTGTCGGTGCCGGACGAGAACGGCCTGTGCTTCACCCAGGCCTTCCAGTCGGTCGGGCTGGGCCTCGCCACCGCGATCGGCGCGGCGCTGGCCCGCCCCGACCGGCTTCCGGTGGCCGCCCTCGGCGACGGCGGCGCGCTGATGGGTGCCGCCGAGTTCGACACCGTGCGCCGGCTCGGACTGCCGATGGTCGTCGTCGTGTACAACGACGACGCCTACGGCGCCGAGGTGCACCACTTCGGTCCCGACGGACATCCCCTGGACACCGTCGAGTTCCCGGCGACGGACCTCGCCGCCCTGGCCCGCGGCCACGGCTTCGAGGCGGTGACCGTGCGTACCCGGACCGATCTCCGGGCCGTCGGGGAGTGGCTCGCCGGGCCACGGGCCGCGCCGCTGCTCATCGACGCCAAAGTGGTCAGGGACCGGGGGGCGTGGTGGCTGGAGGAGGCGTTCCGAGGACACTGAGCGGCTCTGCTGCCAGCGGGTAGTGGCAGGCCGTCCAGCGGCCGGGGGCCGTCTCGGTGAGCGGGGGCCGTTCCAGCGCGCAGCGCTCCCGCGCGTACGGGCACCGGGTGCGGAACGGGCAGCCCGTCGGCTTGTCCGCCGGGCTCGGCACCTCACCGGTGAGGACGACACGTTCCCGGGCCGGTGTCGGCGCGCTCCCGTCGTCGAGGTCGGGGACGGCGGAGAGCAGGGCCTGGGTGTAGGGGTGGGAGGGGGCGCCGTACAGGGCCTCCGTCTCGGCGAGTTCGACGATCTCGCCCAGGTACATCACGGCGATCCGGTCCGAGACATGGCGGACCACACCGAGGTCGTGGGCGATGAAGACATAGGTGA
Organism: Streptomyces vulcanius; assembly: GCF_042653945.1. Lineage (NCBI taxonomy): Bacteria > Bacillati > Actinomycetota > Actinomycetes > Kitasatosporales > Streptomycetaceae > Streptomyces > Streptomyces vulcanius. The sequence continues at coordinate 119,474 of NZ_JBHSFK010000017.1, read as the reverse complement.
GCGCGAACTCGTCCTGGAGGTCGGCGAACAGGTTCAGGACCTGTGCCTGGATCGACACGTCCAGCGCGGACACCGGTTCGTCGGCGACGATCAGCTTCGGTGCGGTGGCCAGGGCGCGGGCGATGCCGATGCGCTGGCGCTGGCCGCCGGAGAACTCGTGCGGGTAGCGGTCCAGGTGCGCCGCCGCCAGGCCGACCACGTCGAACAGCTCGGCGACCCGCCGCCGGACCGCCGCCGCGTTCCCGTACCGGTGGATGAGCAGCGGCTCGGCCACGATCTCCCCGGCGCGGCGGCGGGGGTTGAGCGAGGCGTGCGGGTCCTGGAAGACCAGTTGCATGCCCGGCCGGACCGGCCGCAGCCTGCGGGCCGACAGGGTGCTGATGTCCCGGCCGTCGAACTCGACCCGGCCGCCGGTGAGTTCGGTGAGCCGGACGAGACAGCGGCCGAGCGTGGACTTGCCGCAGCCCGACTCGCCGACCACGCCCAGCGTTTCACCGGCGCGGACCTCCAACGAGACGCCGTCCACGGCACGCAGGACCCTGCGGTGCCGGGCGAACCCGTCCGGGCGCAGCGTGTAGTGCTTGGTGACGTCGGTGGCTCGCAGCAGGACGTCGTCGCGGGGCACGGCCGGCTTCTCCACCGCCTTGAGGTCGTGCGTGGTCACGATGCCACCTCCGTCTGCTGTGCCGACTTCCGCAGTGCCGCCCGGTCGTCGGGCGCCAGCCAGCAGGCGTCGCGGTGCCCGTCCCCGGCCCGACCCGCGGTCAGGCGGGGCAACTCCTCGCACCGGTCGTGCCGCAGCCGGCAGCGCGGTGCGAACGCGCACCCCGGGGGCAGGTCGCCCGGTGCGACGGGCATGCCCGCGATGGTCGGCAGCCGCCGCAGCCGGGCGCCGCCCACCCGGGGCACCGAGTCGAGCAGCCCCCAGGTGTACGGGTGCCGCGGGCCGTGGAACACCGCGCGGCGCGGGCCCTCCTCGGCGACCCGGCCGCCGTACATGACCAGGACCCGGTCGGCGATCTCGGAGACCACGCCCATGTCGTGAGTGATCAGCACCATGGCCGAGCCGCGCGCGTTGAGCTCCCGCATCAGGTCGAGGATCTGCGCCTGCACGGTCACGTCGAGGGCGGTGGTCGGTTCGTCGGCGATCAGCAGCGCCGGGGAGCAGGACAGGGCCATCGCGATCACCGCGCGCTGGCGCATGCCGCCGGAGAACTCGTGCGGGTAGGCCCTGGCCCTGGCGGTCGCGTCCGGGATGCCGACGTCCGACAGGAGTTGTACGGCACGGGAGTTCGCCTCCTTGCGGGAGACCCGCTCGTGCGCCCGGATCTGCTCGGCGATCTGCCAGCCCACCGTGTACACCGGGGTCAGCGCGGTCATCGGGTCCTGGAAGACCATGGCGATCTCCCGGCCCCGTACGGCCCGCATCTCCTTGTCCGGGAGCGTGAGCAAGTCCCGGCCACGGAAGCGGACTTCGCCCGACACGAGCACATTCGGGTTGGTCAGCAGCCGCAGCACCGCCAGCATCGACACGCTCTTGCCGGAGCCCGACTCCCCTACGACGCCCAGGACTTCGCCCGGCGCCACGGAGAGGGAGAGGCCGTCGACGGCGGTGACCCTTCCGGTGCGGGTGCGGAAGGAGACCCGCAGGTCTCGTACGTCCAAAAGAGGTTCAGGCATGGCGGGCCCTCGGGTCGAGTCGCGCGTACAGGATGTCCACCAGGGCGTTGGCGAGGACCACGAAGAACGCGGCGTACAGGACGGTGCCCATGATCACGGGCAGGTCCAGGTTCTGCAGCGCGTCGAAGGTGAGCTTGCCGATGCCGGGGAGGCCGAAGACCACCTCGGTGAGCAGGGCGGCACCGCCGACCAGGGCCCCGAAGTCCAGGCCGAACAGGGACACGATCGGGATGAGCGAGCAGCGCAGGGCGTGCCGGATCAGGATCCGCCGCTCGGACAGGCCCTTGGCGCGCGCGGTGCGCACATAGTCCTCGCCCAGCGCGGTGACGACCTCGCCGCGCAGCAGCCGGGCGTAGATCCCGGCGTACAGCAGGGCCAGGGTGAGCCAGGGGAAGAGCAGGTGCAGCGCCCAGCCGCCCGGGTCGTGGCCGAGGGAGACGTATCCGGGCGGCGGCACCCAGGAGAACACCGAGTCGTGCAGCTGCTTCTGCGTGATCAGGTTGACGACCTCGCCGAGCCAGTACGCGGGCAGCGACACCCCGACCACGCCGACCAGCATGATCAGCGGGTCGGCGGCCCGGCCGCGCAGGGTCGCTGCGGCCGTGCCCATGATGATGCCGGCCGTCATCCAGATCAGGGCCGCGCCGACGACGAGCGACAGGGTCACCGGGGTCGCCTGCACGATCTGCGGGATCACCTTGGAGCCGCGGTTGACGAACGACTCCAGGTCGCGGTCGACCAGCAGGTGACGCATCATCAGCAGATAGCGGACGGGCAGCGGCCGGTCCAGGCCGAAGGAGTGCCGTACCTGGGCCAGCGTGGCCGGGTCGGCGTTGCGGCCGGCGATCCGGGCCGCCGGATCGACGCCCGGGGTGGCGAAGAAGATCAGGAACACCAGCACACTGATCGCGAACATCACCAGCAGGGCGGACGCGAAGCGCTTGAGCGCGAAAGAGAGCACGCTTACCTCACACCCCTCCGCGCAGCCGGGCGCCCGGGTCGAGCGCGTCGCGCACCCCGTCGCCCAGGACGTTGAGCGCGGCGGTGGTCAGGGCGATCAGCAGTCCGGGGGCGATCGTCACGGCCGGGCGGGTGTAGAGCAGCCCCAGACCGTCCTCGATGATCGTGCCCCAGCTGGCGTCCGGCGGCTGCACACCGACCGAGAGGAAGGACAGGGCGGACTCCGTGAGCATGGCGAGCGCGGTCATCAGCGGCACGAAGACCAGCGCCGTCGGCAGGACGTTGGGCAGCACCTCGCGGCGCAGGACGCGCAGCGTGGGCGCTCCGGAGCCGACGGCGGCCTGGATGAACTCCTTCTCGCGCAGCACCAGCACCTGGCCGCGCAACGGGCGGGCGACGTACGGGACGTAGATCGCCGCGATGATCACGATCGGCAGCCAGAGGCTTCCGGCGTCCACGGTGAGGGGGCCCAGCCGCAGTCCGTCGGTGAGCAGCACGACCGACAGACAGATCGCCAGCAGATACACCGGGAACGCCCAGATCACGTCCAGGATCCGCGAGATGACGGCGTCCACGACCCCGCCCGTGTACCCGGCGACGACCCCGACGGCCGTACCGAGGCCACAGGTGAGCAGGGCCGCCGTGAAGCCGATGAACAGACTGGTCCGGCCGCCGTACAGCAGTCGGGCCATGACGTCGCGGCCCTGGTTGTCGGCGCCGAGGAAGTAGTGGGCGGGGTCCCAGGTCGGGCCGATCGGGGTGACGCCGAGACCGAGGCCTGTGCTGCTCGGGGTGAGCACCGGCACCGTCTTCCCGCCGACGACCGTGGTGCCGGAGACATGGGACTGGAAGGGGTCGGTGTGCGCGATGTGGTCCGCGTACAGCGGCGCGCACAGGGCCGCCGCGATGACGATCAGCAGGACCACGGCAGCGGCCAGCGCCGGCCTGTTGCGGGACAGGTCGGCGGCGGCCGTCCGCCAGGGGCCCGGCGAGCGCCGGACCCCTGCCGAGGGGGACAGGTTCACTTCACCCACAGCTGCCCGACCAGCATGTAGAACTGCTTGCTGAACTGGTAGTTGCCGACCCGGGTCGACGTGAAGTCGATGATCTTCGGGTTGATCAGCGGGACCACCGGAGACTCGGCCATCACCGCCTGGTCGATCGCGCCCCACTGCTGGTCCGCGCTCTTCTGGTCGGTCTGCGCGGTCTTCAGCGCCGTCTGCATCTTCGCGTCGATGCCCTTGTCGCAGAACCCGGAGATGTTGATGCTGGAATCGCTGCCCGGGTGGTAACTGGCGCAGGACAGCAGCACGTTGAGGAAGTCCGAGGCCGCCGGATAGTCCTGGTACCAGGACGTCAGCGCCAACTGCACCTTGTTCTTGGTGTTCTGGATGTAGGTGAACTGGATGTTCCCCGACAGGGGCTTGAGCGTCGCCTTGTAGCCGAGCTGGGTCAGCAGGCTCTGCAGGTACTGTCCGATGGACTTGTTGACGTCGTCGTCCTGGACGACGATCCCGACCTCCTGCCCCGCCGTGCCGGACTGCTTCACCAGCTCCTTGGCCTTGGCGAGGTCCGCTGCCGTCCAGGTCTTTCCGCCGCCCTTGGTGTAGTCGCAGGAGTCGACGTGCCCGGGGAAGCCCGGCGGCAGGACCGTGCAGGCGGGGGAGGCGAGGTTCGTGCCGCCGTACAGCCGCACCACGGCGGACCGGTCGACGGCCCAGTTGATCGCCTGGCGCGCCAGCTTGTTGTTGAACGGTGCCATGTTGACGTTCAGCGTCGCGTACCAGAACGCGGTCAGCGGGTTCACATGCGCCCGGGAGGCGTACTTGGTGCCGATCTCGTTGAGCCGGTCGGCGGGCGGCGGGTCGTACATCCAGTCCGCCTGGCCGTTCTCGACGGCGGTGACCTCGGACTCGACCGTCTGGCCGAAGGTGTAGTCGATGGCGTCGGGGTAGCCCTGCGGCTCCGCCTCCCGCGACCACTCCTTGAAGTGCGGGTTGCGCACCAGCTTCAGCGCCCGGTTCGGGTCGTAGGAGGCGGCCATGTACGGGCCGGTCGTCGGCAGCGGCTTTGTGCCGGCGTCCTTCGCCGGAGAGTCCTTCGGTACGACGCTGGCGTGCGGGACGGCCAGCTTGTACGGGAACTCGGGGTCCGCCGCCGTGAGGTTGACGGTGACCGTGTTCGTCTTCGCGTCGCCGACCACGCCCTTGTCCAGGGTGCAGGAGGCCGGCGTCTTCAGGCAGGCGTCCGCGCCGACGATGCCGTTGTAGAAGGTGCCCGCGGTGGGGCTCGACACCTTGAAGATGCGCTGGAAGGACGCCACCACGTCGTCGGTGGTCAGTGCCTTGCCGTTGGAGAAGGTGATGCCCTTGCGGAGGGTGAAGGTGTACGTCTTGCCGCCGTTGGTCACCTTGGGCATGGCCGCGGCCAGGTCCGGTACGACGGTGAACGACTGCTGCCCGCCGACCTTCTTGAAGGAGAGCAGTCCGTCGTACATCGACTGGAACAACTGCCAGTACTGAAGTGTGTAGTTGACCTGAGGGTCGAAGCTGCCCGCAGCCGCGTGCGCGACCAGTTGCAGGGTGCCGCCCTTGTGCTGCGGCTGGAAGGCGGCCGAACCCGCGCCGGAGGAGGACGCGGTCGGGCCGGAGGACGATTCGTCGCCGGAGGACGAACAGGCGGCGGCGGTGAGGGTGAGGGCGACGGTGGCGGCGGCGAGGGCGGCCCGTCTCGATCTGCGGGACATGGTGAGGAACTCCCGTCGGGGGATCAGTCTCTGGCGTCTGAGTCGGTGGACTCTCAGTCGGTGGAGTCGAGGAACGAGCCCACGACCCGGAGGTAGAGCTCCTCCTCCTCGACGTGCGGCATATGGCTGGAGCGCTCGAACATGTGCCAGCGCACATCGGGGATGTGGTCGGCGAAGGGACGCAGGGTCTCGGGAGTGGCCTCGTCGAAGCGACCGGACACCAACAGGGTCGGCACCTCGATCTGATGCAGCCGGTCGATGACCGACCAGTCCTTCAGCGTGCCGACGACATGGAACTCGTTAGGGCCGTTCATCGTGTGGTACACGGTCGGATCGGCCGCGATGTTGTCCCAAGTGGCCAGTACTTCCGGCGGGTTGGGCACGAGACGGCACACATGCCGTTCGTTGAAGACCTGCTCGGCGGCCCGGTAGTCGGGGTGGTCGGTGGTCCCGGCCGTCTCATGGGCGTGCAGGGTGTGCTGGACCTCAGGGGGCAGCTCGGCGCGCAGTTCGGCCGCCGCCCGCAGCCACAGCTCCATGGAGGCGGGGGAGTTGGCGATGACCAGCCCGCGCAGCCCGGGAGGGCGGCGTACGGCGTGCTCGGCGGCGAGCATGCCGCCCCAGGACTGGCCGAGCACGTGGTAGGCCCCTGCGATCCCCAACTCCTTGAGGAGGTTGTCGAGTTCGTCGAGGAAGAGCTGGACGGTCCAGAAGTCCGCGCCCTTGTCCGGCAGATGCGTGGACGCTCCGGTGCCGAGCTGGTCGTAGTGGATCACGGGGCGTCCCTGCCGGGAGATGCCCGCGATGCTGAGGGTGTAGTGGTGGCCGGCGCCGGGTCCGCCGTGCAGGACGACCAGGGGTGTCCTGCCGGGTTCGCCGGTGATCCGGTACCAGGTGGACCAGCCGTTGAAATCGACGGTGTCGGTGTGGTTCGGTTCGGGGATCGCCACGGGAGAGCCTCCCAGACCGGCCGGAAACAGCCGATCGCTGTCTGAAACATAATGGGTGTGACGGTTGGATGAGATGGTGATTGGATAAAAGGTCAGTGCACAAGACCTTTTGGTGGGGCCGGGGCAAGTCGTAACGGTGCGTTTACCTGGGCCCCGCGCGTTAACAGAAGCGGCTATCAAGGGGGACTCAGCTGACATCCGTACCCGAGGCACCCGAACCGGCGGGCGAGTTCTCCCGGGTGCTCGACCGAGTCCTCCTCAGCGGTGCGCCCTCGCCGGAGCTGCGCCCGGTGCGCGTCGCGTCCGCGGTCGACGAGGTCTCCGACCGGCTGCTCACCGCGATCGCCGTCGGGGACTTCCTGCCGGGGGAGCGGCTGCCGGCCGAGCGTGAGCTGATCCGGCTGCTGGGGGTCAGCCGACCCACCGTGCGCGAGGCGATCGCCCGGCTGCAGGCCGTGGGCGTCGTCGAGATCCGCCGTGGCCGCAGCGGCGGCGCCTACGTCCGCGACAGCTGGACCGAGTCCTCGGCGGCGGCGGTCCGGCACACCCTGCTGCCCCGCTGGGAGGAGTTCGAGCAGCTCTTCGACCTGCGAGGGCTCGTGGAGGGCATGGTGGCCGCGACGGCGGCCCGGCGCCGCCGCCCCCGCGACCTCGAACCCATGCGGGACGCCCTGACGGCCTACCTCGCGTCCCGTACCCCACGCGACGAACAGACCGCGGACAGCGCCTTCCACCAGGCAGTCTGCGCCGCCACGGGCAATCCGCAGATCGTCATGCTCAGCCGGGACCTGCTGGCGCGGATCAGCCTCGGCTTCCCCGTCGAGCCCTGGGGCAAGGGCGAGCGGACCCACTTCCACCGGGGCAGCCACGACCACAAGGCCCTGTACGAGGCCATCGAGGCCGGTGAACCCGAGCGGGCCGAGAGAATCGCCCGGGACCACTTCACCATCAGCGCCGACATGATCCGGGACGTGCTGGCACGAGTCCGGGGCGCCGCGGAACCGTCCTGAGCGGAGGCGGACCGGAGTCCGTCAGACCTCTTGGGGAGCGAAGAGTTCGAGGTGGCCGCACTTGCGGCAGCGGAACGCGTCGATGCGGAAGCGGGGCCGGCCGAAGCGCTTGGCGCCGCCCATGGGGCCCAGCTTCAGCGGTCCCGGTATCCACCGCGCGAAACCGCGCGAGTGGTCGCCCGAGTCCTCGACGAATCCGGGTTCCAGGTCGAAGCCCTGGCACTGCGAGCATCTGATCTCCATGCGCGCACTGTAGAAGGAGAAGGTGACGCGGCGGCGGGGGCCCCGGACCGAGAACGGGTGAATTTCCGGCTCCGCACGGTTGCTTGGAGTAGTCGCGTGCCAAACTGGCACAAAGGGGGGAAGCGGCACCGGAAACGCGGGGGCGTCGCGTTTGCTGCGCCGGGGCGTCGCGCGCGGTGTGCTGGGGAGGATCGCGGAGACAGCGGTACTGGTCCGACTGCTGCGTGACGCGGTGTCAGGACAAGGTGGTGCCCTGTGCGTTGCCGGTGAGCCGGGAGTCGGCCGGACCACCCTGCTGCGCGGCGCCCTGACCCTGGATACCCCGGATCCCACCCCGCGCACCGTGCATATCACCGGCACCGAGGCCGAGTCGGGGCTGCGCTACGCGGGTCTGCACCAGGTGGTCCGGGCGCACCGCGCCGCCCTGCCCCACCTCCCCGTCACCCAACGTGACCTGCTGGACCGGCTCCTGGCCACCGGACTGCACCGCCCCGAGGACACCGGACTCGCCCTGGGCGCCGCGCTGCTCGGCCTGCTCGCCACGGCCGCCGCCGTACGGCCCCTGCTGCTCGCGGTCGACGACGCGCACCTCGTCGACCGGCCGTCCCTGGAGGCGCTGCTCTTCGTCGCCCGACGCCTGGCCGACGAGCCCATCGCCCTGCTCCTCACGGTGGAGGCGGACCGCACCGGCGCCCCACCGCCGCTGCGCCCCGCCGCGACGGGCGTACCGCAACTCCGGCTCGGTCCACTGGACCCGGCCGACGCCCGCACCCTGCTCGGACGGTCCGCCCCGCATCCCCTCGCCGGACATGTCGCCGACCGGCTCCTCGCCGTCGCCGAGGGCAACCCGCTCGCCCTCACCGAACTGCCCGCCGCCCTCACCTCCGCCCAGTGCTCCGGGAGCCAGCTGCTCGACGACCCGCTCGTCCCCGGCGAACGGCTGCGCGACGCCCACCTCCCCCGGCTCGTCCGCCTTCCGCCCGCCACCCGGAACGCCCTGCTGGTCCCCGCCACCGCGGGCGACCTCCCGGCCGACGCACTCCAGCGCGCCCTGGCACTGCTCGGGCACGCCCCCGACGCCCTGCTGCCCGCCGAGGAACAGGGCGTCATCGACGTCCGCGCCGGACGCGTGGCCTTCGCCGACCGCCGGCTGCGCCTCGTCGCCCGCCACGACGCCTGTACGTCCCGCAGGCGCGGCGTCCACCAGGCCCTCGCGCAGGTACTGACCGACCCCGCCGCCGCCCGCCACCGGGCCCTCGCCGCGGGACCGGGCCCGGACGGGACCCTCGCACGGGCCGTCGAGGCCGCGGCGGCCGAGGCCGAACGCACCGCCCCGGACCTGGCCGCCGAACTCTACGAACGCGCGGCGGGGTTCGCCGACGACCGCGACCACGCCGCCCGGCTGCTGTGCCAGGCCGCGCACGTCCGGCAGCGCGCCGGAGCGGAGGAGGCCGTACCGATCCTCCTGGGCAGGGCCACGGCACTCGCCGGCGCGCCCGAACTCCGCCGTGAACTGGCCGTCATCCAGGCCCGCCGGCGCGGCACGACCGCCCACCCACGCACCGCCCACCGGGCACTGCGGGACGCGGCGGGGCCGCTCACCGGCTGCGAACCGGACCGGGCGGCCCGGCTCCTGCTCGAAGCGGTCGACTCCGCCGTCCACGCGGCCGACAGCCGGGCCGCGCTCGGCAGCGCCTGGCAGGCCTACCGCCTCACCCGCCTGGGCGGCTCCGACCTCGCCGAGGCGGCGGCCGTCCAACTCGCCCAGGTACTCGCCCTGCGCGGCGAACGCGGCCAGGCCCGCGAACTGCTGCTCGCGGAGTCGGCCGGCGAAACACCGGGCGTGCTGGTGGGACGGGCCGAGGTACTGGGCCGGCTGGAGGAGTACGAGGCGGCATGCGCCTTGCTGGCCAGGGTGCTTGAGGAGACACCGGGGGTGGCTGGGATGCCCGGAGCGGAACAAGGGGGCAGTGTGCTGGGGGAGTTCGGGCGGTTTGGTGGGGTGAGTGGAGTCGAGGGTGGTGCCGTCGGTGGTTTGCGGGGTGGGGCTCTGGGGTGTCGGGCCTGGATCCGGCTGTGGACCGGTGACTGGTACGGCGCGCGGGCCGATGCCGAGGAGGCCGTCGCGCTCGCCGAACAGCGGCGGGACACCGCCCTCCTCGCCCAGAGTCTGGTCGCGCTCGGCCGGCTGGAGGCCGCGCAGGGGCGGGTCGCGGAGTGCCGGGCCGTGCTGTCCCGCGCCGCCGGCGTGGCACAGGTGCACGGCCTCGAACTCGTCCGGGGCCAGATCGCCGTCACCGAGGGCCTGCTGGCGCTGGGGGCGGGCAAGTACCAGGAGGCGGTGGCCGGTTACGAGCGGGCCGGCGCACTCGCACACGCGGCGGGCATCGAGGACCCGTCGGTGGCGCCGTGGGCGGCGAACCTCGTCGAGGCGTATCTGCGCAGCGGGCGTAGCGCCGAGGCGTACGCCGAACACGCCCGCTTCGACGCGGAGATGCGGCGCGGCGGACCGTCCTGGGCCCTCGCCGTCAGCGCCCGCTGTCGAGCCCAACTCCTGGAGGCCGACGGGGCGAGCGCGCCGGGCGCCGTGGAGGCGGCCTTCCACGAGGCGCTGGAGTGGCATGCGCGGGGCGCCGTCGTCTTCGAACAGGCACGGACGCTGCTCTGCCACGGACAGTGGCTGCGCCGCACCGGCCGCACCGCGGAGGCCCGCGCCGGCCTCGACGAGGCCCGTGCCGTGTTCGCCGCCCTGGGTGCGGTGCCCTGGGAGGAGGCCACCCACAGCGAACTCCGCGCGACCGGCACCCGCACCGGCCGCGACGAGGCCTGCGGCCGACTCACCGAACAGGAAACCCGCATCGCCGCCCTGGTCGCGGGCGGCGCCACCAACAAGGAAGCAGCCGCGGCACTGTTCCTCAGCACGAAGACCGTGGAATTCCATCTGGGGAACGTGTACCGGAAACTGGGCGTGCGGTCACGGAGTGAGCTGGCGCGGCGGGGGCTGTAAGAGAGGGTTCATTTCCTTCGCCGTTTGAAGATCATTTTGATCTTGGTCCCGAGGGCCAGGTGCTTGATGGCGTGATGGATACGGCTGCCGAAGACACGATTGACCCTTCTGTCCAGCATGGTCATCACGCGGATGTCGTCCTTGCCGCCGAGTTGCAGCTCGACGGGATGGTCCACGTCCTGCTTCTCGAGCTTCCGCAGCTCGGTCTTGTTGCCCTTGTACTTCTCTTCCAGCTTCCTGCGGAACGACTGCGTCTTGCTGGGATTGCGCTCAGGCTTCGTCGTGATCAGTTTCCCTCTCCTGCTCGCGTCTTCGAGTGCCTCGATCTTCGCTGTGAGGTCCTTCGGCGGATTGAGGGAAAACCAGGTCGCGGTGAGCCTTGCCGACATCGCGCCCGTCCTGTTCGTCTCGATGTCGAGTTCGAACGACACCTTCCGCCTGGTCTTCGCCCTCTTCTCCGGGTTGACGACACCTTCGACGTACCACGTGCCGTCCTCCGGGGCCGCTTTCAACGAGGCCATGCGGTAGCGAAGCTGGATAGCGGCCAGCACCGGGCCGATCGCCTTGGCACCCAGGTCGGACTCCTTGAGCGCGTTGACGGCATCGACTGCGGCGCCGACGCCTTTCGAGAGGTCGCGCTGCTTCTCCTGCCGTGTGCGCCGGTCCGCCTTCCCGACGAGTTTCCCGAACGCCCTCCTGCCGCCCGCCAGAAGTTTCTTCCCGAAGGCCGCCGCCTTGGCGATCATCTTGGAGACGAAGCCTCTGACCGGGGTGCCGATCTTCTCCAGGACCGCCTTGATCTTCGCCGGGATCGCGCCCAGTTTCAGCACGCGGGCCAGCAGGTCGATGGCGAGGGGGAGGGTTCGGGCCAGGGACGTCTCGATCTTTGTGGCGACCTTCTGGGAGACGCCGTTGCAGATCTCCTCCAGGGTGTCGAGGATGCCGTTGACGAATTCGGCCAGGGCGCGGGCCTTCTCCACCAGGAAGGTGAGGAAGTCGTAGACGGCCATGACGGCCTTGACCAGTGCGCCGGCCGGAGTGATCAGCGACAGCAGCCAGTTGACGCCCGCCTTCAGGACGGTGTCGACGACGAACTGCCTCAGCATGTCGAAGGCCTGCTGCTTCAGATCGCCGACCTTGTCGCGGATTTCCTCCCACAGGCCGCCGACGCCCTTGTCCCGGACGATCCCGATCACCTTGACCGCGCCACTCACCGTGTGGAGAACCGACTCGGGCATGTGCTTCAGCAGTTCCGCGCGGATGAACGCCCAGCTGATCCCCAGCAGGGACAGCACCAGCTTCACCACACCGCGCAGATCCCACTGCTCCGGCAACTCCACACCCGCCTGCGCGAGCGACCCGAACAGCCAGTCCTTCAGGGCCGCCTTGAAATGCGTGCCGATGTTCGCGAGGAACCCCATCAGCCCGGCCTTGACCGAAGCCCCCAGGTTGCGCAGGAAGCCGATCGGGTTCGTCACGATCCGGTCCGCCACCCCGGCCGCCCGTTTCACCACACCCAGCAGCAGGTTCTTGAGATCGAGCAGGACCTTCACCGCGCCGACGACGGCGTCCCGGGCCCGTTCCCACAGCCCCTTGTTGGCCTCCTTCACCTCGGCCAGCGCCGCGTCCGTCGCCTCCTGCGCCTGCGTGTAGCAGTCGGCGAGCACTTCGACGAGCCCGTCGGCCTTCTCGTCGACGGACGCCTCCAGCGCGTCGAACCGCTCGGCGAACCCGGCCGCCGTACGCTCCCCGAACTCCCGCATCCCCTTCTCGAGCCCCGCGACGTACGCGGCCATGCTGCGCCGGCCGTCGGCCGCCTTCTGCCGGGCCTCGTTGATCCGCTTCTCCACCACGTCGGCGACCGCGTCCACCGCGCCCCGGATCTCGGCGGTGTAGACGGCCGCGTGCGCCTTGTAGTCGGGACCACCGGTGAACCAGTTCAGCCAGGTCTTCTCGCAGGCCGCGAGGAACCGCGTCCGGGCCGGAACCGCCCGCCCCTCGAACAGCGTGCGGACCGTGTCGTCGAGACCCTTGAGCAGGGCCTCGACGGCCTGCTTGGTGTCCTCGTAGATCCCGGTCAGCCGGGCCGTGATCTCGGCGCGCCGGGCCTCCGTCCGGGCCTGCACCGTCTGCTTGCCACCCGTCACCGACGTGCCCGCGGCGGCCCGTGCGCCCGCCATGGCCTTCATCGCCGCACCGCCCAGTACCGCGGCGCTGCGCTCGGCCGCGGCCCGCTGCTCGGCCTCCTTGGCCCGCAGCGCGGCGGGCGCGGCGGCCGAGTCCCGCTCCGCGGTCCGCTTGGCCTGCAGGGCCGTGGAGAACGCCGGTTCGTTCGCCCGGGAGAGAGTCTCGTCCGTCAGTCCCGCCCGGCTCAGCTCCGTCGTCGTTCCGCGCACGTTCGCCGAGACGTCGAGCGCCTTGGCCGGCAACGGCGGCGGCACCGCGTCCGAGGCGGCGGGCGGGGCGGGTACGGGCGGCGGACGGTCCGGCGTCAGCGGTACGGGCGGACACTCGGGCATCCGCGCGGCGTCCGGCGGTGCCGCCGCGGTCGCCCGCAGCTCGCCCGCAGAGGTGTCGGCGGCGGTCCGTGCCTCGCCGGACAGCTGAGGCGTGAGGGTGTCCGGACGCGACGGGTCGGCGAGTTCCTTCGCCTTCGCCTCGGTCTCGGGCTGCTCCGCCATGATGCGCTGCTCGAACTTCGCGACGAACTCGGCGCGGGCGAACGGCTTCGCCTCCGCCGAGGCGATGGCCGCGGCCTGGTCCTGCCCCGCGAACGCCGCCCGCTCACCCGCCGGCGCCACGGCGGCGCGCTGGGCGGCGGCTGCCTCCGCGTCGGGCGCGGGGTGGCGGACCAGGGCGCGCTTGCCCGCCGCGACGTGCGCGGCGATCCGGCGCAGCCCCGGTGACGCCGTCGCCTTCGCTCCGACGGCCCGTCCGCCACCACCGGTGCCCTGTTCCGCCGACGGCCCCGCGCCCCGGACAGCCAGCGCTGCGGTCGCGGCGTTCCCGACGGCGGGCCGAGCCCGGCCCGGGCGCCGGGACGACAACCCCGAGGCGGACGCGGCGCCTTGGACGCCTGATCCGCCCGCGGCGGTACGGCCCTGCCGGGAGACACCGGTGCCTGCGGCTGCCGTGCGTACCTCCCGCGAGGTACCGGCGCCTGCGGCTGCTGTACGTACCTCCCGCGAGGCGCCGATATCCGCCCCAACGGCCCCCGTCGCCCCCGCTGCCGCCCGGCCCACCCCCTGTACCGGACGCCGCCGCCACGCCTTCAGCTTGCCCGGCGCCGGACGGGCGGACCCGGCGCCCGCCTGCGTCACAGCCGGTGGCGGCGACGGGGTGCTGGAGGACGGCGGCCCGCTCATACCCACTCCCGGTTGGTCACCGTGAAGGCCGGCGCGCCCAGCGCCAACTCCACCTCACCGGACCGGGGCAGCCGAGACTCCTGCCGGAACTGCCGGGTGATCGCCTCGGAGAGCTGCTCGCGGCCGATGACCGCGCTGCCCCGCTCCGCCGCGAGCAGCGCCGCGCCCCGGGCCACCGCCATGATGCCCGCGCCGGTGAGATCGAGCCGCCCGAGACCCGCGAGGCTCACCTCGGGGTCCAGGGGAGCGCTGTCGGGGAAGGCCGCGTGCCACAGCCGGATCCGCTCGCGCTCGCCGGGCCGGGTGAAGTGCACGACGAACTGGAAGCGGCGGGTGAACGCCTCGTCCAGGTTGCCCTGCAGGTTGGTGGTGAGCACCACCAACGCCGGGCTGCGTTCCAGCCGTTGCAGGAGATAGCCGACCTCCATGTTGGCGTAGCGGTCGGTGCCCCGCTGGACCGTGCCCCGCCTGCCGAACACGGCGTCCGCCTCGTCGAAGAGGAGCAGCGCCCCCGCGGCCTCGGCATGGGTGAACGCCTCGTCGAGGTTCTTCTCGGTCTCGCCGACCCACTTGGAGACGGTCCGCGCCAGGTCGACCCGGATCAGGTCGACGCCGAGCGTGCCGGCGACCACCTCGGCCGCCAGGGTCTTGCCGGTGCCGGGTTCACCCGTGAACAGCGCCTTCAGACCGGGCCCGCCGTGCCGTCCGCCGAACCCCCACTCCTGCGAGACCCGCGGCCAGGCCCGGAACGCCGCGGCCAACTCGGCGATCTGGCGCGCCTGTTCCCCGGGCAGCACCAGATCCTCCGTGCTCCGGGCCGGCGTACGCACCTCGGCCGAGCGGCCCGGCGCAGACGCCAGCACCCGGGGCACCGCCGCCTCCAACGGCAGCCCCCCGGATCCGGCGAACCGCACCGCCGACCTCAACTGGCCGGGCGGCAGCCGGAAACGCGCCGCCAGGTCGTCGAGGACCGAAGGAGCGATCCCGGCGCCCGCGGTGGCCGCGCTCCACGACTCCCGGCGCTCCCGGTAGCCGGGCTCGGCCGTGGTCTCCTCCGCGTAGCGGCCCGTGGCCAGCAGGGGCAGTGGGCGCCACGGCGTCCGGCCGGTGAGGACGACCGGAACCCCGGAGCGCGCGAGGAGGTCGGTGACGACCGCCGCGGCCCACTGCGCCTCGGGAGCGTGGAACGGGTCCGTGGACAGCCACAGCGCGGTGCCGAGAGCCGCCGCCGCGCCCAGGGACCGGCCCAGGCCGGCCCGTACGGCGTCGGGGGTGGGGCAACAGTCCAGGTCCGTGTCCGCCTGCCGCAGCGTCAGCCCCGCTTCCTCCGCCACGGCCCACGCGGCGTCGTAGCGTCCGCCCTCGGGCAGCCCCCACAACGCGACGACACCGTCGGGGCGGGATGTGAGATGCGTGCCCAGCCGCCCGGCCCGTTCCCGCGTGGGCCCGTCGAGCAGCGGGGGACACGGCGGCGCGACCCGGCCCGGGTCATGGGCGAGCAGCCCGGGATCGCCGGCGCCGTGCAGCAGGAAGCCGGGCAGCTCCGGGCGGACGGACAACGGACGCAGCAGGTCCGCCCCCGAGGCATCCCACGCCCCCTCCTCCACCAGCAGCCCGAACCGGCGCAGTCGCCCGTACGGGCCCAGCGCGGGCAGCCGTGCGTACCGCTCGGCCGGTGTCGGTGCCAGGACGGTGAGGATCAGCTCGGCGGTGGGGCGCCGCTGGTCGAGGTCGTCCACGAGATAGCCGAAGAGCAGGGCGTGTTCGGGCGCCAGCGCCGGGGCGAGACACAGCAGCAGCGCGTCGCACTCGAAGGAGTCCAGACCGGCGGCCCGCACGAGCGCGTCGAGCGGCAGCGTGATCCCCTCGGCGGCGGCCCGGCACCGGAGTTCCTCCTCGGCCGCCGGTTCCGGTACGGCGGGCGAGGGCGAGGGCGGCGCCACGGCGGCCGGGTCGGTGAGGTCGAGGAGCAGCGCGGCCTGCTGGTCGGTCACGCAGTACGGCGACAGCTCCACCCCGGCGAGCCGGGCGGACCGCTCCGCCCGCCGTTCGGCGGCGGCGCGCAGCGCGCGGTGGACGGCGCCGTAACGCAGCGTCAGATGAGCGGTCGCTGCCGCGGATCGTCGGGTCTCCATCTCATCCTCCGGTGAAGACGACGGTCCGCCCGCCGAACCAGGGAACGTCCGGTACGTCGGCGAGCAGCCGGTGGCGGTAGAGGTCGGCATGGCGGGGGCCCAGCGGCAGCCGGATCTCGACCGTGCCGTCGTGGAACGTCACCCTGGCGCTCAGGCCGCCGAAGCGTTCGAGGGCGGTCACGGGGTCGGGCGCCTCCCGTTCGGACCAGAGTTTCCAGGCGAGGTCGGCCAGGCCCACCCCGGCGGCCAGCGTCGTGGCGCACTCGACCGCCGTTGCCCGGCCGGCGCGGTCGGCGGGCCGCAGCTCGACCAGTTCCTGGGCGAACCGGGCGGCACGGGGAGCCTCGCGGGCCAGCCGCCGCGCGGCCCCGACGACCGCGTCGGGGGAGGGGGAGTTGGTCCAGCAGCGGCGCGGGCCGGGCACCCGGCTCAGCCGCTCGCCCCGGACCGGCGGCACATCGGTCACGAAGCGGATGCCGAGGATGTCCAGAGCGGACGTCAGCCCGCCGGCCACCGTGGGCAGCAGGACGAGCGGCCGGCCGGCGAGTTCCCAGGGTCGCAGCAGATCCGCCGGCCGTCGCGCCTCCACCATCGGGTACAGGCCGTCGACGTCCAGCAGGAGCAGCCGGTCCGGCGCCACCGCGTGCAGCAGCACCGGGCTGCCGGGGGTGTGCCCCCGGGCGGTCTGAAGCCCGAGCCGCGCGTCGAGCAGCGGCAGCAGCGGGCCCACCCGGCGTTCGAGATCCGCGACCGAGAAATCCGGGACACCACGACCGGCCACGACCGCTCCCGCTCCCGCGAAGACCGCGACGGAGCGGACCTCCTCCGGAGTCCGCAGCCAGCCGTGCGCCGGCGGCGGCAGCACCTTCCGCGCCAGACACGCGGCGAGGGCCACCGCGTCCTCGTCCGGCGCGCCACCGCCGGCGAGCACCGCGGCCAGCGCCGCCGCCCAGCCGCGGTCGTGCAGCGGCGGCAACAGGAGGAAGGGGAGCGCGTGTTCGACCTCCACGACCGTGCCGGACACCGGTCCGGGCCCGGGGCCGAAGGGGCGGGGACGTCCAGGTGCGGGGCGGCGGGGAAGCGGCGGACCGCCAGGGGACCGGAACGCGGACGCGGCGGGGTCCGGATCGGGTCCGGCGCCGGGATCGGTGTCCGTGACGTTCCTTCCGTCGGACGACGCGCGGCGCAACGCCGCCAGGACGGCGCTGGTGAGGCCGACGGCTCCGGCCGGTTCTCCGTTCGCATCCCCGGGTGCGGCGGGACCGGCGGGCGACGCCGTGCCAGACGCCGGCGCCTCCGACGTCGTACGGCTGCCCGCCGCGTCGAGGGCGCGTACCAGCAGCAGGAGTGTGCCGTGCGGCAGTCCGGCCAGTACGGCGTCCAGCGCGCCGCAGGCGGCTGCCTCGGCGAGCAGCCCGACCAGCACCCGGTCATGGTCGTGCTCGGCGGACACCGGGCCGTCTCCCCGGCCGGGCGGGACGTCGGCCCCGACGAGGCCCTCCATGAACGGGGGCGCACCGCCGGGATCCACGCACCGCACATCGGCACCGCCCGCATCCGGCGGGGCCACGGCGGCGTCGCCCGGGGGCATCGGCTCGGCGGCGGCCCGGAGCAGTTCGGCGAGGGTGACCGTCGACCTGATGCGGACGGGCTCGGTCAACTCCCGGTCCGGAGGCGCGGACCAGGCGTCAGGAAGGGCCTGCCCGGGTGCCCCCGGCAGGAGCGACGCGCCGCTGCCGTCGAGCGCTCCGGCCAGGTGCGCCGCCACGATCCCGGGCAGCAGGGCGATCGCGCCCCGGGCCAGCGCCGCCGGATCGGGTCCCCAGCTCCAGCCGCCCGCCCTGACCACGCGCACCCGGCAGTCGAGCACGGTGCAGCCGCCCAGAGCGGCGAGGAGATCACCGTCCCCGGGCACCGGACCGGTGGGAAACCTGGTCATGCCCGTCCGCCTCTCGTCCTGGTCAGCCGATCTCGACGTGGTAGGTCACGCTCACCGGCCGTCCCCGGACGAAGACCATGAACTCGTCCTCCGCCCCGACCGCGCCGTTGCCCAGCAAGGCCGTGCCGTTCGCGTCGAGGGCGGCGGGGACATGGAACCGGGGGGAGGTGCCGGCGCCCCAGTGGGCCGACGGATGCACCAGGGCGAGGACGGGGGCGCCGCCGTCGTCCGTCGAGCCGACCCGCAGCGACCCGGAGTCCGGCGAGACGCGGGGCGGGACGCCCGAGACCGGCCGCAGCTGCGGCTCCGCCTCGGCGGGGTCGACGTACCACTGCCAGGGCGCCGTCAGGAATCCGGGCGGCGCGGGCAGTTCCTCCGCGGTGAGGAGGCCGGCCATGGCCAGGACGAGCCCGGACGTGCCCGGTACGGCCAGCGGGAAGGCGGCGCCCGTGAGCTGCCGGACGACCGGCGGGGGCGCGGGGGCCGCCCGGGTGAGGGCGCCGACCACATGACCGGTGTGCGTGAGCCGGAGCACCGTGACGGTGGTTCCGGTGGGCTTCACCATGACTGCTGTCTCCTCACGAGAACGGGTCGGCCGGGCGGGCGGCCAGGACGACGTAGTCGGCGGTGCCCGGCAGCACCGACGGACCGCTGATGTCGCCGCCCGGGCCGAGGCCTCCGTACCAGGCGATCAGACACACCAGCCGCCGCGTCTCGTCCACCTCGCAGCGCAGTACGACGGGCAGCGCGCCGAACCGGGACGCACGGCCGGCGGTCCCGTCGGCGACGCCGTACGTCTGGAGCCGCGGTGTCACCTGCACATGCAGGACGATCTCGCCCGAGTCGACCTGGTCGGCCGTCACCGGCGGCGGCAGCGGCAGGACGACACCGTGGCTCGCGGTACCGGACTGCACGAGGACACCGCCGGTGACCAGCGGGCTGTCGACAGCGCCGCTGACGGTCAGCCCGCCGGTGACCTCCATGTCGCCGAGCACCCGGGTGCTGCCGTCGCCGAGGACCCGCAGCGCGGGCGCGAGGGCACCGGCCGCGTTGAACCGGCCGATGTCCAGGCTGCCGTCCGCGCCGCCGATCCGGACGCCCACCTTCCCGGCCACCGGGCGTGGCTCCGCCGCCAGTTCGAGGGTGCCGCCGCGCGCGGACACCCGGTCCGCCAGGACGCCCGCGTACCGTCGGCCGACCCCGTTGGCGCTCGGCAGCACCTCGGTGAACCCGCCCTCCTCGCCGCCGCCCCAGACGACGAAGCCCAGCAGCACCCGTCCCCGGTCGCCGCCGGCCAGCCGGTCGGGTCCCGCGTCGGGCGCGGGCGGCGCCTGCTCGGCCAGGTCGAGCTCGTCGCCCGGCTCGCCGACCACCAGGACGAACTCCTCCCGCGCCCGCGCGGCGGCCCCGGACCCGGCGCACGCACCGGCGGACGCGGCGGACCCGCCGGTGACCGGCCGATCGCTCCACATCAGCATCAGCGGACGCGGAGCCGTGTCGTCGGGGGAGGACAGCGAGAACCGCTCGCCGGGCGTGGACAGTTCCACCGGCGCGGGGACCACGATCTCCCGCCCCGAGGGGTCGACAAGCGTCCCCGCCCCGACCACGACGGTCTTGTACTCGTCGGAGCCGGAGCCGACGCGTGGACGGAGCGTCACCTCCAGGCCCGAGGCGATCCCCCAGGTGTGCAGGTGCCGTTGGTGACGTGCGGCGGCGTCCCGGCCGTAGCGGACCACGGCCGACAGGTCGTCGGCGGCCAGGATCTGGCCCTCGTGGAACTCGGGCCGCAGGGGTGCCGGCATGGCGAGCGCTCCTCTCGTGGCTAGGTGTGGTCACGCGACGGCTGACAGCCGGTGACGTCCAGCAGGTCCAGCACGAACGTCAGCAACTCCGGTGTCCCGGCGTCGCGTTCGACGAGCTCCGCCAGCCGGGGCCGCCACTGCGCCTCCGCCGGATCCGGCAGATGCGTGCCGCGCCGCCCGGCCGGCACCGCCCGTACGACGTCGCAGCCGTCCAGCGTGACCACGGCGATCAGGACGTCCGGGGCGCAGCCGTCGGGGCAGGGGACGACGAGCAGCGAGCGGACGGCCGCCCGCAGATACGCCTCGAAGGCGCGCCACGCCGAGTCCTTGCGGAGCCGGTTGAGCCGTACGTCGTTGCCCGGCTGCCGAAACGGGACCTCGCACAGCAGCTCGCGGGGAGCGCGGTCGCACAGGTCGCCGTTGACGTCGAGGCGGGCGGTGAGCCACTCCGTGAGCTCCTGCGAGGAGGGCCGGACCTCCCCCAGGCAGGACTCCAGGAACGCCCGCCGGTCGTCGAACCTGCGCCGCAGCAGCGCGCACAGCCGGCTCGCCTGAGCGTCCGGTACCCGGCGCACGAGATAGCGGTGGCCCTCGCGCACCCGGGTGGGCACACAGCCCGCCGGCGTACAGCCGTCGCCGGGGTCGTAGGGCGCGGCCGGTTCGGCGAACTCCTCCTCGTGGCGCAGGAACAGGCCGTAGACGCGCTCGGGGCCGGGCGGGCAGGGCTCGTCGTCCTGGCAGCCGCCGCCGGAGGCGCGGTACTCCCGGGCGAGGGCGACGACGTCCACGTCCTCGGCGCACGCCACCGGGATGTCGTTGCCCGCCCCGTCCACGGCGTGGCCCGGACCGATCCGCACGACGCCCGGCGCGCAGGTCCCGCAGTCGACGGAGAGCCCGCACAGGACCGCGCCGAGCCCCTCGGGCGACACGTACCGCAGCCGGTTGTGGGATCGGACGCGTCCGGCCGTCCAGGTGGCGAGCGCGCCGAGGTCGTCCTCGGTGAGCAGCTGGCCCGCGAAGAAGACCGGGCGTACCGGGCCGCCCGCCCGGAAACCGGGAGCGGGCGGGGCGCCGCCGCCGGAGGAGGAGGAGGAGGAGGAGGAGGCGCCGCCGCAGCCGCAGCCGCAGTCGCGTGTGCCGGTGGTGGTCATGACCGCACCTCATCGGTCTCGTCGGGCTCGGACCCCCTGGTGTCGTCATCCTTGGCGTTCTTGGGGTTGTCGACGAAGACCCAGCTCTCGAACACCCCCGCGCCGCCCGTGACCGTGCCCGAGGTGCGCGGGCCGGAGCCGTCCGGGGGCAGCAGGCCGGTCCGGTGCGGGACCGGGCCGCCGGGTCGCGGGACGAGTCCGCCGACATGGGTGCCGTCCACCGGCTCGCCGCAGACGTCCAGGATGAACGGGGTGCGCAGCACCAGGTGGACGCGGTCCTTGTCGTTGAGGTACTCGCAGTCGGTCTGCCGGATGGTGATCTCCTTCGTGGTCTCGCAGTCCGCCTGCTCGGGTTTGATCTCGGTCTCCAGGCGCATGACCGTGCCGTGCACGCCCCGGCCGCCGGTGATCTGGAAGATGTCGGCGATGCCCTTGGCCAGGGTCGCGGTGCGCACCGGCCGGGAGAACGCGACGGTCAGGCCCTGATCGCCCAGCAGGGCGCGGATCTGCGGGGTCGTCAGCCGGCCGCCGTGCTGCCAGGAGACCGACGTGATGACGGTGGGGCGACGCCGGGAGAGCGGTCGGCGCTCCTCCGGGTGGATCTGCTCCGGTGCGAGCGCGCGGTCCGGGCGTACGCCCTCCACCCTGGCCAGCAGCAGTCCGGGCCCGAGCACCCGCCCGTCACCGCATCCCGGGCGCGGGTGCTCGGTCCCCGGCCCGCAGGGGCACTGCGGGCCGCAGGGGTCGGATTCCGGCTGCCGGGTCGTGGCCCGCAGCGCGAATCCCTCCCGGATGTGGGCGTAGGCGGTGCGCGGGAGGGAGTCGCAGCCCTCGGTGTGCACGGCGCGGACGCTGTCGACCGGCTCCTCGCAGTGATGGATCGTCACATAGACCGTGACCCCGTCCGGCTTCCGCTCCTGGATCTCCTGCGCGGCACGGTGGCGTTCCTCCTCGTCGAGCAGCCGCCACAGGTCGTGCCGGGGCAGCGCACCGCAGGGCACGATCACCTCGTCCCCGTTGCGGTCGACGGCCACCCCGTCGGTGACCTCCAGCCAGGGCGCCGCCCGCCCGGGACCGGGGCAGTCGCCTGCGGGCGCCGGCACCGGGCGCGTCCACAGGCCGTACGCCACGCCGTAGCCGTGCAGGGCGAGGTTGTGCAGGCGCAGCCGGGCCAGGAACTGCTCCTGTTCCTGGCGGAGGTCCTGCGCGGACAGCAACTGGCCGTGAAAGTACGTCAGCCGCCGCCGGCCGGCCCGGGGGGCGCTGTCACGCCCGGTCGGAGGAGCCGTCATGGGGTCCTGCCTCTCTGCTGGTGCCGTTTTCCTCGCTGGTGCTGACCAGTTCCTCGCTGCTGCTGTCCAGCGCGACCGTGCGCACGCCCGCCCCCGAGGTGCCGTCCAGCCGGATGCCACGCCGTCCCGAGCGGTCCGGGCCGAGCACGGTGTCCGTGCCGAGGCGGGCGGCTCCCGCCGGGGACGGCCCGGGGGCGACGAGGAGCGTGTCCACGCCCACCGCGCTGCGCTCGCCCACGGTGAAGCCCCGTCCGCCGACGGACACGGCCGCCGAGGTGTGCGCGGGGGAGAGCCGTTCGACGAGGTCGGTCGCGGTCCTGAGCACCCCGTCGGCGCCGCCGGGGGGCGGCGGCAGCAGCACCCGGAACCGGAACGCGGTGCCGGTCAGCGGATCGTCGTCCGGATCGCCGAGCGAGCGCAGGGGCGCGCCGCCCCGCGCGGCGGGTCCGGCGAGCCGTGAGCCGAGGACCGCGGGGCCGCCCAGCCGCACCCGTGCCGCCGACCGCCCGAACAGCCGCACCTCGCCCAGCCGGGCGTCCCGGCCCACGGCACCCCAGGGGGCGTCGACCGGTTCCACGATCGCCGGACGGACGCCCAGCACGATCTCCAGGGCGAGGGCCAGCCCGCACGGCGTGCCGCGCCGCCGGCGCAGTTCCGGGGCCGCCTCGACGAGCCTGCGCAGCACAGCCGGCGGCAGCTGCGCGTTGCCCGCGTCGGGTGCGCCGGGCCGGCCGCCGTTGCTGTCGCCCCCGCTCCAACTGGCGCCGGGTGCCGGATCCGGGTCGGGGCCGAAGTCCAGGCCGAGCAGCCCCGCGATCCAGGGCAGCACGGCGTCCGGCACCCCGGCCGGGTCGAGCAGCGCGGGCGCCCGTTCGGTGGCCCGGTCGAGGGTCTCGGTCACCGAGTCGAACAGGGCGAGGAACCGCTCGGTGAAGTCGTCGGCCGTCGGATCCTCGCGGTAGACGGCCGGCAGGAGGTCGGCGGAGGTGGCCCGCGGCAGGTCCAGCCGCACCTGACGGACGGCGGGGCCCGGCGCGGTCGCGTCCGCGCGCCCCAGCAGCAGCCGTACGACGGCGAACCGGCCCGGCGGCTGGTCGACCAGCACGTCGTACGACGGTCCGGGGAGCGTCTGCCAGTCGTCGGGCCCCGGTGCCACGGCCTCCTCCGCGGTGGCCAGCTGAACGACCAGCGCACTGCCCGGCGGCACCTCGGCGGCCACCCGCACCCGATGCCAACGGCACCGGGAGACACCGCTGTCGAGCGGCACGGTGACCAGCACGGCCTCGGTCGCCCCGGACGGCAGCACCAGCGCGGCACCGTCCACCACCGGCTCCGGCAGCGGTGCCGCGGCACCCGGGTCCGGACGCCATCCGCCGGCGGAGTCGAGCAGGACGTGGGATTCGGCGCGGACGGTCATGGGCCGCACCTCCGCCCGGTGGGAATCGGTCGTAGCAGTGCAGTTGCCATACGGGTCACCGCCCCCGCTCGCCGTCGACCGACGCGGTGACCCGGCCGACCCGGACCAGCGCGTGCGGTGGCAGCGGTACGTCGGCGCAGGGCGGGGCCGGCAGTCCGTCCACCGTCAGCGCCAGCCGAGGCACGGCGGCCACCGCGTCGTCGGCGAGCAGCCGTCGCAGCAGCGCGGTGTGCGCGAGCGGTGCGCCGAAGGGCCGGCCGTCGCCCGCCGGGCCGCCGTCGAGCGGGTGCAGGAAACGGCGCAGTCCGTCCTCCGCGCGACGGACCGCCGCCGCCCGGTCGGCCCCGGTGACGAGCGCCAGCACGATCCGCGCGTCGACGCGGACGTACCGGGGCGGGGCCGTCACCACGGTGATCCCGGTCGGGGCGAGGACCCGCGTCAGATGGTCGGCCACGGCCGCGAGATCGCCGTCCGAGGGGAGCGGCGCCCCGGCCGTGTCCGGATTCTCGTCGGGCGGCACGACGTACACGCCGACGATGCCGGGCAGCCGGGCGCCGGGGTGGTCCGGGTGGTGTCCGGGCACGGCGTGTGCGCGGGCGACGCGGGCGCCGGGCGCGCGCAGCGCCAGCAGCGCGTGGTCGGTGGGGGTGACGGCCCGTCCGGCGGTCCGCAGCTCGGCGGCGCCGCGCCGCACGGTCGCCTCGAACCGCTCCGCGTCCGTCCCGCCCGACCCGGCCAGCGGGTTGGTGACCGACGCCACCCCCGGCACGGCAGTCCTCAGCACGGTCGCGGTCTTCGGCGCCACGGCCCCGCGCCGCCCGCCGCCGGTGCGGTACGCCAGTGCCTTCACCTGGCCCACGCCGGGCGGCAGGGCGAGCCCGTGCACTCCGTCCCCGAAGGTGAGCACACCGGACGCCGCGTCGAGCGCGAACACCCGGTCGGCGGGCCCCGCCAGGGCCAGGTCCGGCACCTCGCGCCACACACTCGCCGGCCCTCCGCGTGCGTCGTCCAGGGGGAAGAGGGGCGCGGCGGGATCGTCGGCCACCGCGATCGTCAGCGACCCCGGCACCACGGGCGGCGACGCCACCCGCAGCCGTACGCCCGCCCCCGCGTCCGGGTCCGAGGGATCCGCCGGCGCGGGGCTGAGCACCTCCTCGCGCACGGTCCGCACCGCGTCGGCCAGCACCGCGTGCGGCAGTACGGCGACCAGCCGCGGCACCTCGGCGTACGAGCCCGTGGCGAGCCGGACGCGCAGCCAGTGGGCCTCGGGCAGCTGCGGCCCACCCGGCGGGCGGCCGGTCCGCCATCCGGCGGGCAGCCTCAACTGCACGGTTCCGGTGGCGGCGAGACCGCTCGTGCGGTCCACCACGACATCCGCCGCGCGCACGACACCTCCATCGAGCACGGACCAGCGCAGGCCGGGCGGCGGCGCCCCGGGCGGTGCGACCGTGCCCCGCGCCGCCGCAGCCGGACCCCCGGGGCGCGGCGCCGCCACGAACGCGAGCGACAGCCCACCCTCGGGCGCCACCGGCGCGGTGAACCCCAGCCACAGCGCGGACCCGGGCTCCGCCCGCTCCCCGAACGGCGGGAACCCGTCGGCACTCGCCCCTGCGCCCGGCCGGATCTCGTCCACCGGACCCGGCAGTTCGCCCGTCGCGGGACGGCCCACCGCCAGGTACGCCAGCTCCGCGGGTGACACCCACATGTCGTCGGCCGTCTCCAGCACCACCTCGGAGCCGTCCTCGCCGGGCGCGCCG
Source organism: Streptomyces vulcanius (assembly GCF_042653945.1). Lineage (NCBI taxonomy): Bacteria > Bacillati > Actinomycetota > Actinomycetes > Kitasatosporales > Streptomycetaceae > Streptomyces > Streptomyces vulcanius. The sequence continues at coordinate 94,020 of NZ_JBHSFK010000017.1, read as the reverse complement.
GCCTGGAAGCCCGCCGGGACCTGGACGCCCCCTTCGGCGGCGGCCGTCGCGGTCAGACACAGCACCGCCTGTGCCGGGGAGGCGGGCAGCGGGGTGACCCCGGCGATCCGCAGCAGTTCCACGAGCAGCTTGTCGGGCAGCCGGTCGACCCGGCCCGCCACGGCCTCGGCCATCAGGCCGAACAGGCGCAGCAGGGCGTCACCGGTGTCGTCGGGGCCGGTGCCGGTCCACTCCGGGGTGAAGCCGGGGGTGCGCTTTTGCAGCGCCGCCACCAGGTCTTCCCGGGTGGCGCCGAGGAGGAGTGGGTGGCCGTCTGCGTCCAGCATTGCCGTGCGGGTGTTTCCGGCGGGCGTCCACCACGGTTCGTCGGTGCCGGTCGTTTGTGGCTGGTCGCGCAGTTCCCCGCGCCCCTTTGGGGCGCGGTTGTCATCCGGCCTTTTCATTGTGGGACCTCCGCGCACACTGCAACCTTCAGTGGGCCCGGTAGTTCGCCGGGGCACAGCTCTGTGTCGCCGCAGGACTCGAACGGGCCCTCGTCCAGGGCCACGGCCACGGACCCCACCGGAGTTCGGTCGCCCGCCTCCGTCAGTGCCCGCTCGGCCACCCGCAGCAGTGCCGACGGGCGCAGTACCCCGCCGAACGGCCAGCCGGTGCCCTCGTCGCCGCCCAGGAGCGGATCGAGATGGCGGCGCACGGCGTCGGACACGAGCGCCCGGCGTGCGGTGTCCGCCGTCAGCGTCACGCGCACCCGGACCGGCCGGTAGCGCGGCGCCGCCACGAACACCCCGGCGCCCAGCAGCCGCGCCCCCGCCAGCCGGTTCCGTACGGCGCTCAGCGCGCCCGGATCGGGTACCGGCAGCGCGGTGACGCCGTGGGGCACCCGGGGCACGATCAGCGTCGTCACGGCGCCCGGCACACCGCGTCCCGGGTGCGCGGGGTGCGCGCCGACCAGCGCGTGGGCGCGGGCGAGGGCGACCCCCGGGGTGGTCAGCGCCAGCCGCTCGTGATCGGCGGCGGTCACCGCCCGGGACACCACGGCGAGCGCCGGGGCGGCCCGTCGGCGCGCGGCGGTCGGGCTCTCCGCCTCGGCACCGCCCTCCGCCGCCACCAGGGCACGCGCCGTGCACTGCGCGCCGGACGGTACGACATCGGCCGCGTCCCCGGTGAACTCCCAGTCCCCGGAGGGAAGTTCGGCCTCGCGGCGCCGCGCGAACCCGGCCAGCGCCGGAAACGCCAGCAGCGCCTCCGGTACGGCGGTGGCGGCGGCCGGCGCCGGATCCGCGCCGCCGTTGCCGGTGGGGCCGCCGCCCAGCCGGTACTCGGCCCGCAGCACCGTCCGCGTCGCGTCCCGCCCGGGCCGGGGGATCCGTCCGGTCAGCCCGTCGCCGAAGCGCAGCGCGCCCAAGGCCCGGTCGACCGTGAACACCCGGTCCGGCGGACCGCTGAACGCCAGGTCGGGCACGGCCGTCCAGTCGTACTCCCGGCCGTTCCCGGCGTCGTCCGTCTCCCACAGCGTGAGACGCCCGACGTCGATCAGCCGCCCGGCCGCTTCCCCGGGCAGCGCGACCACCAGGCCCGGCAGCGGCGGACGTCCGGTCAACTGGGCCGCCGTGGGCCCGTCCGCGCCCTCCGCGAGGCGCACGCGCCGGGCGTGCCGGGCCGGGACGGCGTTCGGGGCGAGCCGCAGCAGGCGCGGGGGAGCGGCGTACGTGGCCGCGGGTGCCGACAGCACCAGCTCCCGCTCCGTCCCGGCCGGTGTCGCGGGCAGCGCCAGCCGGACCACACCGGACCGGCGCAGCCCGCCCGTGCCGTCCACCACCGCCCCGTCCGGCAGCTCACGGACGGCGCCGACGGGACCGTAGGACCACGACAGCCGGGCCGGTGGCGGTACGTCGGGCACGGCCCCCGCGCTCCAGCCGTCCGGCGTGCCGGGGCCCTCCCAGGGGCCCGCGGGGTCCTCGAACACGAAGAGCAGGGCGAGTTCGCCGCCGCCGGGGAAGCCGTCACCGTTCGCCGAGAGGCGGACGCCGACGCGCGCGGGTGTGCCGTACGGTCCCGTCAGCGGCACCGGGCGTCCGGCCGCCAGGTCAGCCGTACGGTCCACTCCGTCGGCTGTTAGACCGGTCACCGAGACCGGCAGGACGTCCAGGTCGCGGTCCAGGCAGAACTCCGGGCCGCGCCCCGGCGCACGGTTGAACGACGCGCCCTCCCGAAGCCGCAGCCGGGCACCCGGCGTCTCCGGGACCACCTGGAGCACCGTGACCGCGGCCGTCGCGGGCGCCGGGCCGGGCACGCCCAGCAGCCGCAGCACCGCGTGCACCACCGCGTCCGGCACCCGGTCGAGCAGATAGACCTGCTGCTCCAGCAGATGCGCCTGGAGTTCCAGCAGCGTCATGCCCGGATCCACCGGGGCGTGCAGGGTCCACCGGCCCCCGGACTCCGCCGGGATCCGGGAGCGGACCGCCTCCATCAGACCCGCCCAGGTCAGGTCGTCCAGCCGCAGCGGCGCGAGTGTCATCGCCCACCACCCCCGCCGCCGCCCGGACCGAACGCGCCCGCGCCGTCGACCAGTCCCGCTCCGCCGTCCAGGTAGTAGGGGAAGACGAGCGTCTCGTGCCGGCCCGTCGCCCGCACCCGGTAGGCGACCGTCACCGTCACCCGCCACTCCTCGCCCGGCCGGGGCCGCGCCCGCACGTCGTCCACGGCGGCCCTCGGCTCGAAGTCCCGGATCGCCTCCCGCACCGAGTCCTCCAGTGCCCGCAACGCCCGTGAGCTGCCGGGGGCGAAGACCGACTCCGGTGCCCGCGTGCCCAGTTCGGGCCGCATCACCCGCTCGCCCAGCGCGGTGCGCACCAGCACCAGCAGACAGTCGCGGACACTGTCCTCCCCGACCGCGTACGCCAGCCGGCCCGACGCGTCAGGCAGCAGCGGGAACCGCCAGCCCCGCCCCAGGAAGTCCTCCGCGCCGCCGGTCACTGCGCCACCCGCACGGACGTCGACAGCGGTGGCGGCCCGGCGGGCACCATCGAACCCGTGACACCGGGCAGGACCGGGTGCGTGTGCCCGGTCAGCCAGGCCACGAACTGCGCCCCCAGCGGCACCGGTTCCGACGCGCCCGTGCCCAGCGAGACCTGCGCCGCGTCCAGCGTCACCGAGCCGCCCTTCACCGTCACCGGCCCGGAACCCGCGCTGATCTCCACCGACCCGTCGGCGGTCACCGTCACCTTGCCGCCGGACGCCGTACGCACCACCACCGACTTGTTCGCGTCGTCGAGCTCGACCCGGTGTCCGGCGGCGGACCTGAGCCGTACGGCCTGCGCGCCGGAGGTGTCGTCCAGCGCCAGCTCATGGCCGTGCCTGGTGCGCAGCAGCTTCTCGTCCCGGCCGCCGGAGCGGTGCGTGGGCGGTTTGTCGACGCCGTTGTACAGACACCCGATCACGATGGGGAACCGCATGTCGCCCTGGTCGAAGGCGACCAGCACCTCGTCGCCCGGCTCCGGTACGAAGGTCGCCCCGTACCCCTTGCCCGCGTACGGCTGGGCCACCCGGCACCACTCGGTGATCGTGCTCGCGTCGAACCAGGGCAGCCGCAGCCGCACCCGGCACTCCTTCTCCGGATCGTCCGCCACCCGCTCGACGATCCCCGTCATCACTCCGAAGTAGCGGCGGTCCACGACCGCGCCCGGCATCACCGACATGGCCGCCGTCACCGCCCCTCGGAGGTGCGCCGCGCCTCGAACGAGGTGAGGAAACCGGAGGAGTTGAAGGAGTGGGTGACCTTGGTCGTGTAGTACGAGCCGCCGAACCTGCCGCCCACCCCGCCGATCCGCAGCGAGTCCCCCGGCACCAGCTCGGGCAGGCCCGCCAACTGGCCCGCGCAGGTCACGAAGTCGTACGACCTGCCGCTCAGCACGCTCACCGCGATCGTCCGCGCCTCCTGCTCGGAGCTGACCGGGCGGTCCACGATCACCTCCTCACGGTCGCCCATCTCCTCGGCGGCCACCGCCGGACCGCTGCGCCCCGCGTCGCGCTCCGCCTGGAGATCCGCCTGGGTGGCGGTGCCGACGATCTCCCGCTTCCGGCGCGGATCCCAGCCCCGCACCGTCACCTTGGCCACCTGGTTCGCCACCCGCAGCGTCGGCCGGAACGAGATCAGGTTCGGCGCCGGGGACGTCCGCGCCGCCGGACCCTCCTCCGGACGCCCCGAGCGGGCGCCCCGGGCCAGCACCGAATACCAGAGGTCGAAGGTGCGGGTCTCGCGGGCCGACGGGCCCGGCCGGCCGTCGGCGGGACGGACGAAGTACAGACTCTCCACTCCGTACTCCGGGTCCGGCGCCACATAGACCTCCCGGTCGATGTCCTGGGCCCGTTTGAGCAGGAACACCACGTCGTCCACGTTGTCCTGCATCATCACGGGGTGCACGACGCCCTCCGTCTCGGCCACCAGCGGCAGGTCGTGGCGCTTGGCGATCTTCTCGGCGATCTGCCAGTCGGCGAGGTTCACGTGCTTCTTCTCCTCGTCGGACTGCGGCTTGCGGTTCTTCATCCGGGCCGTACGGTCCTGGCCGGCGATCTGCAGGGTCGGCGGGCCCGCCGACGGGAAGTCCGGCTGGACGGTGGTGATCTGGCCCTTGGCCACCACCGGCGGCCGGAGTCGGCCCGTGTAGCCGAGCCGGACCTCGACCGACTGACCGGGGGCGAGGTGCTTGGGGTCGTCGAAGCGCAGCCGCAGATTCAGCTCGTCCCAGTTGCTCAGGGTGAGCGAGAGGGTCCCGGTCTTGTTCAGCTCGCGCACGACCTGGATGTCGAGCACGCACTCACGCATCTGCCGGGTGAGCTCGGAGTCGTCGAGCGCGACCTCGAAGCAGGGAACGTAGGTGTCCGTCAGCGGAGTCATCCCGGTCACCCCCGCTCCAGCGCGGGCACGACGAGCGCCGTGCCGGGCGCCAGCCTGCGCGGATCGACCAGGCCGTTGGCGGCGGCCAGCTCCCGCCAGCGTCCCGCGTCCCGGTACACCGCCGCCGCGATCGAGGACAGGGAGTCGCCGCGCCGCACCGTCCAGACCTTCTCCACGGTGGGGGAACTCGTCGCGGACGCGAGCTGCTGCTCCTCGGCCGTCCGGAACTCCTTGAGCGTCAGCGACACCTTCGCCCGCGTCGGCGTGCCGTCCCGGTCGAACAGGACGTAGCTGACGGAGAGGCTGTCCGTGACACCCGTGAACGGGGGGTTCGCGCCCCAGACGAAGGTCACCACCGGCGGAGCGTGCGTGTTGCTCTGACGCAACGTCAGCTGCTGGAACGTGTCGAGCCAGCGGGACTGGACGTTGCGGCGCGGTGGATCGGGCTCCTCGGCCGCGTCCACGAGCGCGTCCACCTTGAGCGTGCGCGCCCCGCCCCGGACGAACTGCAGCGGCGGCGCGTCGAGCCCCGGCACACCGATCTCGGCGTACGTCACCGCCTTCGAGACCGCGTACTCCGTCGGGTTGACCGGGAACACCAGCAGCGGCGGCCCCGAGTACGGCACCGAGCGGGGCGGACGCACGATCAGCGTCGCCAGCACCGGCGCCGCGTCGCGCCCCGGGGAGAGCCCGGGCATAGGGAACATCACGCGCCTCCGCCCCGCACCCCGTTGACGCCCTCACCGGTCAGGGACGCCTCCTGCGCCAGCAGTCCGGACCGGCCCCGGGCGTCCTCCTGGCGCTGGGCCCACTCCCGGATGTGCTGGGCGAACAGCCGGGCGAACACCGCCGTGTCGTCCCCGCCGACCTCGAAGTCGACGGACAGGTGATGGATGGTCAGCATGTGCCTCTCCCCGAACGTGTGAACCGTGTGATTTCGTACGGCTGGGCTGCTGCTCACCCCAGCCCTGGCACCGCCTGCTCCACCGCCACCAGCCCCTCGTGCGCTATCTCCAGCTGCTCCACCGCCACCTCGCTGCGCTCCCCGTGCAGATCCGGGCCCGTCCACTTCGAGGCGAGGCCGCCACGGAACGCCCACACCGCGCCCGGCTTCCCCGCCGCGTCCATCAGCAGCACCGCCCCACTGCGCCGCGCGCCCAGCGGATTGCCCAGCCCGGCCCGGTACCAGGCCCACAGACCGGGGCCACGGGCCACCCCCCGGTGCAGCACGATCCGGTTCCACGAGTGGCGGACCGGGAACTGCCGCACCCGGTCGTTCACCCCGCCCTCCGGATAGGCCGTGACCTCGAGCTGCGCGCCGAGCCCGGTGACCTGCTGGAAGGCCCCCTGGGCGGTAAGCGGCAGCAACGCGGCCTGCTCCGGCGGCAGATGGGCGGCGGCCGGGCCCAGCACCACCAGGAAACGGAACTTCGGCAGCGGCTCCTCGAAGAACTCCAGCGTCTGCTCGGTCATGGCTCCACCACCTCCAGCCGGTCGCGCCCGCCCAGCACCAGCCGGATCGCGATGAACTCCATCGGTGCGGCCGGAGCCACCTCCACCTGGCACACCACCTGCCCCAGCGCGGTCCGCTCCGCGGGGTTCAGCCCCTCGTCGCAGCGCACCCGGAAGGCCTCGGCGGGCCGCTCACCGGCGAGGGCGCCCGCCTCGAACATCCCCAGCAGCACCTCGGTCAGCCCCTGCACCAGCAGCAGCCGCAACCCCGGGGTGTCCGGCTCGAACAGCAGTGGTTCGGCTACCGCGTGGGCCGCCCGCACCAGCCGGTGCAGCAGCCTGCGGTGGGCGATGAACCAGCCTTTGCCGACCCCCTCCGCCCGCTCCTGCGGTACCGCCGTGCGGCCGCCCCACACCAGCGGGCCCCGCCCCGGCGGACACCGCAGCAGGTTCGCCCCCGAGGCGTACACCGCGGCCTCCTGCTCCGGGCGCAGCACCTGGGCCAGATCGACGACGTCCTCCAGCAGGGCGTTGGCCGGTGTCGCGAACGCGCCCCGCTCACGGTCCAGCCGCGCCGCCAGCCCCGCGACATGACCCGACGCCGGTACCGTCCGCAGCGCCGGCGGCACCACGGCCAACGGATCGGGCACCCGCAACGGCGGCCAGTGCACGGCACAGGCCTGCAGCCCCGCCGTGTCGTGCCGCTCCCGCAGGTCCGCCAGCCAGGCCACGGCCCGCGCGGTCGCCGCCACCGGGTCCCGGCCGTCCGCGAGCGGCGGATCCAGCAACGCCAGCCGGTCCAGCGCCGCCGCGCACTCACGCACCAGCAGATCGGCCAACTCGTCCCGACGCGCCGCCCCGACCCCGCAACGGTCCAGATCGGGCAACGCCAGCAGGGCGGGCTCCGGCAGCCGCCCCATGGCGCGCACGGCATCGGCGTACCCGTCGGCCAGGGTCCCGTCGGCGTCCGGGGCACCGGGGCTGGGCCGTCCCCCGGCGAGCACAGCCGTCCGCACGCCTGCGGCCGGCCCGGCCGGCCCGGCCCGCCCGGTGGCCGAGCGGGCGGCTGGTGCCCGTCCGGTGGAGGTGATGGCCCTGTGCGGGTCTGCTGCCGGTTCCGTGGGTGTGGTGAGTGGGGGAGAGTCCGGCGCTGGTCCGGTGGGTGTGGTGGGTGGGTGCGGGTCTGCCGCTGGTCCGGTGGGTGTGGTGGGCGGGCGCGGGTCCGGTGCTGGTCCGGTGGTTGGGGGCGGGTTCGGTGCTCGCCCGGTCCAGGTGGCGGCGTGCGGGCCTGCCGCCGGACCCGTCGGTGTCGGTCCGTGGGGTACGAGTCGGATGAGTCGCGAGCCCGCCGCCACCGCGTCGGGGAGCGCGCCGAGGGGCAGCCAGCCGTACGACTCCGGTGGCTCCCCCGGCGCGTCGACGCGCAGCAGTGCCTGCGGACCGCCGGAGCCCGCAGGGCGGTGCCGGACCGTCACCCGTGTCCCGTCCGCCCAGCCGCCCTCGGACGCGGCGACCACCCGGCAGCCCGCCACCGGGGCGAACGGCGAGGGCGCCCCGGCCGGCCAGTCCGCCGAGGCCGCCGCGCGCTCTGCCGTCTCGGCCCGCAGCACCCACAGCGCCGTACCGCCGTTGGCGAAGAACCCGCGCACCGCGTACGGCAGGTCGAGCGCGCCGTCGAGCCCACCGAACACCGCGTCGAACGCCGCCCAGTCCGTGACCCGCACCGGAGTGGCCACGGGGCCGCGCCGGGTGCGTCCGGCGAAGCAGGCCACATCGGTGCGCAGCGGCTGGACCGGGTCCTCGGCGGCGACGGCCGTCGCGGTCAGTCCCGGCAGCGGCTGCTGCCCCAGGGCGGAGGCGGGCATGCTGTTCTCCAAGTCACGGTCGGTTGCCGATCACTTGCGGGCGGCGGCCGATGCCGGTGAGACGTCGGTCAGACGTCGGTCAGACGTCGATCTCGAGGGCCTCGACGCACAGTTCGAGCGTCTCCATGGCGATCTCGTTCTTCGCGGCGCCCAGGGACGGGCCGGTGTACTTCACCGGCCAGCCCCGGTCGAACTTCCACCGCATGACCTCGTGGCGGTTCTCGTCCAGCAGCGCGATCGACCCGGTGGCCCGCAGCGTGGCCGCCTCGCCGTTCATGGCGCGCTTGACCCACTGCCAGAACTCCACATGGCCGGTGATCCCGCGCTTGAGGACGATGTTCGACATCTTCGCGAGGCCCACCTGCTTGGTGACGTGGTTCTCCCTCGCGCTGCCGGCCCGGTACTCGATCGGCTGGATGTCCACGGTCAGCCCGGACACCTCGGTGAACGAGGCCTGCACATCCTGGCCGTTGGGCGCGACCCCGGTGACCTGGACGAGGAAGTTGTACGCGCCGTAAGGGTCGTCACGCTGAACGGGTGGCACAGCCGCCCCCTCTCCTGCGGCGAACGCCGCGCTGTCGGAAGTGGTCAGGTCGTGATCGACTCACGGGTCGCCTGCTGGACCCGTACGATCACGAACTCGGCCGGGTAGACGGGGGCGATCCCCACCTGGCAGACCAGCCGGCCCTGGGCCAGGTCGTCCTCCGTCATCGTGGTCCGGTCGCAGACCACGTAGAACGCCTCCGCGGCGGTGCTCCCGGCCAGCGCGCCGCCGCGCCAGACCCCGGTCAGGAAGCTCTCGATGCTCTGCCTGACCGCGGCCCACAACTGCTCGGAGTTGGCCTCGAAGACGACCCACTGCAGGCCCTCGTCGAGCGACTCCTCGATGAAGAGGAACAGCCGCCGCACGCTCACGTACCGCCACCGTGTGTCGTCGGCCAGGGTCCGCGCCCCCCACACCCGCTGGCCCAGGTTGGGGAAGGCGCGCAGGACGTTGATCCCGTCGGGGTTGAGGGTGTCCTGCTCGCGGCGCGTGATGTCGGAGACCAGACCGGTACCGGGCACGATTCCGCGCACCACGGTGTTGGCCGGCGCCTTGTGCACACCCCGGCGCACGTCCGTGTCGGCGTAGATCCCGAGCAGATGGCCCGAGGGCGCCGCCTCGACGGGGCCGGTGGCCCTCGGGTCCGGGTTCGGCACCCTGACCCAGGGGTGGTAGAGGGCGGCCCGGTCGGTGGACGGCAGCGAGGCGCGGAAGTCCTTGATCTCCTCCAGGGTGGCCCCGGGCCGTGCGTCGAACACGGCGAACCGCTCGCCGAGGAGGGTGCAGTGCGTGGTGAGGGCGTCGAGGACCGTGCCGTCCCACACGCCGGGGACCGCGCAGATCGCCACCTCGTCGATGTCCTCCAGGGCCTGGATGCCGGTACGGTTCCCGCTGCCGCCGTCCACGCCGATGTAGTCCGCCGCGGTGAGTTGGTGCCCCGCGCTGCACCCGCCGCCGAGCTTGAGGACGTCCATCGGCTTCGTCGGGTCGGTGCGGGAGAGTCCCGTGCCGAGGTGCGGCAGCGGGTCCTCGCCCACTTCGAGCGTGAGCAGCGCGTCCGGCTCGCCGTTCACCGTCGTCGCGAGGACCGTGAGGTCGGGGGCGGGCGGTCGGGACGCGGGCGGCAGGAGCAGGCTCCGGCGCGGGACGCCCGGGGACTCGTCGATGATCTCCAGCCGGAACCCCTGGACCAGCACGAGCGCGTCGCCCTTGACGGCCGGCTGGGCGAGCGGGCGGTCCAGCGTGACGGTGACGTTCGTCCCCGACGCGGCGTGGCTCTGCACGGTGTACAGGCCGAGGGGCTTCCCGGGATGGGCGGGGACGAGCAGGACGGTACTGAACTGCTTGATAGCACCGAGCGCGCCAAGCGTCACGGCGGCCGCCGGATCGGGTGCGGGTGCGGGTGCCGGGTCTGGGCCTGGCCCCTCGCCCCCTGCCGGGTCCGGGCCCCCTGCCGGGCCCCCTGCCGGGTCTGCGGCTGGCGTTGGGTCTGGGGCGGGTGCCGGGTCCGGGCCTGGCGCCGGGCCCCCGGCCGCGTCTGGGGCGGGTGCCGGGTTGGGCCCCGGGGCAGGCGAGGGGGCGGGCGCGGGGTCTGGAGTGGGCCCCGGGGCGGGTTCCGGGTTCGGGTCCGGTGCGACGACCTGGTGGGAGGCGCCGCGGGCGAGCCGCAGAAGCGCCGTCAGACCGTCACCGCCCTCGCCCGTCTGCCTGGCCGTCGCCGAGAGAACCAGGCTCGACTCGCTACCCGTGCCGTCGTCGATGACCTTCTTGGCCGCCGTGCTGCCCTGCGCCGGAGGCACCCGCTTCACGTACAGCCGCTGCCCGCCGTTGTCGAAGAAGCCCTTCACCGCCAGGGGCAGCAGCCACCAGCGGATGCCCTTGCCGTCGGCGACGCCGACGGCGGTGCTGTCCGGCTCGGGGAGGAACCCGCCGAAGAGCCGGTGGAACTCCAGCAGGCTGGTCACCAGCTTGGGCTTGCCGGAGTCCGGGCCGCGCGCGGTCACTCCGACCATGCCGGCCGTGCTGGTGGCCACCCCGGTGATGGGCCGCGGGCCGGTGGAGATCTCCTCGACGTAGACGCCTGGGCTGAGGTATTCGGGCATCGGGGGCTTCCTCCGCTACGGGATCTCGATGAGCTGGTCTGAGTCGCGGACGGTCCGCGCGGTCGGGTGGACGGACGCCTCCCCGGTGTCCGCACGAGCCGTCACGGTGAACCATTCGGCCTCGGGGTCGTCGGGCCCCCCGCTGTCCGGCGGCGGCGGTGACTTGCTCCCGACCCGGCGCAGCGGCAGCCGGAACGAGCCGTCCCCGGCCGTGGCGGCGTACTCCGCCCACTCCGGGATCCTCGGCAGATGGCCGCCGTCGGTGCGGGCCCGGCCCACGACCGTCGCCCCGGCCACCGCCGTGCCCCCGACCCGCCGCACCCGCCCGCGCAGCAGCCGGGTCCCGGGCGGGAACGGATAGGCCGGCAGCGGATACAGCCGGATCCGGGTCGCCCGGGGAACCGTCCACGACGGGGCGTCGAAGCCCACCCCGTCCGGGTGCTCGGCGTCCAGCAGATACGGCGAGACGAGCCGCACCCGCAAGCGTCGTACGGCGGCCGGTACGGGAGCGGGGTGCCGGCTCGCCAGGGACGGCAGGACCAGCGCCCCGCCCGGTGTCCTGACCACCGGCACACCGTCCTCGGGCACCCACCCCCCGCTGTCCAGCCGTCGCTCCACCAGGGCGGTGAACGGCAGTTCGGGCGGGCGCCCGGTGAACGCGTCCTGCGGCAGCAGCCACACCGGTCCGGTCACGATCCGCACGATGTCCGGCACCGGGCCGCCGGCGCTCACGGCCGCTCTCCCGTGCCCTGTCCGATACCGACGCCGCCACCGGTGACCGGTGCCGCCCCGGTGACGTCCCGGGAGGCCAGATTGACCACCCGCACCTCGTAGTTGAGAGACAGCCGGTAGGGCTGCGAGATCGCCCACCAGACCTTGGCCCGCTCGTCAAGCGACAGCGGCGCCAGCCGCAGCTTCAGCGACTCCCCGGCCGCGGCGACGCTGTTGCCCTGTGCCGCCGGCACCAGCGACGGCCCCTGGAGGATCGCCTCGTCGTACAGCGCCCGCATCGCCTGCCCCAGAATCCGCTGCTGGGCGTCCGGGGTACCACCGGTGGGCACGAGCAGGTAGCGCAGCAGCAGCGCCATGTCGGGCCGACGGCTCTCCTGGCGCACCGCTCCGGTGAACGGGTCCTCGACGGCTGTGTGGCGCGGTGGACGGTTACGGGCGCTGGGGTCCTCGGCGACCTCGTAGAGGAAGAGCTCCAGGCCGAGCGGGCAGTTGCCGCCGTGGGTCCGGCCGACGAGCTCGACGAGCCGTACGGTGGCCTGGTCGTCGGACTCGCTGACCGCCTCTCTCAGGACGTGCAGCAGGATGTCCGACACATCGGCGATCACATCGGCACTGCCCACGCGCTCACCCCCTGCTCGCACGCCACCGCCGACACCGCCCCTAGCTGGGACGACACCGGCCGACCGGTCCTCTGCGAGGCTAGGGCCGCGGGCGTCGCCCCCACTTCAGGGAAATCCCTGGGTCGGTCCCCTGGGCGGGCGTGCGCGGGGCGCGAGCCGGGTGGGGGATGCGCCGGGGGCCGGGTCGGGGGTGCGCCGGGGGTCACCCGAGGTGAACCGGGGTCACCTACGGGCGGCTCCCGGACAGTCACCCGACGGACGGCTCCCGCGGGCAGAAGGCGTCCTCGGCCGGGCGTATCCCGGTCTCCAGGAAGCGGGACACCGTATCGTCGCCGCAGGCGTTCCCGTTGGTCAGATAGACGTCGTGGCCGGTGGAGTCGACGGTCACCATGACCGCGCGCCCGCCCAGCGCGGCTCGCAGCCGCTGGGCGCCGCTCAGCGGGGTGGCGACGTCGCGTACGTTCTGCACCAGCAGGAAGCGGGACGGCCCCTCGTCGGTGATCCGCACCGGAGCCTGCTTCGGCGGGTGGGGCCAGGCGGCGCACAGCATCGCGTTACGGGGCATTCCCGCGGTGAGCGGGTACTCCTCCCGGCTCACGGCCACCTCCCGCTGGTAGGCGTCGGCCGATGTCGGCCAGGCCACGTCGTTGCAGAGGGTGGCGGCCCCGACCGCCGTCACGTTCTGCAGTACCGACTCCGGCGGAGCGGCCGGCGCGGGCGGCACCGTGCCGTTCCCGGCGGCCAGCATCAGCTTCGCCAGGGCGGGGAAGCGGCTCGGGGAGTACAGGCTGTCCAGCATGGCCTGGCGCAGCACATTGCCGTCGAGCACCTCGGGGTTGGCGCCGGGCCAGGGGATCGGCTCATGGTCGAGACGTGCGGCGAGCCGCAGGAACAACGGCCGTACCTCGTCCGCGCTTTCGGCGACCCGATTCGGATTGCCCGGCGCCGAGGCCCACGCCGCGAACTCGGGGAAGACGTCCTCGACGCCTCTCTCGTGGGCCGCGAGCCAACCGCGCCCGACCCGGCGCGGATCGGGGTCGTCGTTGCTGTCGAGCACCACCCGGTCGACACGGTGCGGGAACAACTGGCCGTAGACGGCGCCGACATACGTGCCGTACGACACTCCCCACGCGGAGAGCCGGCGCTCGCCGAGCGCCGCACGGATACGGTCGAGGTCCCGGGCCTCGTCGGCCGTGCTGATGTGCCGCATCAGCTCACCGCCGTTGCGCGCGCAGGCGTCGGCCATCCGGCGGGCGGTGGCCATCGTCTCGGTCACGGACCCGTCGGCGGCTGGCCACGGCCGTAGCCGTGTGGTGGCGAGGTCGGCGCGGTCGAGGCCGCAGCTGACGGAGGTGGACGGTGCCATCCCGCGCGGGGCGAACCCGACCAGGTCGTAGGTGTCGCGCACACCCTGGGGTAACCGCTGCCCCTTGCCGGAGGGATCGGCCAGGCTGGTGCCGCCCGGCCCGCCGGGGATCAGCAACAGCACGCCCCGCCGCTCGGCCGGATTCTCCGCGGGGATACGGGAGATCACGACATCGATCGTCGGGCCCGAGGGGTCGGCGTGGTCCAGGGGCACTTCGACCGTGGCGCAACGCTGTCTGGGATCGAGCCCCTGGCCCGCGCACTCCGACCACCGCAGGGCGGGCGGGGATGTCGTCGCGGCGGCGGTCAACGGGGCGGTGAGCGAGAGGAGCACGGCGGAGGCGGCGAGCCAGGCGGCCCGCGCGGTACGGATCGGCTGCTTCGCCTTTCTCGACTGCATCGGCTTCATGTTCGACTGCATCGGCTTCATGCACACGAGCCTCGCGGATCACGACCGCCCCCCACATCCGGGCAACACCCCATCTCCACTGGGGTTTTCCCCCATCCCACCCCTGTCGCCGACCCCTAGCCGATCTCCACCACCCGGGCCCACGCGGGGGGCAGATCCGGCTTGTACTCGGGGTCGTGCTCGCGCCACCCCCGCCGCTGCCGGGGGAAGAGACCCACGACCGTCCGGCACGCCGGACGCGCCGTGGGCCACGGCGTCTGACCGTCCGTCAGCACCACCACGACATCCGGCCGGGGCTGCGCCCGGAGCGCTCTGGCGAACCCCGTCCGCAGATCCGTACCCCCACCGCCCACCAGCGGGATGCCCTCGCCCTGGCACAGCGGGTGCACGACCCGGGCCGCCGCGTCGCACGACAGCACGGTGACCAGGTCGCGGCGCCCGCCCAGCGCCTGGGAGACCGCCGTGACCTCGAGGAGCGCGCTGCCCAGTTCCGCGTCGCTGACCGACCCCGAGGTGTCGACGATCACGGAGACCCGGGGCGGCCGGCGCCGCAGGCTCGGCAGCACGGCACCCGGCACCCCTGCCGACCGCCGCGACGGACGGCTGTAGGAGTAGTCCTCGCCCGCGCCCGCCCCCGAGGCCGCCGAGCGGACCGCCGCCCCCAGCAACTCCCGCCAGGGCTGCGGGGGATGGAACGCCTCCTCCGCCCACCGCCGCCACTTCTTCGGGGTGCTCCCCGGACGGCCGTTGATGCCCTCGGCCACCCGGAAGCGGACCGCGTCCCGCTCCTGTTCGCTCAGCCCGTGCGCGCCCTCCGGACCCAGGTCCCACTCCCGCTCCAGGCCGTCGGCGCCGCTGCCGCAGTCGAGCCAGGCAAGCCACTGCGCGTCCGGCCCGACCCTGAGCACCCGCAGGTACTCCTCCATGAGCTTTCCCTCGTCCAGCCGCAGGGACCGCGGATCCACCACGTCCTTCGGCCGGACCAGCCCGTCGCCGAACGCGTCGTCGTTGATCTCGCAGTCCGCCGCGATGTTCATCCGCAGCCGTTCCCCCGGGCCGGTCAGACCGCGCTCCCGGGCGACGCGGTCACTGCGCCCGTGATGGTCGCGCAGCAGATGCGACACCTCGTGCACCCAGACCCCGGCCAGTTCCTCCACCGGCATCCGGTTCACGAAGGCCGGCGAGACATAACACCGCCAGTGCCGGTCGACGGCCATCGTCGGCACCCGCCGCGACTCGACGACGTGCAGCGCGAACAACGCCGTCGCCAGGTAGGGACGCGCCCGGGCGGCGTAGAGGCGGGCCGTGAAGAGCTTGTCGAGGTCGAGGGAGGGGCCGGCCTCCGATGCCTCCGGCGCGTCGAGACCCACGACCCCTGTCCCCGCCGTGACCTCAGGTGTCTCAGGTGTCTCTGTTGTTTCCGGTGTACGGGGGTTCATCGGGCCGCCTTCTGGCCGGCCGTCACCCGGGCCTTGGTCTGTTCCGCATGCCGGGACAGCGAGACCACCCCGGCGAGCTGTTCGATCGTGTCCGGGACGTCCCAGTCCTCGCGGCGCAGCGAGGCGAGGGTCGTCGCGGGGACGACCACCAGGTCCGGCGCCCCGGTCTCCAGCGCCCGAACCAGCAGCGCCCACGCCGCGTCCCAGCGGGGCTTCTCGAGGCGCTCGCGGACCGCGGCCACCACCCCGTCGAGTACGGCCTGGCGCAGATCCCCGCGCTCGGGCAACTCGGCCCCGGAGGGGTCGGCGAGCAGTTCCTCGGGGTCCGGGAGATCCAGCCGGTCCAGGCTCGCCAGCAGTTCGAGTCCTGGCCCGTCGCCGACCGTGCCCCGGACCAGCAGCGAGAGCACGTCCCGGGCGGAGCCGGCCGCGGTCGCGAACGCGACCAGATGCAGCGTCATCTCCCAGCTGCGGGGCGACGGCCAGGGCCCGCCCCGACGGGTCTCCCCGCTGGGCAGCCGGTGGACCAGCGTCGGACGCGCGGTGAGGAACGTGCACACCGCGCGGCGCGCGAACTCCACGGCCCGCGGCAGCTGCTCCGGGTCGAGCCGGGGCAGCGTCGCCCGGGGCCAGGTCCCGCCGAGACCGCGTACGACGATCTCGTGGTCGTGGGTCCACTGCAGATGGACGAACCGGTTGGCCAGCGGCGGGCTCAGCTCCCAGCCGTCGGCCGCCGAGGAACGGGGGTTCGCGGCGGCCACGATCCGCACGCCGGGCGGCAGCTTCAGCGTGCCGATCCGTCGCTCCAGCACCAGCCGGAGCAGCGCGGCCTGCACCGCGGGCGGCGCGGTGGACAGCTCGTCGAGGAACAGCAGCCCCCGGCCGGCCCGCACCAGGCGGACCGCCCAGTCCGGCGGGGCCATCGGGACGCCCTGCTCTGCGGGATCGTCCCCGACGATGGGCAGCCCGGAGAAGTCGGACGGCTCGTGCACGCTCGCGATCACCGTGGTCAGCGGCAGGTCGAGAGCCGCGGCGAGCTGGTTCAGGGCCGCCGTTTTGCCGATCCCCGGCTCGCCCCACAGCAGTACGGGCAGGTCGGCGGCCACGGCCAGGGTGAGCGCCTCCAGCTGGGTGTCGGCGCGCGGTTCGGTGTCCGTGTCACGCAACAGGGCCGACAGGGCACCGGCGACGTCGAGTTGGGAGTCGGCGGATTCGGGCATGGCGAAGGGAATGCGTGTGGGCATGTCAGATCACCTTTGGCTTGGGAGCGAGAACGTGAGAGGGCGGCCCTCAGGTCAGCGGGCCGGGTGTGCGAGGGCAGGTTCTCTGTGGTCGGTTCGGTTCGTTTGGCTAGGTCAGCGAGGCTGCCCGTGACGTGGATGTGAGCGGACGTGGTCCGGACGGCGGAACTCGGCCGGAC
The DNA here is from genome assembly GCF_042653945.1 of Streptomyces vulcanius. NCBI lineage: Bacteria > Bacillati > Actinomycetota > Actinomycetes > Kitasatosporales > Streptomycetaceae > Streptomyces > Streptomyces vulcanius. The sequence goes on along the minus strand of NZ_JBHSFK010000017.1, from coordinate 77,175 downwards.
GTTGGACGGGTCCGGGTCCGGCCAGCCCCGCCCGGAACAGGCCGTAGGTGATCCGTCGGCGCGAGGCCGCCTCCAGCGCGTCCCGCAGCGCCCCGTCGCGCAGCAGCGCCTCGGGGCCGAGCAGTCCCTCGACGACGGTCAGCGCGCCGGCGAGGTCGCCGTGGCTGAGGCGTTCGCGGACGCCGTCGAGACAGTCGGGGCGGCGGTGCGCACGGTCGATCGCCTGGAGACAGGGCAGCGGCGTGCCGGTCAGCGCGACCAGCAGTTCCTCCCGCCGGATCTCCTCCGGGGCGTGGTCCAGCGGTGCCAGGACGCCGTCGACCAGGGCGATCCGGTGCCGGGCGCCCCGGCATTCGACATAGCGCGCCTGCCCCGCCGTGTCCGAGGGACGCGTGGATCCGGTCGGTGGCGAATAGCCCGGCACGAGCGCGGAGGCGACCAGCGGATGCAGCCGGTCGGCCTCGACCGCACCGGTGCGGATCAGGTCCAGGTCGGGTGGCACCCAGGTCGCCGCGTCGGGCAGCACGGGAAGCGAGGAGACGGCACCACCGGTGGGCGCCGCCGTGATCCGCCCACCGGGTTCCCCGTCCGCGCCCAACTCCAGGGCCAGCCTCCGTCGCCCCCCGAGCCGTACGAGCACGGTGCCCCCCTGCCCGGACCGCCCCTCGGCATCGAGCAGGATCCCCGCCTCGTCCGCCCACCGATCGACGGCACAGCGCCGCTCCAGGAAACCCGCACCGACATCCCCCGACGCGCAGCCCGGACACGCGCCGCTTGGGTACGGCCCGCTTGGGCACGCGCCGCTCGGACCCACACCGCTCGGGCACGCGCCACCCGGACCCGCCCCGCCCGAGCCCACCCCGCCAGGACCCGCCCCACCCCCTCCCGAACCCTCCGCCACCCCACCCCGGACCCGCAGTTCCCCCGCCCTGCGCGCGTCCCACAGATGGCGGTGGAGGTCGAGCCGGAACCGTCGGTTCGGACTGGGATGCGGATGGTGCCGGGCGGTGCCGTCCTCGGAGCGGAAGCCGTCCCACAGCGCGAGGCTGATCCGCTGACCGGCGTCCGCCCAGGCGGGTGCGGTGCGGACGACGAGCCGCACCGGGCGTTCGCCGAATTCACCGTCGTAGCGGGCCAGCGTGAGGGTGAGTCCCGGCCGCAGCAAACCGTCGGGCGCGACCCTCGGCAGGTGCCAGCGCAGCAGATCGGGAGCGAGCCCCCGCAGGTCGGCACGGACGCGGGCCGCCAGCTCCCGGCCGTGGACGCGTGCCACGGAACGCAGTTGGAGATCGACGTCGAAGCCCGCGGCGGCACACGCCGCCGCCCAGTCGCCGACCAGCCGGCGGGCGGTCGCGGTCTCGATCATGGAGGGCGGCACGGCGTACTCGCGTACGCGCCGCCAGAAGGAAAGCCGGGAATCCCCGTGCGCGGTCGAAGGGAGCATCAGCACTCACCTTGCGCGGACGGGGCCCCCAATCTACGGAGAGAATGAGTGATCGTCATCCCGGTGATCGTAGCGCGCCCGCAGCGGTCTGTCAGCTGACTTTTCACGCCCCATTCACGGCCATTGCGACCCTTTCGGAGCCGGCCGTGGTACCCACGAGGGTGGACGCACGGTCCGGTCGGCGAGAGGACGGGCGATGACCAACGGCAGTGAGCACGACGCCGAGCAGGACGCCGAGCACGACGCCGAACGGCAGCGGCTGGCGGAGGCCGACGCGGGCCGGGCGCCCTGGCGGCGCTGGGGGCCGTACCTGAGCGAGCGCCAGTGGGGGACGGTCCGCGAGGACTACAGCACCGACGGCGACGCCTGGTCGTACTTCACCCACGACCAGGCCCGCTACCGCGCCTACCGCTGGGGCGAGGACGGCATCGCAGGCGTCAGCGACGAGAAACAGCGGCTGTGTCTCGCCCTGGCGCTGTGGAACGGCCGCGACCCGATCCTCAAGGAGCGGATGTTCGGGCTGACCAACGCCGAGGGCAATCACGGCGAGGACGTCAAGGAGTACTACTTCCACCTCGACAACACGCCCACCCACTCGTACATGAAGTACCTCTACAAGTACCCGCAGGCCGAGTACCCGTACGCCGACCTCGTCGACACCAACCGGGCGCGCGGCCGCCGCGACTTCGAGTACGAGCTCCTCGACACCGGTGTCTTCGACGAGGACCGTTACTTCGACGTCGTCGTCGAGTACGCCAAGGCCGGTCCGGAGGACCTGCTGGTCGAGATCACCGCGCACAACCGCGGCCCCGACCCGGCCACCCTCCACCTCCTGCCGACCCTCTGGTTCCGCCACACCTGGTCCTGGGCGGGCGGCTCCGCGGTCCCCGTGCTGAGCGCCGCGGAGGGAGCCGTCCGCGCCGAGCACGAGGAACTCGGCACCCGCTGGCTCCACCACACGGGCGCGCCCCTCTTCACCGGCAACGAGACGAACAACGAGCGCGTCTTCGGCAGCCCCAACACCACCCCGTACGTCAAGGACGGCATCGACCGGTACGTCGTCCACGGTGAGACCGGAGCCGTCAACCCGGCCCGTACCGGCACCAAGTCGGCCGTCCACCACGTCCTGACCGTCCCCGGCGGCGAAAGCGCCACCGTGCGTCTGCGCCTGACCGACCGTCAACTCACCGACCCCTGGCAGGACTTCGGCGGCGTCCTGGACCTGCGCCGCACCGAGGCCGACGCCTTCTACGCCGCCCTCACCCCGGACGGCATGGGTGAGGACCGGCGGCGCCTGGTCCGGCAGGCCCTCGCCGGCATGCTCTGGAGCAAGCAGTACTACAACCTCGACGTCGAGCGCTGGCTCCACGAACACGGCGTCGACCCGCTCGCCGCCGACCCCCGGATCCGCAACAGCGCCTGGTACCACATGGTCAACGACGAGATCATGTCGATGCCGGACACCTGGGAGTACCCGTGGTTCGCGGCCTGGGACCTCGCCTTCCACACCCTTGCCCTCTCCATGGTCGATCTCTCCTTCGCCAAGGGCCAGTTGGAGCTGCTGCTGCACCGCCTCCACCTCCACCCCAACGGCCAGATCCCGGCGTACGAATGGAACTTCGGCGACGTCAACCCGCCCGTGCACGCCTGGGCCGTCCTCTTCGTCTACGAACTCGAGAAGCACCGCACCGGGCACGGCGACCGGGCCTTCCTGGAGAACGCCTTCCACAAGCTGACGAAGAACTTCACCTGGTGGCTCAACCGCAAGGACGCCGACGGCAACAACGTCTTCCAGGGCGGCTTCCTCGGTCTGGACAACATCGGCGTCTTCGACCGCAGCGCACCCCTGCCCACCGGCGGCCACCTCGACCAGGCCGACGGCACCGCCTGGATGGCGCTGTACTGCCAGAACCTGCTCGACATCGCCATCGAACTCGCCGTCGACAACCCGGTCTACGTCGAGCAGGCGCAGATGCTGTTCGAGCACTTCGCGTGGATCGCCGTCGCGATGAACCGCATGGGGAAGGACAACGCCAGCCTCTGGGACGAGGAGGACGGCTTCTTCTACGACGTCCTGCGTCTCCCCGACGGACGCGCGACCCCGCTGAAGGTGCGGTCGCTCGTCGGCCTGATCCCGCTGGCGGCGACCAGTGTGATCGGCGGTCGTGCGGACCGCGCCTTCCCCGAACTGGTCGCAGAAGCACAGGAGTTCATCAGGCGTCACCCGGCGGTCGAGGCCGTCGTCGAGCAGCAGGACCTGGGCGTCGGGGTCGACGGCCGTTATCTGTTCGCCCTGTTCGGCGAGGACCGGCTGCGGCGCGTGCTGGCCCGCATGCTCGACGAGGACGAGTTCCTCGGCCCCTACGGCATCCGCTCCCTCTCCCGCCACCACGCCGGCCACCCGTACACCTTCGACGTGCACGGCGAGAGGTACGGCGTCGGCTATCTGCCCGCCGAGTCCGACTCCGGCATGTTCGGCGGCAACTCCAACTGGCGCGGGCCGGTGTGGTTCCCGATCAACATCCTGCTGATCCGCGCCCTGTTGAACCTGCACAGCTACCACGGCCCCGGTTTCACCGTGGAGTTCCCCACCCGTTCCGGCCGGCAGCTGAACCTCTACGAGGTCGCCCGCGAGATCTCCGACCGCCTCACCGCCACCTTCCTGCGTGACGAGGAGGGCCACCGCCCGGTGCACGGCGCACAGCCCAAGTTCGCCAAGGACCCGCACTGGAAGGACCTGATCCTCTTCTACGAGTACTTCCACGGCGACAACGGCGCCGGCCTCGGCGCCTCCCACCAGACCGGCTGGACCGGCCTGGTCGCGGTCACCACGACCCTCTTCCGCTCCCTCAGCGCCGACGACTGGCACCGCGGCAGCCGGGACTCCCTCAAGCCCAGGGAAGACCCGAGGGAAGACGCGATCGAGGACCCGGGGGCAGACTCGATGGGCCACCGTGAGGAGCCCCTGTCATGACCGTCATTCACGAGATCAACACCCTTGTGTGGCTAGGTGAGTTGAGCCGCCGCCACGGCCGCCGTGTCACCCTGGGCGACGTCCCCGGCGAGGTCTGGGACGAGGTCGCCCGGCCCGGCGTGGACACGGTGTGGCTGATGGGCGTCTGGGAGCGCAGCCCGGCCGGCCTGCGCATCGCGCTGCGCGACGACAACCTCCTGACGTCGTTCATCGCGGCCCTGCCCGACCTCACCGAGGCGGACATCGCCGGATCCCCCTACTGCGTACGGGAGTACGCCGTCGACGCCTCCCTCGGCGGGCCCGCGGGGCTGGCCGCCGCCCGCGCCCAACTCGCCGCGCGCGGACTGCGGTTGATCCTCGACTACGTCCCCAACCACATCGCCCCCGACCACCCCTGGCTCACCGGCCACCCCGACCGCCTGATCCAGGGCACCCCCGCCGACCTGGCCCGCGAGCCGGACGCCTACCTCGAGGCCGACGACCGGATCTACGCCCGGGGCCGCGACCCGTACTTCCCTCCCTGGCCGGACGTGGTCCAGCTGAACGCCTTCAGCGACTCCCTGCGCACCGCCACGGTGGACACCCTCGTCGCCATCGGCGACCAGGCGGACGGCGTGCGCTGCGACATGGCGATGCTGCTGATGAACGACATCTTCGCCAGGACCTGGGGCGAGGTGGCGGGCCCGGTTCCGGCCGAGGACTTCTGGCCGTACGTCGTCCCGCGCGTCCGCGCCCGCCACCCGGACCTGCTGCTCGTCGCGGAGGCGTACTGGGACCTCGAAGGCGCCCTCCAGCAGCAGGGCTTCGACCACTGCTACGACAAACGCCTCTACGACCGGCTGCTCCACGAGGACGCCGGATCCGTCCGCGCCCATCTGGGTGCCGACCTCGCACACCAGCGGGGTCTGGTCCGCTTCCTGGAGAACCACGACGAACCCCGGGCCGCCGCGACCCTGCCCGGCGCACGGGAACGCGCGGCGGCCGTGACGGTGGCGACCCTGCCCGGCGCGACCCTGTGGCACGAGGGCCAGTTCGAGGGTCGCCGGGTCCGCCTGCCGGTCTTCCTCTCCCGTGGACCGGACGAAGCCCCCGACGAAACCCTCCGCGCCTTCCACGCCCGCCTGTTGTCGGCCGCGGCCGGTGTACGCCGCGGCGATTGGCGGCAGTCGGCCACCGTCGGCTGGCCGGACAACGACTCCCACCGCGGTCTGCTGGCCTGGACCTGGACGGACACGGACGCCCGCCATCTGGTCGTCGTCAACCACTCCGACCGCCCCGCCCAGGCCCGGCTGCCCCTGCCGTGGGACGAGCTCCGGGGCCGTGAGCACCGGCTGACCGACGTGCTCACGGACCGGACGTACGACCGCGACGGCGACGAACTCACCGACCCGGGCCTGTTCGTGTCCCTCGACGCCTGGGACACACACGTCCTCCGGGTCGAGTGACCCGGACCGGGACCCGGCCTCGGGACGACCTCGGGCCCGGACCGCTCAGCCCATGCTCTTCGCCCCGTCCAGGGACTCACGGATGATGTCGGCGTGACCGGCGTGCTGGGCGGTCTCGGCGATGATGTGCAGCAGCACCCGGCGGGCCGACCACCGCGCGCCCGGCTCGAACCACGGCGCCGTCGGCAGCGGGTGGTCGGCGTCCAGGCTGGGCAGGCCGGCGACCAGCTCGTCCGTACGGCGGGTGACCTCGTCGTACTCCTTCAGCACTCCGTCCAGCGTCTCGCCGGGCAGCATCCGGAACGAGTCCACCCGCGCGGCGAAGTCGGCCTCCGTCATGGCGTCGAAGTCGCCCATGGCCGAGGGGCCCTCGACGATGAAGTCGGCCCAGCCGCGTTCCGTCTCGGTCACGTGCTTGATCAGGCCCCCGAGACACAGCTCGCTCGCGGTGGTCCGCTGCCCGGCCTGCTCGTCGGTGAGGTCGCGGGTGGTGAAGCGCAGGAAGTGCCGTTGCTTGCCCAGCGCCGCCAGCAGGTCGGCGCGCTCGCCGGTGACGGCCTGGCCGGGGGTGGTGGAGTCGCTCATGGTCCTCTTCTCCCGTGTGGGGTGTTCCGCGGTCGAGGACCACGTTAGGAGCCGTATAGGTCGGATCCTGACCTAAAGCGCCGTGGCTGGACGGGTTCCTGTCCGCGCGCCCCAGGCCGCCTCGCACAGTCCCCGCTCCACCTCGGCCGTGTAGTGGGCGGCGGCCAGCCAGGAGCGGGCGAACCGGGGCGTGTCGGCCGGGAGAAGACGGCCGAAGGCGTCGCGGGCACGGTCCGCGGCCGTGGCGTGCAGGTCGTCGAGGAGATCGGCGGCGGTGGCGAGACCGACCCGGCGCAGCCGGGCCGCGTCCCCCGCTCCACCCCCTGGGAGGGCCAGCACCCGGCGTCCCCCGGACACCGCCTGCTGGACACGGCGGCGCAGCAGGTGCAGCGGTGCCTCGTCCGGTACGGGCACCGCGGCGGGCGGGGGCGTCGGCGCGGGCAGGTCCGCGCGCCGGAGCCGGTCCAGGCCCAGGTCCACGCGGGCGCCGGGCTGGGTGGGGTGCTCGGCGGCGAGCAGCAGGGCGCGGGGGAGCGGCCCCGCCGCCAGCCGGCCGACGATCCGCAGTCGGCTGCCCGGCGCCGCGGCCAGCAGCCGCATGTTGTCGCGGTGGGGGAGCGCGGGATCGTCGTGGGCGGCGGCGAGCCGCAGCGTCAGCCCGTCGCAGGCGGCCAGCAGACAGTCGCCGGCCGACTCCCGGACCGTGCCGATCAGGGTCACTTCGAGGAAGAGCAGCTCATGCCCCTCGCCACCGAGGGCACGGGTCACCTGTTCGGTGACGGGCACCGCCCACAACGCGTCGAGCGGCTCCCCGCGCCAGTCGGCGCCGGACGCGCGTACGGCTCGTACCCCCGCCCCCGCGCCCAGCCGGCCGGTCGGCGAGACCGTCGCACCGGACACGGCGAGCCCCGCGCGCGACAACTCGCGGTGGGTGAGCGCGGTGTCGCCGATCCGTACGGTCCGGTCGGCGGCGCCGGTCGCGCGGCCGGGCCCGCCCGGGGCCACGTCGGAGACGGTGTAGAGGCGGCCCTGGGCGTCGGCGGTCCAGGTCACCGCGCCCGCGTACCCCGTCGCCGTGAGGACCGGCTCGGAGAACAGCCCGTACAGCCGCAGCGAGCCGTCCGGCGTGTACGGCTGCCGTACGGTGCCGCGCAACGCGGTCAGCTCCGCGCCGGTGGCGTAGGGCAGTTGGTGGGCCACCCCCAGGACGGCGCGCAGGGCGTCGACAAGTTCCGGGAGCCGGTATGCCGGGTCGGCCGAGCGGGCCGAGCGCACCCCGGTGACCACGGAGACCGCCGCAGCGGCGGCCCGGGGGAGCCCGGCCAGCCGCGCGGTGTGCGCGGCCCGCAGCAGCTCCGCCTGGAGCACGGCACCGGCCCCGTCGGTCCCGGCCTCCAGCACGGCGGCGGCAGCGTCGAACACGGCGCGGGCGGCGGTGAGTTGATCGGGCGTGGGGGAGTCCGGTTCCGGAACCGATGCCGGCGTCGGAGCCGGAGCCTTCTCCTCCTCTTCCCGAGGCGCGTCCTGGACGGCGACCGGTGCGGCCGAGGCCGCCGCCGCGCGGTGCAGACAGTCCGGGGCGAGCAGACAGCCGCAGCGGATCGCGTCCGCGCTGCTCACCACACCGCCGGGGGCGTGCAGTTCGAGGTCGGTGTCGTCGTCGACGGCGATCCGTACGGTGTCGCCCTCGACCACGACGGGACGCGCGGCCAGCTTGGCGACTCCCGCGTCCAGCCGCTTGCGCAGCCGGGGCGACAGCGCCTCGACGAGTTCGGCGGTCACGGAGGGGGCGACCGGAGGCAGCCCCGCACCGGTGCTGGTGCTCATGCGATCTTCTCCCCTACCCAGCGGGCGAGTTCGAGCGGACTGAGGGCGGCGACCGGCATGCCCGCGGCGACGAGCTGACCCGCGACCCCCGTGGAGTAGCGGGGCCGGCCGGAGTCGTCGAGGCTCGCGCACCCCAGGACGTGGCAGCCCGCGCCGACCAGGGTCCGCACCTCGGCGAGCAGCCCGCCGAGCGGATAGCCCTCCTCGAAGTCGCTGACGACCACGACCAGGGTCCGCGACGGCACCGTCACCAGCTCGCGCGCGTGCCGCAGACCCGCCGCGATGTGCGTGCCGCCGCCGACACTCACCTCCAGCAGCAACGACAACGGATCCTCCACGTGGCCGGTGAGGTCGATGACCTCGGTGGAGAAGGCCAGGAAGTGCGTGGACAGGGTGGGCACCCCGGCCAGGACCGAGGCCGTCAGCGCGGCCCACACCGTGGACGCCTCCATGGACCCCGACACGTCCGTCACCAGGATCAGCCGCCAGTCGGCGGCCCGCCGCGCACGCGTACGGAACACCGGGTGCTCGGGGACGACCCGCACCGTTCCGTCCGGCGCGCGCCGCGCGGTGGCGAGGTTGGCCCGCAGGGTGCGGGGCAGGTCCAGGCCGCCGCCCGGCCGCCGGCTGGGGCGGGGCAGGGTCGTGCCGTGCAGGGCGGGCCGCAGCCGGGTGGCCAGCTCCCGGGTGAGCGCCTCGACCAGCCGCCGGACGAGGGGTCGCAGCGCGGCCAGCCGGGCCTCGGGCAGCCCGCCCGCGTGCCGCAGCACCGTGCGCAGCAGGTCGACCGAGGGACGGACGGCGTCCGGATCCAGCTCCGCGAGGACGTCCTTGCGGCCGGCCGCGGCCGCCGCTGCCAGCACCTCCTCCCGGACACCCGGCCCGAACAGCACCGCCAGCTCCTCCGACCACTCCCGCACCCCGGGATACGGCGCCTCCCGGCCCCCACCGGGCCCCGCCCCCGTCAGATCACCCCGGCTGCCCTCGCCGCGCCCGCTCCCGTACAACTCGTCCAGCGCGGTCGCCAACGGCAGGGCGGAGGACGCCAACCGCTCCGTCCGCCGCCCCAGCACGAGCCGCCAGCGGTCGGCGGGCGCGAGCAGCCTCTCCTCGCCCGCGGCCGCGGTGAGGCCGTCTCCGAGCGCGCCCGGGGCGGGGTTCCCGAGGAGACCGTCCTCGGGAACCCCGCCCCCGGCGGCCGGCGGCAGCAGGCCCAGGGACCGCAGGGCGGTCCGTGCCGTCAGGTCGGCGCCGGTCCAGATGGCCAGGGACGTCGGGTCGATGCCTCCCGTGTCGGCCAGGTGTGTGGTGTCGAGGCGTTCCTCGACACCGGCGAGGAGCCGGTCGCGGGCGGCCGGGCTCAGGGTGTCGAAGCCGCCCCGCAGCGCCGGGAGCCGGTCGAGGAACTCCCGGTCGGGCAGCTCCGACACCCGGTCGAGCAGTGGCTCCAGCGCCGGGGGAGCCGCCTCCAGCAACGGCCCCGCGGCCGTCAGCAGCCCGCAAAGCCGGGCCGCCAGCGCGGACCGGGTGCCGGCGTCGACCGCTCCGTCGACCCACGAGGCCACCCGGTCGCCGAACGCCCGCGCGTCCTCCTGCCCGAGCAGCACCCGTACGGCCCCGGCCGCCCCGCGCATCAGCGGCGAGCCGTCGGCCGCCAGCCGGTCCAGCGCGTCCATGAGCCGGATACCGCCCAACAGGTCGGCGCGGTGGGCGAGTTCGAGCAGGGCGTGGGCATCGGCCGGATCCTCGGACCCGGTCAGCCCGTCCACCTGCCGCACCGCCGCCGAGGTGAGCAGCTCGGCCGCGGCGACCGCCCGCGCCGTACGGTCCTTGTCGGCTCCCAGCCCCGCGACATGCCCGGCCCGAAGCCGGTCCAACAGGGCCAGCCCGGCGAGGAGTTCGGGCAGGGTGCCGGCCTGGGGCAGCACCTCGGCGACGTCGTCCAGCCGGTCGTCCGCCAGCCCGGGCAGTCCGCACTCCGCCGCCCGCGCCAGCCCCTCCAGAACCTGCGCGCCCGTCGACCCGCCCTCGGCCCGCTCCGCGCGCCGCCGCTCCCGCAGCACGCCCTCGGCCGCCTGCGCCGCGGTCACCCCGCGCACCCCGGCCGCGGTGAGCATCGCCGCCGTTGCCGGGGTCCAGCTCACCGCCCACCGCGACGTGAGCGCCTCGGCGCCGCCCGCCCCGACGACCTCCCTGGCCTCCCCGTACGGCACCCCGCACACCGTCAGCCGCCGCAGCAGCAGCTCCCGGCGCCGGTCGAGGTCGGAGCGCAACGGGTCCAGCCGCAGATCCCGGCCGTCGGCACCGGGGCGGCTCTGAGGCCCGGGCAGGCCCAGCGCCGCGGCCTCGGCCTCGACCGCCGGGAGGAGACCACTGCGCGGCGCCTGCGGGGCGGGACGCCCGGCCCGGGTGCCGACCAGCACCCGCTCCATCGCCCGCGCCACGGCCCGGCCGCGCCCGTACGGCTCGCCCTGCGCGAGCACCGTCTGCACCGCCTCGACCAGCTCACCCCGGCCCGCCGCGGGCAGCCCGCGCAGCCGGGCCAGGTCCGAGGCCAGCCGGGTGATCTCCCTGGCGTCGGGGGGCCCGGACGGATGCCCGAGCGAGCGCAGCTCCACACACACCCGGACGGCGGCCCGCGTCAGCGCCTCCTCCAACGCCGCCGGACTGCCCGCCGCCCGCAGCACCATCTCCTGCCACTCCGGATCCCGGATCCCGGCGGGATAACCGGACCGCTCGTCCAGGAGGGCGTAGGTGTAGGGGATCAACGACGTCGTCCACGAGGAGCCGCTCCCGCCGGAGGCCCCGGTGCTCTCCTCTTCCGGCTCGGCCGGTCCCGTCAGCGCCGGGGCGTGGAACGCTCCCACGACCACCGCCGCCCGCTCGCCCCCCGCGGTCGCCTCCGCCAGCCGCGCCCGCATCCACCGCTCGCGCAGCAGGTCCACCTCGGGCACCCCGCCGCAGGCCGCCGCGTCCGCGCGCAGGGCCCAGCCCGCCAGCAGGGCCGCCCGGCGCAGTGCCTCGGGCGGGGAGCCCGGCGCGGTGGCCTCGACGAGGCGGTCCCACAGGTCGTCCCCGGGGCGCCCCGTCAGACGCGCCCGGAGCGCGCCGCTGAGCCCGAGGGACTCGCCCTGGCCGGGGCTGCCACGCCCCGCGCCCCAGCCCCGGTCCGCGAGCGGCAGATCGCAGGCGATCACCGGTACGCCGTGCCGCGCGGCCCAGCGCACCACGGCCAGCTCGGGCGAGAAGTCGGCGAACGGATAGAACGCCGGACCGCCGCCGCCACCGGCCGGACCTTCGCCGCCCCGTCCGCCACCGGGCGCGGCGGCGAGGGCTACCGGCGCCCGCGTCTCCTCGTGCGCCAGCCACGGCAGCCACTCCTGCATCTCGGCGGGCAGCTCGACGAGCACGACGTCCGGCTCAGCCTCCGCCAGCAGCTCCGGCACGGCCGCGGCCAGCGAGGGCGCGTGGTGCCGTACGCCGATGAGGAAGGGCCCGGCCGGGTCGGTGAGCGCGGCCAGCGCCTCGTCGGGGGCGGCGATGGGAAGTGTCACGGCCCTCAGCCCTCCAGGACCGTACGCAGGTCCCACAGGGTGCGCCAGGTGGCGGAGCCCTGTTCGGCGCGGCGCCGCACGGGACCGTCCCAGTAGCCGCGCAGCCGGGCCGCGTCGGCCGGGTCGTCCTTGCGGACCACACCGAGCAGATGCCCCGGCAGCAGCCCGAGCACATCACGGTCCCCCGGGAAGTACGCCGCCGCCAGTGCCAGCGCACCCGCCACGGACACCGCTTCCGCCGTACTCATCACCGTGGACGGCCGCTCCACCTCCCACCCCTCCGCCGACCGGCCCTCCCGCAGATCGCGGAAGGCGGTGACCAGGGCCTCCAGGACGGCGTCGTCGACCTGGAAGGGCGCCCCGGCCCGCTCCACGGAGGCCCGCGCCTGGCTGCGCACCAGCGCGGTCTCCGCGTCGAGGTCCGGAATCGGGCCGACCGTCTCGAAGTTGAAGCGGCGCTTGAGGGCCGCGGACATCTCGGAGACGCCCTTGTCCCGGAGGTTGGCGGTGGCGATCAGGCTGAAACCGGGCGCCGCGTGCGCCAACGCGTCGTCCGTGCCGGTCAGTTCGGGCACCGCGATGCGCCGCTCGGACAGCAGTGACACCAGCGAGTCCTGCACTTCTGGCAGACAGCGGGTGACCTCCTCGACCCGGGCGATCCCGCCCCGCCGCATGGCGGCCAGCACGGGCGAGGGCACCAGCGCCTGCCGGCTGGGCCCCTGCGCCAGCAACAGGGCGTAGTTCCAGCCGTACTTGAGCTGGTCCTCGGTCGTACCGGCGGTGCCCTGCACGACCAGCCCGCTGGTGCCGCACACGGCCGCCGACAGCAGCTCGGACAGCATGGACTTGGCGGTGCCGGGCTCGCCGACGAGCAGCAGACCGCGCTCCCCGGCGAGCGTGACGACACACCGCTCGACCAGCGCCCGGTCGCCGACGAACTTGCCCTCGACCACCAGCCTGCGCGGCACCCCCTCGGGCGCCGCGGCGTCGTCGGGCAGCTTCAGCGCGCGGCCGTCGCTGCCCATCACGAAGGTGACGACCGCGCGCGGGGTGAGCCGCCACGCGGGCGGACGCGGGCCGTCGTCATGGGCGGCGAGGAAGGCCAGTTCGGTCGCGTACCGGTCCTCGGGCGGGACTATCTGCCGAGTGGAGTCCGGAGCGGGGGCGGTGAGGGTCATCGGTGCGGTGTCTTCCAGGTGCGGTGGGACGGTGGTCATCGGCGGCGGCCCTTGCGGGTGGCACGGGTGGTGAGTTCCTCGTACGCCGGGGCGTCACCGGCGCGGACGCGGTCCCACGCGCGCGTGAACAGCTCGGGCACCGGCCCCAGCGGGACGGCCCGGGCGTAGCCGTGGACCGGGTAGAGGCTCTCCTTCCAGAGCTCCACCGGCAGCGCGGGGGACGTCAGGTCCAGCCAGCCGCACGGCAGGAAGAGGGTGCGCCCGGCGCGTGCCCGCTTGGCCTCGACGACCAGGTCGGTCGCCGCGAGCTCGGCACGGGCCTTCTTCATCCGGGCGGGCTTCCAGCCGGTCCAGCGGGCGCAGTTGCGGTCCGTGGGGTCGGGGAGCGCGAGCAGCATGAGATACAGCGCCGCCGCGTCCTCGCCGAGCCCGCGCGCGTCGGCGACCTCGGCGACCAGCCCGGGCACCCCGACGGTCGGGTCCTGCGCGTACCCCGAGGGCCCCTCGGGATCGTGGCCGGCCGCGACGGCGCGGGCGAGTTCCTCGCCGAGGAGGGTCCGCAGGGCCGCCATGCCGTGGCCGCGCCCCTGTCCGACGATCCCCTCGACGAGCCCGAACACCGGGTCGTCGGGGCCGGCGAGCGCGCCGGGCCGGACCAGCACGGTCTCCTGTCCCGAATACCAGGGGCGCAGCACCAGCGCCTCGCCCGCGTGTGTCATGCCGTCCGCCCCCGCGCCGCCCTCGGCGGGCATACCGTACGCCTTGCGCAGTTCGACGGCGCTCGCGCCGCCCTTCGCCGCCCACGCGACGTCCAGGTCGAGCAGCAGCCCGGGGTCGGCGACCCGGCGGCGCACCGCGGCCAGGCTCGCCGGCAGCGCGGCCCGCAGCGGGTGGCCGTAAGGCAGCGCGTAGGCGAGCCCGGCCAGGGCGGTCACGGCGTGTGTCAGGGCGTTGCGGCCGGGCAGGGCCTGCGGGTCCTCCGCGGCCAGGTTGCCGTCCTTGTCGTTCCGCTGGACCGTGGTGCGGGCGATCCAGGAGGTGCGCCCCGGGTTGAGGACCTCCTCGGCGGCGCCGGTGGGCAGCCCCGCGAGCGAGAGCTCGGCGGCGAGGTCCTCGGACAGCCGCACGACACCCTCCAGGAGTCGCCGCCAGGTCCGCCCGACCGCTTCTGTGTCGGGTCCGGTCGTCCACAGGTCGGCCGGGTTCTCGGGCAGCAGATCGCCGATCATCGGCTGCCAGTTGCCGGGCTCCAGCGAGGCCAGCAGGGCGTCGCCGAGCTCCTTCTGGCGTGGCTTCAGACCGGTCGCCGCGATCACCTCGTCGGTGAGCTGCGACGGCTTCCCGGCCAGCAGCAGCGCCGCCTGCACGGGCCCCAGCCCACCACCCGTGGCGGCGCCGAGCGCGGCGACCGCCTCCTGCTGCCAGGGCGCCGGGCCCTTGTCCCGGACGAGCCCGGCGACGGCGGTCAGCGCGGCGGCGGGGAACACCGGCGGGTGCGCGGTCTCCCGCTCCAGCGTGAAGTGCGCGACCGCGCCGAACGTCCCGGCCGGATCGTGGTCCAGGGCGAGCCACTGCACCCGCTCGACCTGCCGGTCGAGGTTCTGGCAGCCCAGGACGACGACGGTACGGCCGTCCCGGCGCAGCACCTGCCCTGCGCGCTCCTGCTTCTCGTGCGGCTCGCTCAGCACGACCGTGCGCACCGACCCGGCCCCGGTGGCCAGCGGTCCCTCCGTGATCGCCTCGAACAGCAGGAGCAGCGCCTCGCGGTGCGCCTCGGTGGTGGCCGGGGAGGCGGCGCGGTAGGCGAGCGGGCGCAGGACGTCCAGGACGGGCGGCCACACCACGTTGATGCCCGGCACGGTGAACTCGTCGCTGTTCCAGCCCTCGGCGGCTCCCGTGCGCCGCAGCGTCTCGGGCAGCGGCTTGCCGTCGGCGGGCCCGGCGGACAGCACGTGGTTCACGGCGCGGATCTGGCGCAGCGCGTTCCAGCGCAGCTGGCTGCCCCACCAGCCCTGCAGACCGGTGAGGCCCTTCACGGCCTCGCGCAGTGTCTCGTCGTCGCCGTGCTCGGGGCTGTAGTCGGCGAACATGCCCTCGACGCGCCGGGTCGCCACCTTCGGCCGCTCGACCGGGGGCGCCACATACGCGGCCGTCGACTCCGCGAGCCGCAGCACCGCCCGCACCAGCGCCGCCACACCGGCGACGAGCGGGGTCCCGCCCAGCCCGGGCAGGGCACGGGAGACGACCTCCCGCAGCACCTCGTCCGCGCTCGGGACGACATCCCGGGCCGCGGAGGTGCCGTCGACCGCGCCGGCCGCCGCCAGTTTCGCCTGCCGTTCCGTCAGCGCCAGGGCGCAGGCGTCCAGTACCTCGGCCGCCCGCTCGTCGGTCAGCGCGCGCAGGACGGCGGACGCCTTCTCGTCGCGTGGACGCAGCGCGTGCCAGAACTCCACCGGCGGCACGAACCGGGTACCGGAGGCGAACTCGCCGCCTGCCGCCATCGGCGACACCCGGCCCAGTTCCCCGGCGGCGGAGGTGTCGCTCCCCGCGTACAGGGCGACCTGCCTGCCGGAGAGGACGACGACCGGCTCGGCGCCGCCGGGCAGCCGCAGCGCGCCGAGCGGAACGCCCCCGTCCGACGCGGTCAGGGCGACGCTCCGGCCGTCCGGTGTGCCGGCGACCGTGCGGGCCTCGGCACCCTCGCCCTCCTTGCGCACCCAGCGGCCCAGGACGGTGCCGTCGGTGCCGAACGGGCTCCGCTCCAGGCCGGGCTGGAGCGGCAGCACCTGGCAGTGCTGCTGGAGCAGGGTGGCGTCCTCCCGGATTCCGGTGCGCAGGAACGCGGGCAGCGAGGCACGCTCGTGTGTACCGGTCGCGGGGTCGTACTCCAGCCACACCTGCTGCCGGCCCTGCCTGCCCTGACGCCAGTACGAGGTGCCGTCGCCCAGGATCGGGCGGCGGGGCGGCAGGACGGTGTCGCCGGCGTGCAGGGTGCGCCCGCCCGTGACCCGGCCGCCGCCGGGCAGCGGGACGGAAGGGTCACCGGCGTCCTGGGCGCCGTACCAGTACTGGGGGATCTGCTCGCCGCCGAGGGCGAACACGTCGGCCGGGCGGGCCGACCAGTAGCCGAACTGCTTGCCGTCCTGACGCCACATCACCAGCAGCTCGCCGTCGGTGAAGCGGAACGACGGACGGTTCCAGCGGTCCAGCTCGACGGGCAGCCGCAGCTCGTGTTCCAGCAGGATCTCGTCCGGGCCCACGACGAACACCTTGTGCGCACGGGAGACGATCAGCGCGGGCCAGGCCTCTTCGACGGTCATCGTGTTGTCGTGGTCGCGCTGGGGCTTGGTCTCGGCCTCTATCCGGCGGACCGCCTCGTCGAGCGCGGGCCAGCCCAGCTCGTCGAGGACGCCGGCGCGCAGGGTGTGCCCGAGCAGGGGCGCGGCCCGGTGCGCGGCGATCAGGGCCACGGCGGCGGGGGCGACCTCGGCGGCCACCCCACGGAAGGGCCGCAGCCGTTCGAGTGCGGCACGCGCGGCGGGCAGACCGGCGGCGGCGGTCAGCTCCCCGGCCGCGTCCTGAAGCCAGTCGCGCAGGACGTCACCGAGCACGGGGTGGGCGGCCAGGTCCGCGTGCTGGTCGCTCGCGCGGTTGTAGCCGCCTATGGCGCCGACGGCGACGTAGAGCAGGCGCCGCAGCCGCGGGTCGGCCGCCGTCGCCGTCAGGTCGCGGCGGCCCGGCAGGGTCTCGCGCAGCCAGCGGTCCAGGGACAGGTGAACGATCTCGTCGGAGCCCGGCAGCGTCAGGGGCACGCCCTCCGCCACGCACAGGTCCAGCAGGTCGAGGTCCGCGCCCGCGTGCCAGCGGCCCGAGACGATGTCGACGGGACGGCCCCCGTCCCGCAGCCGGGGTGCCATCCTCGCCACGAGCGCGAGGGTGGCCGGGGAGCGGTCGCTCGAGGTGCCGCCGTGCTTGCGGTGCTGGGCCCAGCGGCCGAGCCAGTCCACGGGGTCGACGTCCCCGGACGCCTCGGACTCGCCGGTGAGCAGCAGGTCCGCCCCGCACTCCGCCAGCAGCGCCAGCCAGAACTCGTCGTCATCGACGGACCGGCCCAGACCGGCCGGCATGATCTCCAGCAGCCGTCCGCGCACCTCCGGCCGCCGCTCGGCGAGCACGACGAGCGTGGCCCGGTAGGAGTTCCAGAAGGACGCGGGCGCCCGGACCGCGGCGGGCGAGGCGAGCAGGTCGGCGACCAGCGCGCACTCCTCGGTGACCCGGTCGAGCCCCGACGCCTTGATCAGCCCGCGCGCGTCCTGCGGCAGCGAGGCGTACGGCGGCATCCCGGCCGCGCACCGCTCCACGATCAGCTGCCGGAACTGCGCCCATGCCTCGGCGGGGCTGAGCCGCCCGGCGAGCGCCCTGACGTGCTCCTTGAGCGCCTTGACGGTCAGCGCGCCGGCGAAGGCGAACTCCAGGAACACGGCACGCTGCCGCTCCTCGTCCACCTTCAGGGCGTGCACCCGCTCGGCCTCCCGGGCCTTGCCGAAGAACGCGGCGGCGTACGTCGTGTTCTCGTGCTGGAGGAAGACCCGCGCGGCCTGCTCGTAGAACGTGGGCAGGAAGTGCGGCACCGCGCGGCCGAGCCGGGTGCCGAGTTCCTCGAAGCCGTCCTTGGCGTGGCCGGGGCGGGACTTGGCCTGCCGCGCGAGCCGCTCGACGTCCTTCACCAGCGCCAGCGCGTGGTGGCCGTTCGCCGGGTCGTTGACCAGCGCCCAGGCGGGGAATCCGAGCGTCACCCGGCGCACCTGCCCGACCTCGGGCGTCTCCGGCTCCCGGGCCAGCCCCAGGAAGTCCAGCGCGAGATCCTCGGCCTCCCCGAGGGTGCCCGGCACCAGCCGGACGATCCGCCGGTCGTCCAGCGCCGGATGGCCGTACGTGCGGACGGTGAGCGTGTCGGCGTCCTCGCGGGCCGGGCCGCCCGGGGGCAGGACCGCGCCCGCGTCGAGCAGCGCGCCGGCGGTGTTCTCGTCGTAGGCCCTCATGCCGCCCGCTCCTCGTCCTCGATGTCGCGTCCGGCGTACAGCGCCGCCGCCATGCGCATGCCCTCCGACCAGGCCACCGGGCCGACCTGACCGAGCTTCAGCACCCGGCCCGCGGAGTCGGTGAACACCAGGGGGCCGGTCTCGGTCTCCTCGTAGCTCTCGTAGTCGCCGACCCACACCCGGGCCTCGACGGTGCGGCCGTCCTCCAGGACGGAGAGCACCGCGTTGCCGCCGCGCACGCGATACCCGAGCTGGGTCACGCGGCCGTGCAGGAACCGCTGCTCCTTGAAGGCGCCGCCCGCGTACTCCTCGACCGAGGTGCCCTCGGCGTCCAGCACGGCGGGCCGGTGCCACACCTCGCGGAACAACTGCTGGGCGCGCTGCTCCACCCCCAGCTCGACGGCGAACTCCCGCAGCTCCTCCAGGTCGGCCAGCAGCACGGGGTGCGGCAGCCGGACCAGGTCCGGGGTGATGCGCACGGTGTCGCCGTCGAGGTCGACCAGACCGAGGCCGCGCTCCGGGTCGGCGTCCCGCAGGAATCCGGCCACCTCGCCGTCGGCCCCGGTGACCACCAGGTCGCGCAGGGCGGCCCGCCAGGCCGGATCCGGCCACACCCGGGCGACGACCGCGAACGGCACCGGCAGCGAGCGCACCATCCACCGCTCCACGTCGGTCAGGCACTGCCGCTCGTGCCGTTCCAGCCATTCGGTGAGCTGACGCAGGCCCACCACCGCCGGATCGTCAGCGATTTTCGGCGGTACGGACTTCAACTTCCGTCCTGCCGCGTTGCGGCACACCACCTTGCCGTCGTCGAGGGCGACCTCGTAGTCGCCTGCCGACACCCACCCCATTCGAGCCTCCCGCACCCGCAGCGATCAAGTGCTGGGAACTCTAGATCCAGCTACTGACAACGGGGCCCCGGCCGGTGTCCGGCCGGGGCCCCGTCGCTGGAGCGGGGGCGTCTCAGCCCTCGACCCAGCCGTGGTTCTTCGCGAACTGCGAGAGCCCGGCGCGCACCTGGACGATCTGCTCCCCGGTGAGCGAGGGCGCCGCCGTCAGCAGGGCCTCCGTGACGTCCCGGACGAACTCCTCCGTGCTGAGCACATCGCACAGCACGTCGTCGTCGGCCGCGAGCGGCTTTCCGTCCGCGCCCCGCGCGAGCCGCACGCCGGACGCCTTCGGGCCGCGCTCGCCGTCCTCGATCTCGAACTCCACGACGATGCCCCGCCGCACCTGCGACTCCGGCATCAGCATGTCGTTGACGTGCAGGAAGACATCCTCCCCGCCGTCGTCGGGCGCGATGAACCCGTATCCGCGCTGGCTGTCGAAGCGCACCACACGACCAGCAACCATCCCAACCCCCAGCAACCTCGAAACACCCACTTCGGTGAACCTGCCCAGATCGTAGTCAAACCGACGGCCCCGGGCGACTCCCGGGGGGTCACGGTGTCCGGTACAGCTCCGTGAGCAGCTCCACCACGGCCTGTGTCGCGGGGTGCGGGTCGTCGCGCCACCACGCGAGACGGACCGCGACGGGCTCCGCGTCGCGCACCGGACGGTAGACGACACCGGGCCGCGGATACTGGTTGGCGGTCGACTCGGCGGTCATGCCGACCCCGCGGCCGGTGGCGATCACCGTCAGCCAGTCGTCGACGTCATGTGTGTCCTCCGTGGCCGGGCGGGCGTCCGGCGGCCACAGCTCGGGCGTGGTGGTGCCGGTACGGCGGTCGATCAGCAGGGTGCGTCCGCTGAGGTCGGCGAGCCGCACCGAGCGCCGCCGGGCCAGCGGATCGTCGGCGGCCAGGGCGCACAGCCGCCGCTCCAGGCCGACGATCGCCGAGTCGAACCGCCGGTCCGCCGGCGGCCTGCGCACCACCGCCATGTCGCAGGCGCCCTCGGCCAGCCCCGCGCTCGCGGAGTTGACGCGGACCAGCTGAAGCACGGTCTCCGGACGCCGGGCCGCCCACTGCCGCTGGAAGGCGAGGGTGTGCCGGCCCAGCGCCGACCAGGCGTAGCCGATCCGCAGCCGGGTGTGCCCGGAGGCGGCCTCGCGCACCAGCGCGTCCACCTCGCCGAGCACCCGACGCGCGTGCGCGGCCACCCGCAGCCCGGTCGCGGTCGGTGCCACCACCCGCGAGGTGCGCCGCAACAGCCTTACGCCCAGGGCCCGTTCGAGTGAGGCGAGGGTGCGGGAGACCGCCGCCTGGGACACTCCGAGCACGGCGGCGGCATCGGTGAAACCGCCCTCGTCGATGATCGCCACGAGGCACCGCAGCTGTCGTAGCTCCACGCCCGCACCATCCATGACACCAGCGTATAGATCCTCCCACGCATGCATTTTGCGCAAGGCCGTGACCGGCGGACCATCCGGGTATGTCCGCAGCTCCCGCAACCACCGTGGTCCCCGCACCGCACGCCCTCGGCATCGCCACCATGGCGGGCAGCGGTCTGTCCAACCAGACCGGCGCCGCGATCGGCTCCCTGGCCTTCCCCGTGCTCGGCCCCGCGGGCGTGGTCGCGGTGCGCCAGTACGTGGCCGCCGCCGTCCTGGTCGCCGTCGCCCGGCCGCGCCTGAGGTCCTTCACCCGGCACCAGTGGGTACCGGTCCTGCTGCTGGCCCTGGTCTTCGGGACGATGAACCTCTCCCTGTACACGGCCATCGACCGCGTCGGGCTCGGCCTCGCCGTCACCCTGGAGTTCCTCGGCCCGCTGGCCCTCGCCCTGGCCGCCGCCCGGCGCCGGATCGACGCCTGCTGCGCGGTGATCGCCACCGCGGGCGCCGTCACCCTGATGCGCCCCCAGCCCTCCACCGACTACCTCGGGATGGGCCTGGGCCTCCTGGCCGCGGTGTGCTGGGCGTCGTACATCCTGCTCAACCGCACCGTAGGCCGGCGCATACCCGGCGCCCAGGGCTCAGCGGCGGCGGCGACCGTCTCCGCGCTGGCGTTCCTGCCGGTCGGCGCGGTCCTGGTCCTGCGGCATCCGCCGACCGCCGAGGCCGTCGGGTACGCCGTCGTCGCCGGGGTGCTGTCCTCCGCCGTGCCCTACCTCGCCGACCTGGTCACCCTGCGGCATGTGCCCCCGGCCGCGTTCGGCCTGTTCATGAGCGTCAACCCGGTCCTCGCCGCGCTGGTCGGCCGGATCGCGCTCGGCCAGGAACTCGGGCTCGTCGACTGGTCGGCGATCACGGCGGTCGTCTGCGCGAACGCCCTCAGCATCCTCGCGCCCCGCCGCTGACCGGGCTCAGTCGTCCTCGGCGGCCGCGCGCTCCGCGTCACGCTTCTTGATCCGCTCGGCCTCCTTGCGGACCTCGGCCTGCGTGGCGCGCTCCTTCTCCAGCCACTCGGGCCGGGCGTCCTTGAGCTCCTGGATCTGCTCGGTGGTCAGCGCCTCCGTGACCCCGCCACGGGCCAGACCCGCGATGGACACACCCAGCTTCGCCGCGACCACCGGACGGGGGTGCGGGCCGGTCTCGCGCAGCACCCGCAGCCACTCGGGCGGGTTCGCCTGGAGCTCGTTCAGCTCGGCGCGCGAGACGACACCCTCCTGGAACTCGGCGGGCGTGGCGGGAAGGTACACACCCAGCTTCTTCGCCGCCGTGGCGGGCTTCATCGTCTGGGTGGTCTGCTGCGACTTCATGCGGCCCAGACTATCGGCCGTGGACGAATGGTCCGACCACAGCCGGTAGCCTGGCATGATGACCGACTCGGCGGACACCCCCTCGTTCCGGCTCGCGTACGTCCCCGGAGTGACCCCCGCCAAGTGGGTGCGGATCTGGGAGGAGCGCCTGCCCGGCACCCCTCTCGCCCTCCTCCAGGTGACCCCCGCCGAGGCCCTCGAGGTCCTGCGCGACGGCGCCGCCGACGCGGCCCTCGTACGCCTCCCGGTCGACCGTACGGCGTTCAGCGCGATCCCCCTCTACACCGAGGCGACCGTCGTCGTGGTCCCCAAGGACCATGTGATCACCGCGGCCGAGGAGATCACCCTGGACGACCTCGCCGACGAGGTGGTCATCCACCCCCTCGACGACGTCCTCGGCTGGGAGCAGCCGCCCGGCGAGCCCGCCTTCGAGCGCCCGGCCACCACGGCCGACGCCATCGAACTGGTCGCTGCGGACATCGGCGTCCTGGTCGTCCCGCAGTCCCTGGCCCGCCTCCACCACCGCCGTGACCTCACCTACCGCACGGTCGTCGACGCCCCCCAGTCCGGAGTGGCCCTGTCCTGGCCCGAGGGCGCGACCACCGACCTGGTCGAGGACTTCATCGGCATCGTCCGGGGCCGCACGGTCAACAGCACCCGGGGCCGTGCCCAGCAGCAGCCTCCGGCGGCGGAACGCAAGGGCGAGCGCAAGCCGCGCAAGAGCGCCGCGAGCAGTGGCGGTAAGGGCGGCGGCGGGAAGGCCGGCGGCGCCCGCCGGGGAACCGGCGGCGGCAAGCCCCGCCGCCGGTCGTAGGAATTTCAGGGCACGTACGTCGCCCCGCGCGCCGTGCTCACCACCGTCACCCCGTCCGCCTGTCCGAGCAGCCCCGCCGCCACCCACGCGTCCACCACGGTCCGCACGCGCGCGACGAGCGCCGTCTTCGAGGCGAACGGCGCGCCCGCCCACACCTCGTCGAGCAACGTCGTCCCGTCCGCCTTCGCGGGGTTGGCCACGCCGGAGTCACTGTTCCCGAACACCACCCGGGGCTCCACGCGCCGCACATACGCGTGCGTCGGATCCTCGGTGCCCTCGAAGAAGGGCGCGAACTCCGTGCCGTCGAGCGTGAAGTGCAACGGCTTGCCGCTCACCGGCGTGAAGGAGGGCAGCAGATCGCCGGAGAGGGCCGCGTTGCGGTAGAGCCCGAACTCCAGGTACGAGGTCGCGGAGTTGCGGCCGACGAGGTTGACCGGGCCGTGGAACAGGGTCTGCAGGGACGGGTCGTCGAGCGTCTTCTCGACCCGCAGCCGGAACGGCATGGCCACCCGGACGACGTCCCCTTCCCGCCAGGTCCGGGAGACCGTGAAGTAACTCCCCGGCGTCGGAGTCCCGCCCACCGCCCGCCCGTTGACCGTCACCCGGAACCCGGCCGTCGCCCAGGCCGGCACCCGCAGCCTGAGCGCGAAGGCGCCGGTACGCCCCCGCACCGTGAGCGTGGTGCCCTGCTCGCGCGGGAAGTCGGTGGTCTGGGTGACCGTGACCCCCTTCTCGGACCAGGTCAGCGTGGACGCGCTGAAGAGGTTCACGTGCAGCGAACCTCCGTCGGCCGCCTTGAAGTACACCGAGTCCTGGTACTTGGTGGCGCTCTCCATGCCGGTGCCCTCGCAGCAGGTGGTGCCCTGCTTGGGCGTGTAGTCGCGCACATGGCCGGGGGTGAGCCCGATGAAGTACGTGACGAGCGGCTTCTCCGCGTCGGCGGTGTCCTGCCTGGAGCCCAACACCTGGTTGAACAGGGCCCGTTCGTAGTAGTCCAGGTAGGCCGGGTCCTGCTCGTGGAAATACAGCGTCCGGCTCAGCTTCAGCATGTTGTAGGCGCAGCACGTCTCGGCGGTGGCCGTGCCGATCGTGCCCGCGATCACGTCCCGGGCCCTCCAGAACTCGGCCGTGCTGGTGCCGCCGATGCCGTACATGCGGTGCGGTACGACCATGTCCCAGAAGTTCCGGGCGGCGTTCAGGTAGCGCTCCTCGCCGGTCGCGTCGTACAGGCGCAGGTATCCGGTGAAGATCGGGATGTGCTGGTTGGCGTGCAGCCCGTCGAGGACGTCGGTGTTCGCGGCGCAGGCGTCGATCAGCGAGTTGAGGTCGAACAGACGGGCCAGCGCGAGGTGTTCGGCCTTGCCGCCGATCGCGTGGAGGTCGCAGACCGCCTCGACGATGCCGCCGAACTCGCCGCTGGAGAACAGGCCCCACATCCGCTGGAGCGTCGCCGCGGGCAGCTTCGACAGCCGGGAGTACATCCAGTCGCCCATCCCCGAGGCCAGGTCGAGGGCGCGGTCGTCGTCGGTGGCGAGATAGGCGTCCAGCAGGCCCCGCAGGATCTTGTGCGCGGTGTAGTAGGGCGCCCACACCTTGGTGTAGTCGCTGCCGGTCATCGACTCCAGCAGGATGAACTGGGTCTCCGGGTAGGCCGCCAGGAACCCGGGGTGACTGGGCCCGCCCCAGGTGCGGCGCAGGGTGGCGGTCAGACCGCGCCCCGAGGCGTCGGCGAGCGTGGACGCCGAGGTCTCGCTGAAGGAGTACGAGACGAGGTCACCCGTCGTCCGGGTGCTCTGCAGCGCCGCGACCTCGGCGGCGCCCAGCGCCCGTGACCACACGTCGAACCCGTCGAAGGCGCCCGCGAAGACGGGATCGGAGGCGTAGTTGGACCGGCCGAGCCAGTTGTTGGCGAGGGTGCCGAGCGCGGCCGGGGTGAGGGACATGGCGGTGTTGCCGGCCACGGCCGTGCCGTTGACGTACAGGGTGCCGGTGCCGCCCGCGATCGTCACCGCGAGGTGGCTCCACTGGTTCAGCGGCAGCGCGGCCGTGCCGTTGAGCCCCTGCTCGGCGCCCGCCCCGCCGGTGGTGATCGCGAACCGGGGCACCCCGCTCGCGTTGCGGGCGGTCAGGTACAGATACCGGCTGGTGTCGTTGCCGAAGTCGAAGACACGGGCCCAGTTGCCGTCGTGGGTGGGCCTCACCCAGGCGGCCAGGGTGACGGCCGAGGCGCCGCCGAGGACTCCGGCGGGCAGGTCGACGTACTGGTACGAGCCCCGGACGTTCTCCACGGCCGTCCCGGACCTCCCCGCGACGCTCAGCACGGCCGGATCCTGCCGCAGCGCGGCGCGGACCTCGGTGAGCGCGCCGACCATCGTGGCGATCCGGTCCGCGAACACCTGCTCCCCGGTGGACGCGTACGCCTGGGAGAGCATGGTGAGGAAGTGGCCGGTGTAGTGGCCGCGCAGATTGCCGTTGGCCTCGCCGTCGAGGCCCTCCCAGCCGCCGGGCGCGACCGCGCCGAGCGTGGCGAGCCCGGCGTTGGCCCGGAAGACCTGGAGCAGCCTGTTCACGTCGTAGCCGCGGGCGTGGTCGAGCATCAACTTCCGCTTGTCGGCGAAGATTCCGGAGCCGAGCGCGACGTCCCTGAGCGGGAAGGGCAGCAGCGTCCAGGAGGCCGGCGGCGGCAGCGTGGCCGCGAGGGCCTTCGGTGCCGTCGCCGCGCCGGCCCCCGGCACGGCGGCGGCCAGGATCGCGCTCTGGAGAAGGGTCCGTCTGCTGAGGGGCGGTGCCATGTGCTGCTCCTCCGGTCCACAAAGGGGTGTTCGATACAGGCCGTTCAAGGCGTTCGGTATTGCGAACGGTGTGCGGATGATCGACCAGACGCTAGAAGGGGGACGGCGGAGCGTCAACGGGTCCGACAAAAAACGGAAGTTGCGCGCGGCGCGCGGTCTCGATCTTCCTGTTGGTCTGTCATTCACCGTTCCTCGCAGGTGAGTTCACATGGGACAGGGAGTCTCCGGTGGCGCTTGCGAGCCTCGCTCCGCCCACCACGTCCCGAACCGAGGAAACCACCATGCTCGTCCCCCTGACCCCTGTCCCGGCGCCCTCGCCCGGTTCCGACGACCCACCGGCCGACCTCGGAGTGCTGGCGGCCGTCGCCCGGCACGCGCACGGCCGTCCCGACGACTTGGCACTCACCGACGGTAGGCAGGAGATCTCGTACGGGCGGCTGCACGCACTGGTCCGCGGCTGTGCCGAGGAACTGCGGCGGGCGGGTGTCCGGCCGGGCGACCACGTCGGTCTGTGCGCGCGGCGTGCCCCGGCCACCGTGGTGGCCATGCTGGGGCTGCTGCGGATCGGCGCCGCGTTCGTACCGCTCGACCCGGCCGACCCGGCCGAGCGGCTGCGGTCGATCGCCGAGCGCGCCGGGGTCGGCGCGGTCGTCTCTCCCGCCGGCTGGGCGGCGGAGTTCGAGCGGGCGGGGCTGCGTGTGCTGCCGCTCTTACCACCGCCCGGCACATTTACCCCGGAGCCGGGGGACGACGACGGGCCGGTCGCCGGGGCGGACCCCGGTCCGGACGGTCTCGCCTACATCAGCCACACCTCGGGAAGCACCGGACAGCCCAAGGGCGTGGCGATCCCCCGGCGCGCGCTGGACCACTTCTACCGTGAGATCGCCGCCGGGTACGGTCTGTCGCTCGCCGACCGGGTGCTCCTGTTCTCCTCGATCTCCTTCGACGGCAGCATCGAGGAGATCTTCCCGCCGCTCTACGCGGGCGCCACCGTCGTCATGCGGAGCGAGGGGGCGCTCTCCTCCCCCGGCGAGTTCCTCGACCGGTGCGGTGAACTGGGTCTCACCGTCCTGCACATACCGACCGCCTACTGGCACGAGGTCGTCGACGCCATGGTCCACGACGGACTGCGGTTGCCCGGCTCGGCCCGCATCGTCAGTGTCGGCGGCGAGGCGATCCGGCAGGACCGCGTCGCCGACTGGCGGCGGCTGCACACCGGCTCCCCGGTACGGCTCGTCAACGTCTACGGTCCGACCGAGACCACCGTCGTCTCGACCTGGGGCGACCTGGCCGGACCGCTCGCCGTGGCAGGACCCGTGGACGCACCGGCGACGATCGGCCAACCGCTGCCGGGCGTACGGATCCGGATCGTCGGAAGCGACGGCCCTGTCGCCCCCGGGGAGGAGGGGGAGCTACACATCGGCGGCCCGACCGTGGCCGCCGGGTACGTGAACCTGCCCGAGCTGACCGCCGAGCGGTTCACCACCGGCCCGGACGGCATCCGTTACTACCGCACCGGCGACCGGGTGCGGCAGCTGCCCGACGGCAACCTCGCCTACCTGGGCCGGATGGACCGGCAGATCAAGGTGCGCGGCTTCCGGGTCGAGCCCACCGAGGTCGAGCGGGTACTCCTCGCGGACTCCCGGGTCCGGGACGCCGTCGTCCACTACGACGCCGCACGGGCCACGCTCGTCGGCTACCTGCTGTCCGCCGGCGAAACCCCGGCCGGTCCGGCCGCGCTGACCGATTCGGACCTGGCCGAGCTGACCTCGAGACTCGCGGACGCTCTGCCCGCCCATGCGGTCCCGTCCCGGCTCGTGCCGGTCGAGACGTTCCCCATCAACTCGCGTGGAAAGGTGGACGCCGAGGCGCTTGCCGCGCTGCCCCTTCCGCCGGCCGGCGGCGCATCCGGCCCCCGGGCGCCGGAGGCCCCGAGCGGCACCGGAAGAACCCTCGCGAACCTGATCTCCGAGGTACTGGGAGTGGAGCCGCCCGGCACGGCCGACTCCGTGTTCCAGCTCGGCGCCAACTCACTGACCGCGATCCGTCTCGCCGCCAGGATCGAACGCACGTTCCGCGTCCGGTTCACGCTCACGGACCTGTACACGAACCCCACGGTGGCGGCGCTGTCCGCACTCCTGCCGGAGGCCGAGCCGAACACCGCCCCGGACCTGCGGGAGCCCACCGGTGGCACCGCCCCGGATCCGCGGGAGTCCACCCCCGGCACCAGCCCCGAACGGCAGGGGTCCGCGCCCGGAACCGACCTGGACCAGGGGGAGTCCGTACCCTGCCCCGCGGCCGACGACCGGCTGCCGCTCACGCCGTTCCAGCAGGACGCCTGGCTCGCCGAACAACTGCACCCCGGTACACCCATGCACACCCTCGGGCTGCGCTACCGCGTCACCGGCCCCGTGGACCCCGCCGCCGTCATCGCCGCACTGCGGCAACTCGCCGAGCGCCACGAAGCGCTGCGCGCCGTCTTCGACCAGACGGACGAGCGACCGCTGATGGTCTTCGGCCAAAGGACGCCGGACATCGATGTCGAGGTCCACGACCTGAGGGAACTCCCCGCCGCCCGACGCGAGACCCGGCGCGGCGAACTCGCCGCCGCCCGCGGCCGTACCGTGCTGGACCTCGCCACCGGCCCGCTGCTTGCGGCCAGCCTGCTGCGGCTGGACGACGACGACTGGGAACTCGTCGTCGCCGTCCACCACCTGGTCTTCGACGGCTGGTCCGCCGCCGTCCTCGCCGACGACCTCGCGCACCTCCTGGACGGCGCCAGGCCCGCCCCCGCCGACCGCTTCTCCCCGCATCTGCGCCGGGCACGGCGGTCCGCCACGGACCCTGCCCGGCGGGCCGCCCTGCTGAGCCACTGGACCAACCGGCTCGACGGGATCGACCCGGATGTGGAGATCCCGGCCGACCGGCCCCGCCCGGCCGTGCGCTCCTTCTCCGGCGGCAAGATCGAACACCGCCTGGACCCCGCGCTGCTGACCCGCGTCGACGAAGCGGCCCGCGCGTCCGGGACCACGACGCACACCTTCGTCCTCGCCGCCCTCCAGACCCTCGTCGCCCGGCTGACCGGCCGCACCGACATCACCGTGCTCGCACCGGTCGCGCACCGCGACGCCCCGGACTCCGAGCGCGGCGTGGGCCCCTACATCAACATCCTTCCGCTGCGCACCGACCTCTCCGGTGACCCCGACTTCCGCACGGCGCTGCGTCGCGCGACCGAGACGGTCGTGGACGCGCTCAGCCACCCCGACCAGTCGCTCTCCGAGCTGGTCCGCGCCCTGCCGGTGACCCCGCGCGCGGACCGCGGGCCGCTCACCCAGGTGATGCTGATCGTCGTCAACACACCCGCCCCGGTGGCCCGGCACGGCGCCATGACCGTGGAACACCTCGGGGACACCTTCCAGGGAACCACGAAACTCGACCTCACCGTCATGCTGGACTTCCCGGCCGGGGGGCCGGTGCTGTCGCTGGAGTACGCCACCGAACTGTTCGACCGCAGCAGTGCGCAGCGGCTGCTCGAGAACCTGCTGACGCTGCTGGCCGACGCGCTCGACGAACCCGCTGCGCCGATCAGCCGGCTGACACTGCTGTCACCGGAACGGCGCCGGGAGGTGCTGGCCGCGGGCCACGTGGCGACCGCCCCGGCGGACGCGTCGCAGGACTCTTCGGCCGCGCCCGGACAGGGCGGCGTGCACACCCTGTTCGAGGAGCACGCCCGCCGCACTCCGGACGCACCCGCGGTCACCCGGGGCGGCGGCCCGCACTGGAGCTACGCCCGGCTGGACCAGGAGGCCGACCGGCTGGCCCGTCGGCTGCGCGCCGCCGGAGTCGGCAACGGCGACCGGGTCGCGATCCATCTGCCGCAGGGCCCGACCGGGTACGCGGCGGTCCTCGCGGTCTGGAAGGCGGGCGCGGCGTACGTCCCGCTCGATCCGCGCCATCCGGCCGAGCGGCTGCGGCACATGTTCACCGACAGCGGTGCGTGTGCCCTGCTCACCGACGGACCGGGCGACCCTGCCGGGTTCACCGCACCGGACGGCGTCCCGGTCGTCGTCACCCATGAGGCCACCGATGTGGACACCGGCACACCGGGAACACCGGCCGCGCACCCGGTCACCGCCGCCGACCCCGCGTACGTCCTGTACACCTCGGGCACCACCGGCCTGCCCAAGGGGGTCGTCGTCTCGCACGGCAACCTTCACCACGCCGTCGCCATGTGGCGACAGGCGTACGGCCTGACGCCCGGCCTGTCCCATCTCCAGGCCGCCAACTCCTCGTTCGACGTGTTCGTCGGCGAGACCGTGAGGGCTCTCGCCACCGGGGGCCGGATCGTCGTCTGCCCGCACGAGACACTGCTCGACCCGGAAGCGCTGTACGGCCTGCTCCGTGCCGAGAAGGTCAACGTCGCCGAGCTGGTACCGACCGTGCTGCGCGGCCTCCTCGACCACGCCGGGACCCTGCCCGGAGCCGTGCTGCCCGACCTGCGGCTGCTCGCCGGCGGCGCCGAGAAGTGGTACGTCCACGAGTACCGTCGCGCCCTCGCCCTGGTCGGCCCCGGCGGACGGGTCGTCAACTCGTACGGCGTCACCGAGGCCACCGTCGACAACGCCTACTTCGAGGGGGACGTCAGCGGTGACCCGGACCGGGCGCCGCTGCCCATCGGCCGGCCGTACCCGGGCAACCGGCTGTACGTTCTCGACGCACACGGCCGCCCGTTGCCCTTCGGTGTCCCGGGCGAGCTGTGGATCGGCGGCCCCGGTGTGGCCACCGGCTACCACGACCGGCCCGCCCTCACCGACGAGCGCTTCCGCCCCGACCCGTTCCACCCGGTCCCCGGCAACCGGATGTACCGGACCGGTGACGGCGCGCGGCTGCGCGCCGACGGCGTGATGATGTTCCTCGGCCGCCTCGACGACCAGGTCAAGATCAACGGCCATCGCATCGAACTCGACGAGGTGGAAGCGGCGCTGGCCGCCCAGCCCGGCGTACGTGCGGCGGCGGTCGCGGTCCGCCCCGACACCCGGGGCATCTCCCGGCTGGTGGGGTACGCCGTCCCGGTCGACCCGGCGCAGCCGCCGACCGCGGAAGCCCTGCGCCGCGGGGTGCAGGAGATCCTTCCGCACTACGCGATACCCGCCAGGACGGTGATCCTCCCCGCGCTGCCGCTGAGCGCGAACGGCAAGGTGGACCGCAAGGCACTGCCGCAGCCGCCCGAACAGCCGGACAGCGCCACCAGGACCGAGCCGCGTACCGGCCTCGAGAAGGAACTCGCCGCCCTCTGGGCAGAGGTGCTGGGCCACCAGCGGATCGCGCTGAACGACGGGTTCTTCGACCTCGGCGGAGACTCCTTCGCCGCCCTGCGCCTGGTCCGCCTCGTCGAGCAGCGGTGCGGCGTACGGGTCGCGCTGCTGGACCTGTACCGCAACGCCACGGTCGAGCGGTTCGCCGAGCACATCGAAGAGCGCACCGGCGCCGCGAACCCCGAGGACCCGGCGCGGGCCGGGACACCGCGAGCCGGCGGCGAGGGGTCACTGCTCCAGCGGTTCACCCCGGACCGCGGACGTCCCGCGGCGGCCACCCTGGTGTGCATCCCCTACTCGGGCGGCCACGCGCTCGCCTTCGAGCCGGTCGCCAGGGCGCTGCCGGACCACTGGTCGCTGTACGCGCTCCAGAGCCCCGGCCGCGACTGGAGCCGTCCGGACGAGGAGGCCCTGCCGTTCGACGAACTGATAGACCGCTGCCTGGACGAGATGCGCGAACTGCCGGGCCCGCTCTACCTGTACGGACACTGCCACGGCTCGGCCATGACCCTCGAACTGGGGCTGCGGGCCGAGGCCGAGGGCCTTCCGCTCGCCGGTGTGGCGATCGGCGCGATGTTCCCGATGGCCCGGCTGCCCGGACGGTTCTTCGACTGGGTCTACCGGCACTTCCCGGTCGACCGGCTGGTGTCGGACCGCGCCATCCTGGAGGAGATCCGCGCGCTGGGCGGCGGGATGTCGGAATTCGACGACCCGGACGAGTACGCCTTCGCGATGCGCTCGGTACGTCACGACGAGCGCGGCTCCGAGCACTACTACGCCCGGACGCTCAGCCGGGGACGGGGCCAGGTGCTGAAGGCCCCGCTGCTGAGCGTCGTCGGCTCCAAGGACCGGGTCACCGAGCTCTACACCGAACGCTTCCGGGAGTGGCACCACTACGCGGACGACGTCGAACTGGCGGTGATCCCGAAGGCGGGGCACGGATTCCTCAAGCACCAGGCGGCGGAACTGGCGGCGGAGGTGGCCGCCTGGGCCGGGCGCACATCCGCACCATCGGATTCCCCGCCGGACCCCGGCTCACCCACGAGGGCTCCCGCGACGGCGGGGACTGTGGAGACGGCGGGGACGGCGCGGGCTTCCCGGACGCTGCCGCCCGTGACCGCCCTGCCGCAGCCGTCCGGACCCGAACCGAGCCTGGGCCGGTTCTCCGCCGTCGCGGCGGGTCAGTTCGTCTCGACCGTCGGCAGCGCGCTGAGCCAACTCGTCATGAGCCTGTGGGTGTACCAGCGGACCGGCCAGGTGACCTCCTTCGCGTTCGTCGCCGCGGTGTCGCTGCTGCCCGGTCTGCTGGTCGGACCCCTCGCCGGTGTGGTGGCCGACCGCTACGACCGCCGGAAGGTGATGCTGTCCAGCGACCTCGCCGCCGGACTCGCCGTGCTGGCGATGATCGCGCTGATCACCGGTGACCGGGTGAGCATGCCCTCCGTGTACCTCCTCTGCGGACTGACCTCCGTCGCCGGCGCCTTCCAACGGCCCGCGTACCTGGCGGCCGTGGCCCAGCTCGTACCGAAACCGTTCCTCGGACACGCGGGCGGCATCACCCAACTCGGCGCGGGAGCGGGCGCGTTGTTCGCGCCGATGCTCGGTGCGGGTCTGCTGAGCGTCGTCCCCCTGCCCGTCATCCTCATGATCGACGCGGCCACCTTCGGCGTGGCCGTGGCCACACTGCTCCTGGTCCGCTTCCCCGACCGGCTGTTCCGCCGTCGGGAGGAGCCCGTCAGCGCGGAGATGCTGAACGGCTGGCGCTACATCACCCGGCGGCCCGGACTGAAGTCCGTCCTCTGGTACTTCGTCGTCGACCACGCCCTGTACGCCGCCGGGTTCGCGCTGATCACCCCGCTGGTACTGATCGAGTACGACACCGCCACGCTCGGCGTGGTACTCAGCGGCGGCGGCCTCGGTTCCCTGCTCGGCGCCCTCGCCATGAGCGTGTGGGGCGGTACCCGACGCCGTACCGACGGAATGATCATTTTCATGGGGGTCAACAACCTCGGCCTGCTCGTGATCGGGCTGGCCGGCCGCCCCTGGATGCTGGTCGTGGGCATGTTCTGCATGGCGTTCACCGAGTCCCTCATCGACGGTCACTGGATCGCGCTGCTCCAGCGGAAGGTCGGCCTGGAGCTCCAGGGCCGGGTGTTGGCCATCTACATCACCGTCGTCACGGCCACCCTGCCGCTGGGCTACCTGGTCGTCGGGCCGCTGGCCGACCATGTCTTCCGTCCGATGCTCATGCCGGACGGTGCGCTGGCCGGCTCCTTCGGAACCGTGCTGGGCACGGGCCCCGGCCGCGGTCTCGCCCTGGTCATCGTCGCCAGCGGCCTGCTGCTCATGCTCTGGACCGTCCGGGCCTGGTTCAACCGCAGGCTGCGCTTCGTCGAGGACGTCCTGCCGGACGCGATCCCGGACGCGGAGACCGAGGACCGTGACACCGAACAACGGCGCGCGGACGAAAGGCTGCTGCGCGCGGCGGGCGGCTCCCCGTCGATCGGAACGACCGTCACCGCGCCGACGGCGGAGGAGGAGTGGCTCGACACCTGGCGCACGGTGTACGACACCTCGTACGCCGGCTCCTGGGACGCGATGGGGGAGGACTTCACCGGCTGGGACAGCAGCTATGACGGCACGGCCATCCCGGTCGCTGAGATGCGGGAGTGGCGGGACGCCACCGTCGACCGCATCCTGCAGACCCGCCCGCGCAGGGTCCTCGAGATCGGCGTCGGCAGCGGGGTGTTCATGGCGTCCGTCGCCCCGCAGTGCGAGCAGTACGTGGGCACCGACCTCTCGCCGGTCGCCGTCGAGACCCTCGACAGGCAACTCGAAGCGCACCCCGCACTCCGGCAGCGGGTGGAACTGCGAGCCCAGCCCGCCCATGTCACCGACGGGCTGCCGGAGGGCCACTTCGACATCGTGGTGATCAACTCGGTGGTCCAGTACTTCCCGAGTGGCGACTACCTGACCGGGGTGCTGACGGGCGTGCTACGCCTGCTGGCGCCCGGCGGACGGGTCTTCCTCGGCGACGTTCGCAACCTGCGGCTCCAGGAATGCCTCACCGGCGCGGTGCAGCGGCGGCGAGCACCCGCCGGAACGGACCCGGCGACGCTGCGCGGGCTCGTCGGCCAGGCCATGGAGACGGAGAACGAACTGCTTCTGGATCCGGCGTACTTCACGGCTTTCGCCGAGCGGTCCGACGCGGTGGTCGCCGTCGATGTGCGCACGAAGCGGGGCGCGGCCCACAACGAGCTGAGCCGGTACCGCTACGACGTGCTGCTGTCCACGTCCCCGGCCGAGGTCGTCGCCATGGACTCCGTGCCGACACTCGCCTGGGGTACGGAGGTGACGAGCCTGGACGACCTCGCGGAACGCCTCGCACACAACCTTCCGGTCCGCGTCACGGGCGTGCCCAACGCCCGCCTGCGGGAGGATCTCGACGCGCTGGACGAGCCGGCCGGCACCCTCACCGTCCGCACCGGCGGACCCAGGCCCCCGGCCTCGGATACGGCCCCCGACCCGGAGGAGTTCCACCAACTGGGCGACCGCCTCGGCCACTGGTCGGCCGCCACCTGGTCGCCGACCGACGACGACTGCCTGGACGTGGTGTTCGCACCGCGTGCCGACATCGAGGGACGGTGCGTCACGGGCCTCCTCGCCCCGGCACCGACGTCCCTGGCGCACCGTCCACTCACCAACACCCCCGGTGCCACGCCGGTTCCGGCAGAAGCCCGGTAGGGACCGGGCCGCCCGCCCGCCCCGACCGGCAGACAGGCCGGTCGGTCGGTCGGTCTCCGTGTGCTCGGCGAACACGCGGCCCAGGAAACCGGCGTGGGGAACGCGCCCGCACCTCCACCCTGGTCTAGACCGCCGCCGATCTGCTGCTACCGTCGCCCCCGACAGCGGCGACCCGGGAAGGGGAACAGCGTGGCAGACCTCGGCGGACGGACTCGACGGGCGTTCATCGGTTCGTTCACGGCGGCGGGCGGGCCCGGGATCGTGACGGCCGCCGTGGACCCCGAAAGCGGCGCGCTCACCGCCCTCAGCAGCGTGAACGGTGTCCCCGACCCCTCCTACCTGACCCTGTCCGCGCGCGGGGACACGCTCTACGCCGTCAGCGAGACGGCCGACGGCGCGGTCGCCGCGTACCGCGTCACCGGGGACGTACCGGAACCCGTCGGGGCGCCCGTGCCGGTCGACGGGAGCGGCCCCACCCACCTCGGCCTGTTCGACGGGCATGTGCTCACCGCCAACTACGGCTCCGGCAGCGTCACCGCCGTCCCCGTTCACACCGACGGCAGCCTCGCCAAGGCCGCCTCCGGCGTTCTGCGGCACACCGGCTCCGGCCCGCACGCCCGGCGCCAGCAGGGCCCGCACGCCCACCAGGTGCAGTCCGACCCGAGCGGGCGCTGGGCGGTCAGTGTGGACCTCGGGACGGACTCCTTGCGGGTGTGCGCCCTGGCGGACGGCAGCCCCGTACTGCACCGCGAACACGCGCTGCGGCCCGGCTCCGGCCCGCGCCACCTGGCCTTCCACCCCGGAGGCTCGTACGCGTACGTCGTCAACGAGCTCACCCCGACGGTCACCGTCTGCCGCTGGGACGCCCGCGAGGGTTCCCTGAAGCCCCTGGCCGAGGTCGCCGTGCTGTCCGGCGCGCCGGCCGGGGACGCCTACCCGTCGGGCATCGTCGTCGCACCCGACGGCCGTTTCGTGTGGACGGCGACGCGCGGCGAGGACGTCCTGTCCGTCTTCGCGGTGGAGGCGGAGGGGGAGGTGCTGCGGCTGGTCGGCACGGTTCCGTGCGCGGGTCACTGGCCCCGGGACCTCGCCGTCGCCGACTCCGGCCGTGTCCTCTACGTCGCGAACGAACGTTCCGGGGACGTCACCTGGTTCACCGTCGACCCGACGACCGGCCTGCCCCGGCCCACCGGCTCCATGCCCGTCCCGGCGGCCTCCTGCGTGGCTCTGGCCCGCCCCGTTCGCTGACAGCGCCACTCCCGCGCCGGGCCTCCCGCGCCACGCGTCGCACGCACTCCGTCCGGGGCCGCACGGCATACCGAAGGGCCCGTTCCTGGGGAAGCGGGCCCTTTGCGTGGTGCGGCGTCCTCCGTGGGGGGAGTTCGGTCAGCGGACCGGAGCGCCTTGTGACTGCTGCGGGGCGATGCCCAGCGCGGTCGTGTACTTGGCCAGCGCGAGCTTGCCGATCGCCGGGTAGGGGCCGAGCGCCTCGGCGGCGGAGCAGCCGGCTTCCTTGGCCGCCTCGTCGATCAGCGCGGCGTCGATCTCCGGGCCGATCAGGTACGGCGCCAGCGCCAGCTGCTGGGAGCCGGAGGAGCGCAACTGCTCGGCCACGGAGGCGATGGAGCCGTCCTGGTCGAGGGCCGCGGCCATCACCGGCACGGCGAGCCGCGCGGCGAGCAGCATGCCGGTGATCCCGGCGGCCTGCACGGCCTCGTCGCCGCCCACGGAGGCCAGGATGATGCCGTCCGCGGCCGTCGCCACGGTGAAGAGCCTGGCACGGTCCGCGCGGGCCAGCCCCGCCTCGGAGAGCCGTACGTGCAGCGCCTCGGCGAGCAGCGGGTGCGGGCCGAGCACATCGGTGAGGTCCGCGGCGATCCGGCTCTCCATGACGGCCTGGCGGACCTGGCGCAGCAGCGCGCTGTCCGGACCGGCCAGCAGGGGCACGACCACGGCCACCGGACCGTCGGGCCGCTTGACGTCCATACCGGCGGCGCGGGCGTGCTCGTAGCGGGCGCTGCGCTCGTCGGCGGCGTGCACGAGCACGGCCTGCAGCGTGGGGAACTCGGCGTCGTCCCCGTCCAGGTACCCGATGCGCGCGTCCAGGCCGGGGAGCTCGGAGCGGGCGATGCTCACGATCTCCTCGGCGAGGCCGCGGGTCGCGGCACTCGGCACACCCGGTACCGCGAGGACGAGCGAGGGCGCACCCTCGGGAGCCGCCAACGGCTCGGGTCGACGGTGCCGCCCGGGCTGGCGGGGGCGCGGCATTCGTACTGGCAGGCCGGACGCGGGCCCAGTGGGGGAGCTCATGGCGCCGCATGTTACTTGTTTCCTGGGCTCCCCTGTTCGGGGAGGGTGCAGGTGAGCGGATTCCGTCCGGTTTTGTCTGATGAGTTACGTACGGATCAGAAGTGATCAGCGTGTTTTTCGGGATTCTTGCCGCTGAAGCGAGTAATCCCTCTTTTGGGTAACGGTGTACGACTCGTTCCGTACGTTCCCTACGCTCCCCACACCGGCGGGGAGCCCACGACGGACAGCATCCCCTCGTCCCACGGCAAGGTGAGCATGTCCGTCGCCAGGTCGACGGCGAGCCGTACCGCGCCGTGCAGCGGATCGCCCTGGGCCGACACCCATCGCACATGCGGCAACCGCCGCGCCAACTCCTCCGACAGGGGGATGAGGAGCGGGTCCCCCAGGTTCGACAGGCCTCCGGTGAGGGCGAACGGCGGCTCGCCGCCGGTCGGACAGACGGCGACGGCCGCGTCGACCAGGTGCCCGGCAGCCGCACGCAGGATGTCCGAGGCCACCGCGTCCTGCTCCCGCTCCGCGCAGTCGGCCACCCGGGGCGCGAAGGAGGCGAGCACGGCCGCCCGGTCCGGGCGCGGGTAGAGCAGGCCCGGCAGCCCTGCCATCGGCCCGAACTCCTCCTCGGCGCGGGCCAGCAGCCGGACCGACCCCCCGCGCCGCCCGTCGTGGGCGCGCAGCGCGGCCTCAAGGCCCGCCCGCCCGATCCAGGCGCCGCTGCCGCAGTCGCCCAGCAGATGGCCCCAGCCGTCCGCCCGGCGCCACGCCGTGAGATCGGTGCCGACCGCGATCAGACCGGTGCCGGCGGAGACCACCGCGCCGGGGCGCGGACCGAGGGCGCCGGTGTACGCGGTGACGGCGTCGGCGGCGAGCGCGGTGGTCCGTACGCCGAACTCCCGCGCCAGGGCACCCGGGAGCTCCTCGCGCAGGGCGGCCCCCAGCGTGGCCAGCCCGGCCGCGCCCACCACGGCCGTGGCCGGCCGGGGCACTCCCGTCTCCGCGAGCAACGCCCGCACCATCGGCACCAGTTGGGACATCAGATGGTCGGGGTCGATGCCCCGCTCCCCGGTCCGCACCGGCACCCGCGAGTTCCGCTCGGCGAGCGCGCCACGCCCGGCGGTGCCCACCGCGACCCGCAGGCCGGAGCCGCCGGAGTCCACGGCGAGGATGCCATGGGCGCGCTCCTGACCCGCGGGGACGCTCACGGCAGACGCCAGTCCACCGGCTGGCCGCCCTGCCGGACCAGAAGGTCGTTGGCCCTGCTGAACGGCCGCGAGCCGAAGAAGCCGCGGTCGGCCGGCATGGGGGAGGGAAGCGCGGACCCCGCCGAGGACAGGTCCCCCGGCAGCGGACGGAGATTGCGGGCGTCGCGGCCCCACAGGATGGACACCAGGGGCTGGAGAGCCCTGTTGAGCAGCAGCAGCACGCCCTGCTGCGTCCAGGGCGTCAGATCGCCGTTGGACGGCTGGGGCAGGCCCAGGCCGGTGTTCAGCTCCCGGTAGATGTTGATCAGGCTGCCGGGCAGCGGGCGGACGTCCGGCGCGACCGAGAGGGACAGTCCCACCGCGTGTGCGGGAGTTTTGAGATCCGGGTATCGGGGATGAGGAGTTGACCAGGCATGATGACCATGGCGGAGTGGCTTGATCACTGGGCGCGACAAGATCCCCTCCTTAACTGGTGAGCGGCTGCGCGATCTGCTCGACCGGCTCGCGGATCTCGACGAGGAGCAAGATTAGCGCTTGGGGGGTGGCCCCGGTGCGGAGGCTTCCCCGCGTGTGCGGGGCGCCTGTGTGTGCCAGTAGAGTGACGCGCCGTGGCACGACGACCTTTGCATGAACTTGTTGAAGCGGGCTGGGCGAAGGCTCTTGAGCCTGTGGGCGAACGCATTGCCGCTATGGGTGACTTCCTGCGGGCCGAGATAGCGGCCGGCCGGACCTACCTGCCGGCGGGGGCGAATGTCCTGCGCGCCTTCCAGCAGCCTTTCGATGACGTCCGCGTCCTGATCGTCGGCCAGGATCCTTATCCGACGCCGGGTATGGCGATCGGGTTGAGTTTCGCGGTCTCGCCGGAGGTGCGTTCGTTGCCGGGGAGTCTGGAGAACATCTTCCGGGAGCTCCATACGGATTTGGGGCTGCCCAGGCCGTCGAACGGTGATCTGACGCCATGGAGTGAGCAGGGGGTGCTGTTGCTCAACCGGGCGTTGACGACGGCGCCTCGCAAGCCGGCGGCGCATCGCGGCGCGG
Organism: Streptomyces vulcanius; assembly: GCF_042653945.1. Classification (NCBI taxonomy): domain Bacteria; kingdom Bacillati; phylum Actinomycetota; class Actinomycetes; order Kitasatosporales; family Streptomycetaceae; genus Streptomyces; species Streptomyces vulcanius. The sequence goes on along the minus strand of NZ_JBHSFK010000017.1, from coordinate 38,275 downwards.
GCTGGGAGGAGGTCACGGAGCAGGCGATCCGGGCGCTGGTGGCGCGTGGTAAACCGCTGGTGTCGATCCTGTGGGGGCGTGACGCGCGTAATCTGCGGCCGTTGCTCGGGGATCTTCCTGCGATCGAGTCCGCCCATCCGTCCCCGATGTCGGCGGACCGCGGTTTCTTCGGTTCGCGGCCGTTCAGCAGGGCCAACGACCTTCTTGTCAAGCAGTCTGCGCAGCCGGTCGACTGGCGCCTGCCGTAACCACGACTGCCGAAGCGCGTGAGTTCCGTTTCGAGTTGCCTACCGCCGACTGCGGGGTTTGCCCTCATCGACAGGGCCTATGGATCTCTGTAGCGATCGGATTCCCAGGAACGCACGAGGGCGCGGCATCTCACGCCGCTCCTCTCCTGCGGAGTCTCTCGTTCCGGTGCAGGCCGGTCTCCGCAAGGGGGGAAGCGGCGAGTTCCGCGAAGGTCAGGCGTGTGCCCGGTACGGAAGCGACGGAGAGCATGTGGGCGCATGTTGGTGAACAGTCCTGTAGATATCCTCGCACCAGGCCGTCGAACTTATCTCACGTCGGACGCGATCCAGATCCCAGCCGTGTACCGGAGGCTGCGCGGTGACCGCGGGGACCCGGCCGTGGTACGGCCGATGCCCGTCCCGCCCGCCCTCCCCGCCCGGGATGTGGGCAGGAAGGATGCCGGTGACGTCGTTCCCCCGCCGACGCTCCGCAGCGCTGGCAGTCGAGGGCCGACACGGAGGCGCGGCGGACCGGAAGCGACGCAGCGGGGCATCCTCGGCCGGCGGTCACCGGCCGTCAGGGTGGCAGTGACTTGTTCTCCTGCACGGTCACGCTGGACGACGAACTCCAGACACCCGTGCAGGCGGTGTCGAACCTCGTACGCGCCTTCGTGGCACCCCCCATTTCCGCGCGCGCTCAGACCTGCTCGGTCTGCTTGGCGGCGGTGCCGTCGCCGGGTTCGGCGGCCTCCGCCGCCTCCGCGGCCGCCGAGGGAGCGGAGCGGCGACTGAGGTCGGGCAGGACGGTTGCCAGGCCGGCCAGGGCCATGGCCGCGCCGAGCCAGAGCGGCGCGCGCAGGCCCCAGACGTTGATCGCGACGGCGCCGATGCAGGAGCCGAGGATGATGCCGAGGGTGATGAAGGAGGAGTGGACGGTGTTGACGAGCGGGCCGGCGTTGCCGGTGCGCTGGACTCGGGTGACCATGGCCGGGTTCATGGTGACGCCGACCAGGCCGATGCCCATCATGCAGATGACGGCCGGTACGGGCAGGTCGGCGAGGAGGGCGAAGCCGGTCAGGAACACGGTGTTGAGGACGAGTCCGACGGCGAGGACCGGGATGGTGTGGCGGTCGGCGAAGCGGCCGACGATGTTGTTGCCGACGACGGTGGCGGCGCCGTAGGCGATGAGCAGGACGGGGACGGTGCCGGTGGAGAAGCCGGCGAGGTCGGTGAGGATGGGGTTGAAGTAGCTGAAGGCGGAGAAGGTGGCACCGATGATGAGCGTGCTGGTGGACAGCACCAGCCACAGCTTGGGCTTCCTGAAGACGCCGATCTCCTGGCGTAAGCCGCCGCCGCCCTCGGTGCGCACGATGCGGGGGACGCCGAACCAGGTGGCCGCGGCGGCGATCAGGGTGATTCCGGTGATGGTCCAGAACGCCGCACGCCAGCCGAAGCGTTCGCCGACCAGGGTGGAGATGGGCAGCCCGAGCAGGGTGCCGAGCATCAGGCCGTTCATCGCGAGCGCGATCGCCCGGCCGCGGACCTCGGGGCGGGTGATCTGGGCGCACATCGAGATACCCACACCGAAGAAGGCCTGGGAGGCGATGCCGGTGACGATCCGCGCGGACATCATCGTGGCGTAGCCGGTGGCCGTGGCGGCCAGTACGTTGCCCGCCAGGAAGATGACGAACAGCACCATCAGTGCCGTCCGGGGCGGGAGCTTCATGAGCGCCACGGTCAGGAACGGCCCGCCGACCGCCATGGCCACCGCGAACGCGGTGATGAGGTATCCGATCTGAGGGATGGTGGCGTTCAGGCCGTCGGCCATCTGGGGCATCAGTCCGGCAACCACGAACTCGCTGGTCACCATGGCAAAGATGCCGAGTGCCAGGACGTATACGGCACGGGGCACGGTCCGGTCTCCTCAGGGGTCGACGCCGACCGGCACGGGGGCCGGATGGCGCGGTGCTGAAGGGTTATGTATTGATCGGTTCAAAACGCGGGTATGCGTGAACATCGCCCAGGGGCGAGCGTGGGTCAGTGGGTCATTGCGTCCAGGGTGACTTCGGCGATCGACTCCAGCGCGGCCCGGTCGGCCCCGCCCTGGCTCGAGATGCGCATGCCGCCGATCGCCGCGTTGACGAAGCGGGCCAGCGCTCCGGCGTCCCGCCGGGAGGTGATGCTGCCGTCCCGGCGGCCCTCCTCGATCACCGCACGCAGCACCGCGAGTCTGCGGGCTGTGTCGCGCTCCAGCATTCCCGCCGCCCGGCTGTCGCGAGCGGCCAGTTCGACCGTGGTGTTCACGGTCAGACAGCCGAGGCTGCGGCCGCCGGCCCGGTGCTCGGTCTCGCCGTCGACGACCATGGTGAACAGGCTGCGGATGCGGTCGAGGGCACTGTGTCGCGTGTCCTCCAGAACGGCCAGCTGGGTGGTGGTCATGGTGTCGATGTAGTGGGCCAGTGCACGCTCGAACAGGTCATGCTTGCTCTTGAACGTGTTGTAGATGCTGCTGCGCCCCAGCCCGGTGGCTTCGCACAGGTCCTGGGTGGAAGTGGCCTCGTAGCCCTTCTCCCAGAATGTGTGCATCGCCGCGTCCAGGGCCCGCTCCTCGTCGAACATCCTTGGTCGGGCCATGAGTTGACCATAGCAATTTTTGAATCGATCAGTCCAATAACTGGAGTGCCGTCACGGAGCTCCCGCCTGGTAGCGCGCCCCCAGTACGGACGTGTGGCCGAGTCGTCCCCCACATACAGGGAGCTCAGGTCCCTTACATCGACTCTGAGATCCGGAGCACCTGTGGTCCGGGTGCAGGAGGCGCCGTCCCGTGCGGCCCTCCAACAGCGAGGTGCCAGCCCTGTACCCGGCTGAGTCGGCCACCTCCAGCACCAGACTCGCCTCGATGCCGTGGGTGCGAGCGGACAGGTCGCGGGGTGTGTCGAGGACGCGCAGCCACATGTAGTCCAATTCGGGATCAGACAGGAACTGATAGACGGACGTGACCTGATGGCCCGTGAAGTTCTTGCGGAAGTAGGCCGACTTCAGCCCGACGCGCGCGATCGGATTGGCGCCCACCGGGTTGGGGGCGCCGGTAGCGTCGATCTGGGTGTAGAGGCTGAGCCGGCCGAACGCCTTGGCGTTGACGTTGAACAGGCTGCTCAGGTGGCGGTACTCGTCGTCCGGGTGGCTGTGCCGCTCGTGCCAGGAGCCGAAGTTCTTCAGCAGACGGCCGAACGATCGCGGCCCGCTGCTCGGCGCGCTCCTCGGGTCCATGGCCGAGGGCGGCATGGTGATCTCCATCGGAGCGTCGTCGGGGGACCTCGTCGAAGGGCTGCTGAAAGGTCCTCAGGACGTTCTGCCCGGCCGGGAGACAGGTGCGTCCCGCGGCGATCTCCGTGCGCAGGAAGCCGCCCATCTCGGCGATCCGCCCGGCTGCCGGTGCCAGGCCGCCTTCGCCCCGCCCGCTTCGACGATTTCATGCGAGGGCGTGGCGCCACGGCGTCACCCTGCTGCCGTACACAGGTGGGTGATCGACCCGTGGCCGACGCCCTCGCGTGCCCCTGCCCGGCTCATGCGACCACCGCGGCGCGCACGCACAGCACATCGGGCAGATGGGAGGCCAACTGCCGCCAGCTGTCGCCGTCGTCGGCCGACGCGAACACCTCGCCGTTGCGGTTGCCGAAGTACACGCCCGCCGGGTCCGCGTCGTCCGTGCGCAGCGCGTCGCGGAGCACCGTGCCGTAGTGGTCCTCCTGCGGCAGGCCCGCCGACAGCGGCTCCCAGCTGCGGCCCGCGTCCGCCGTACGGAACACCCGGCAGCGGCGCTCGGCGGGCACCCGGTCGGCGTCGGCGTTGATCGGGAAGACGTACGCCGTGTCCCCGCGCGTGGGGTGCGCGGCGGCGGCGAAGCCGAAAGTGGACGGCAGGCCCTCGCCGATGTCCGTCCAGTGCCCGCCCGCGTCGTCACTGCGGTACACACCCCAGTGGTTCTGCAGGTACAGGCGGTCCGGGCTGCCCGCGTCCTGGGCGATCTTGTGCACGCACTGGCCGAACTCCGGGTTCGGATCCGGCAGGAACACCGCGGAGACACCGGAGTTGGAGGGCTCCCAGCTCGCGCCGCCGTCGGTGGTGCGGAACACGCCCGCCGTCGAGACCGCCACCGTCACCTTCCGCGCGTCGCGCGGGTCCGTGACGATGGTGTGCAGGCCCTCTCCGCCGCCGCCCGGGACCCACTTCGAGCGGGTGGGGTGCTCCCACAGCGGGCGGACCAGCTCGAAGGTCTCGCCGCGGTCCTCCGAGCGGTACAACGCGGCCGGTTCCGTGCCGGCGTACACCACGTCCGGCTCGGCCGCCGCCGGGTGCAGCTGCCACACCCGCTCCAGGGAGGCCTCCGTGTCCTTGGGAAACTTCACGGCAGGCTTGGCCGGTTCGGTCCAGGTCCGGCCCAGGTCGTCGGAGTGGAACACCGACGGGCCCCAGTGCGCGCTGTCACCGCCCGCCAGCAGCCGCGGGCGGTCGCCCCGGGTGTCGATGGCGACCGAGTAGACCGCCTGTGCGTTGAAGTAGGGGGATTCGTCGAAATCCCAGGCGCCGCCTCGCCGGCGCCCGATGAACAGGCCCTTGCGCGTGCCCACCGCGAGCAGAACCTCGGTCATGCCGATCACCTCCGCTGTGTCCTTGGCCTCTTCGGCCTCTCCAGACCTGTTCCTCCTGGACACCGGCCAGTCTGCACCCCGCCACTGACAGTCACCTCCGGAAACGGTGTCACCGCAGGTCATTGCGGTTGCGTCGGTCGGTGACCGCATGACATCGGCCACTTTCCCCGGGACGCCTGCGCGGGCGCCGGGAGCCGTGGGACCGTCGGGACGAGGGACTCGCCCTGAGCATCAGGCCCGCCCGCCGCGTATGGGAGGGCGGTCGAGGATGTTCGTGCGCTCATGAGGAGGAAGCCTTCGATGGCGTTCCGTGGTCCGAAGGTGTGGCTGTGGCGCTGGCGGCGCAACCCGCTCAAGCGTCCCGCCGACACGATGGAGGCCTGGGTGTTGCTCGGTGCCTGGGCGCTGACCGTTCTTGCCGGGGTTCTGGTGGGGTGGGTGGCCGCCGGATCCGTCGAGGACGAACTGGCCAGAGAACGCGTCGAGTGGCGCCCCCTCGTGGGCAGGCTGACCGAGGCGGCGCCGGGGGACACCAGCGAGCGCCCCGGCTCCTCCGTCGCCGACCGGGTCTGGGCGAAGGTCGGCTGGACCGGCCCGGACGGCTCCGCCCACACCGGCCAGGTCCGGGTCGCTCCCGGCAGCGAGGCCGGCACTCCGGTCACCGTCTGGACGGACCGGCAGGGCCGCATGGTCACCGAGCCGGCCTCCCCCGCCCAGGCCAAGATGCGGTCCTCCCTGGTCGGCGGCCTCGCCGGCATCGGCGCCGCCGCCCTTCCCTTCGCGGGCGGCCGAGTCCTCAGCGGCCGCCTGGAACGCCGCCGCATCGCCCAGTGGGACACCGACTGGGCCCGCTTCGCGACTCTGTGGGGCCGCCCGACGAGCTGACCCCCGGGGCCTTCGGGACGCCACCGGGTGTGCACGCGGGTCGGCGCCCCGGTGGGGACGGTGGTCTCTGGCGGGGACGGTGGTCTGGGGGGCCTCCGGAAGGGGCCGTGGCCTCCGGCAGGGACTGTGGCCTCCGGCAGGGCCGTGACCTCCGGCAGGGACTGTGGCCTCCGGCAGGGCCGTGACCTCCGGCAGGGACCGCGGCCCGGGAGGGGGCCGTGCCCCCAGGGTGGGACAGCGCCCGCTGGGGCAGCGGAACCCGGCGGCCCACGCTGGGTCGGCGGTGCGCACCTCCCCCGGGACAGGGGTACTCAGCCCCCGCCAGGCAGGCTCCGCCCCAGGATGCCCGTGATGTCGGCCCCCTCCGGGAGGGTGCCGAAGGCGTACCCCCAGTCGCCGCCGAGGCGGGTCGCGCAGAAGGCGTCGGCGACGGCGGGCGGGGCGTGCCGGACCAGGAGGGATGCCTGGAGGGTGAGGGCCATCTGCTCCACCAGCCGCCGGGCACCGGACGGTGTCGTCGTGCCGAGTCGCGACCGCAGCCGCGCGACCGCCGCGTCGAGCCGGGCGTCCGCCCCCTGCGCCAGGGCCAGCTCACCGAAGAGCGCGTCCGCCGTGCCGGGCTCGCGGGACAGCGCCCGCAGCACGTCGAGTGCGTTGACGTTCCCGGAGCCCTCCCAGATCGACAGCAGGGGCGCCTCCCGGTAGTGCCGGGGCATGCCGGAGTCCTCGACGTAACCGTTTCCGCCCAGACACTCCAGGGCCTCCGCGGTGAAGGCCGGCCCCCGCTTGGTCACCCAGTACTTGCCGACGGCCGTCGCGATCCGCCGGAACGCCTGCTCACCGGCGTCCCCGCGCACCGCGCGGTCCGCCGCCCCGGCCAGCCGCAGCGTGAGCGTCGTCGCGGCCTCCGACTCCAGCGCCAGGTCGGCCAGCACGTTCCGCATCAGCGGCTGGTCCAGCAGCCGCGCCCCGAACGCGCTGCGGTGCCGTACGTGATGACCCGCCTCGACGAGCGTCCTGCGCATCAGCGTCGCCGACATCATCACGCAGTCCAGACGCGTGCAGTTGACCATCTCGATGATCGTCTTCACGCCCTGTCCCTCGGGCCCGACCAACCAGGCCACCGTCCCGTCGAACTCCGGTTCGGAGGACGCGTTGGAACGGTTGCCCAGCTTGTCCTTCAGCCGCTGGATACGGAAGGTGTTGCGGGTGCCGTCGGGCAGTACGCGCGGCACGAGGAAGCAGGACAGCCCGGCGGGAGCCTGCGCCAGCACCAGGAACAGGTCGCACATCGGCGCCGACGTGAACCACTTGTGCCCGCGCAGGGTGTACACACCGGGCTCCGCCGTGGGCGTCGCGGCCGTGGTGTTCGTCCGGACGTCGGACCCGCCCTGCTTCTCGGTCATCCCCATCCCGGCCAGCAGCCCACGCTTCCCGGCGGGCACCCGCAGCCCCGGGTCGTACTCGCGACCGCTCAGCAGCGGCTCGTAGACCTTCGCGAGCTCCGGCTCGCGGCGCAGCGCCGGGACGGCGGCGTACGTCATCGACGTCGGGCAGCCGTGACCCGCGTCGGTGTGCCCCCAGACCAGCCCGCCCGCCGTCCGCGCGACATGGGCGCCGGGCCGGTCCTCGGCCCACGGCGTGCCCGCCAGGCCCTCGGCGACCGCCACCCGCATCAGCTCGTGCCAGCTCGGATGGAAGTCGACCTCGTCGACCCGCCGCCCGTACCGGTCGTGCGTCCGCAGCACGGGCTCGTGCCGGTTGGCGAGTTCCGCCCACTCCTGCGCCTCGACCCCGCCGGCCCGCACACCGAGCCCGCGGATGTCCGGCTCCGCCCAGCCTGCCCCCTCCCGGCGCAGCCCCTCCAGCAGCGCGGTGTCCTCGGAGGCGTCGTACGGGCTCAGCGGCGGCGGCTGATTGGTCACGTCGTGCGTGGTGTGGGGCGGCTGCGCCGGTGACTGCGTGAGGATCGGGGTCATACCGACCATGTTGCACTCCTGCTGCGGTCGCAGCAATAGTGCAATATAAGATCGCACGTACAGTACGTATCCATGCGCTCCATGCGCTCCCTGCGGAGCAACGAGTCGGCGGAGCCGGGCGAGCTGGAGCTGCGCCCCCTTTCCGCGCGGTCGGTGGTCCTGAGCCTGCTGCTCGGGACGCACCCGCCCGAGCTGCCGGCCCGGGACCTGGTGCGCGGGGTGGAGCCCTTCGGGGTCGGCGGATCGACCGTGCGCGCGGCGCTCAGCCGGATGGTGACCGCCGGTGACCTGCGGCGGACGGATGCCGTCTACCGGCTCAGCGACCGGCTGCTGGCCCGCCAGGGCCGCCAGGACGACGCCCTGGATCCCGACACGCGCGCGTGGGACGGCGACTGGGAGATGGCCACGGTCACCGCGAGCGGCCGGGGCCCCGCCGAACGCGCCGAACTGCGCACCCGGCTGGCGGCCCTGCGGCTCGCCGAGCTGCGCGAGGGCGTCTGGCTGCGGCCGGCCAACCTGGGCCGCCCCTGGCCCCCGGACCTGGGCGAGGTGCTCCAGCGGTTCACCGCCCGCCCCGAGACCCCCGCCCACGACCTCGCCGCGAGCCTGTGGCCGCTCGGCCCGTGGGCGGACACGGTCAGAGCCCTGCTGGACCGCGTCGACCGGTCGCCCCGGCCCGCCGACCGCTTCACCGCGCTCGCGGCGGTCGTACGGCATCTGCTCGCCGACCCCGTGCTGCCCGCCGGCCTGCTGCCCCCCGACTGGCCGGGCGAGGCCCTGCGCGCCGCGTACCGGGAACACCAGCGGGAGCTCGTGGCGCTGGCCCGCAGCGCGATGGGCCAGACGCTCAAGACGGACCCGTAGCGGGAGCGACGGCGCCGCGGACACGGGTACGGCGGCCGTGCGAAGCGCCGTGCGGGGACGCTTCGTACGGCCGCCTTCACCGTGGGGGTCTACTTGTAGGTGATGTCCGACGTCGCGTACTTGCAGTACGTCGAGTCGGGGCCGGTGCCGTTCGTGGTCGGCTCCGCTCCCGTGTTGTTGCCGATGTACTTCTGGCACGGGATGATCTTCTTGCTGCTGTCGCCGACGATCGTGATGTTCTTCAGGGTCGCGCTGTCGCCGTAGTTGGTGTTGATGCCGACGAGCCTGCTGCCCGAGTAGGTCGCCTCGATGGTGTTGAGGTTGATCGTCCGCTTGTACTGCGTCGAGCAGTTGCCGCAGGAGCGGATGAAGGTGCCGAAGGTCTGCACGGCGAAGTTGGAGACGTTGAGGGTTCCGGCGCCGTTGAACTGGAACACCTTGTCGCTCGCCGACCGGGCGCCACCGCCCGAGACGGTGTACACGTTGGACGACGACGAGCCGCGGAACGTCGCCGCGTCCTCGCCGACGTCCTCCCACCAGACGTTCTGCAGCGTGCAGCTCCCCTTGCAGTGGATGCCGTCGGCGGCGGGGGCGCCGATGATGACGTTCTTGAGGACCGCGCCGGCGGCCAGCTCCAGGATCGGCCCCTGATCCTCGTCCTGATTGCCGCTGCCCAGGTCACCGGTGCCGTAGAGGCGGAGCATCCCGTAGTCCTTGGTGCCGGACACCGGGATGGTGGCGGAGACCGCCTGGCTGCCGCTCGCGGTGGGCCAGGTCGCGGCGTGCGCGGGAGTGGCCGCGCCACTGGTCATGATCATGCCAACCGAGACGGCGAGTGCGGCCAGCGCGCCGCCCAGTGCGCGCCCTCGGCGCGGAAGTGCTGGTGAAGTCATGTCCCAATGCCTTCTTCCAGTGGGGGATGGGGAGTTGTCTCTCTGTTGCCTTACCGGTGAACCGTCAGAGCTTTCCGGCGCCCGCCCCCGCCGTCACCGACGCGACGACGGTGGACGCAGGCTCGGCGGTGTAGCCGTACGGTGGTGCGGTGAACGTGCCGACCTGCGACACCTCGGTCGCGGCTCCACCGAGGTCGTTGCCCCTGAGGTTGGCGTAACCGTCGGCGTCGCTGTCGCGGTTCGTGGTGACGGCGACGGCCGTCGAGCGGAAGACGTTGTTCTCGACGAGCAGCTGCGCGCCCATGCGCGAGTGGACGGCCGTCTCGGCACCGACGACGTAGTTGTCGTAGAAGTGGCCGGTGCCGAAGCGCAGGCTGGGGATGCGCGAGTAGACGTTGCTGAAAAGGTTGTGATGGTACGTCACCCTCAAGTGGCCGGTGTCCTCACTCGCGTTGTTGTCGCTGTGGCCGACGAGTGAGCCCTTGAAGTGGTCCTTGAAGGTGTTCCAGGACACCGTCACGTAGTCCGAGGCGTGATTGATGTCCAGCAGGCCGTCGTAGTAGTCCTTGTCGTGATCGCGGTCTGCCGAGAAGGAGTTGTGGTCGATCCACACCTTCGCCGACGCCTGCACCTCGATGCCGTCGGCGGGCTTGAGCGGCTTGCTGATGGTGAGGTTGCGGACGACGACGTTCGTCACCTTCTTGAGGCGCAGCCCGCCACCGGTGAACCCCGACGACGAACCGACGCCCAGGACCGTGGTGTTGGACCCGATGTCGACCTGACCGCTCAGCGTGATCAGGCCGTTGACCTTCACGACCTTCGCGGCACTGCCGGTCACGGCCGCCTTGAAGGCGTCGAGCGTCGAGACGGTGACCGCCGCGGCGCCGCCGCCTCCGGTCGTCCCGGCGCCGAACCCGACCGGCGAGGCGTCGGCCGCCCCGGCGGGACGGGGGATGACGAGGACCGCCGCTGTGGCCAGGGCGGCGGCTGTGACCGCGAGGGCGGACCTTTGCGCCTGTGTACGTGGGGGGCCTGTGCGCATACGGGTGCGTCCCTTCGGTGAGCTGGGTTGATCTCATATCTGAACAACGTCTTCGTATGAGAACAACTGGAGCGGGCAGTGCAAGGGATGATGCGGACTCTGGGGGACCTCTGCGAGCGGCTCGGTCACACTGCTGAACGGAACGTAGAGGGCAAGCGCTTTCTAGTCAACGCTTTGCGCGAAACAACGGAGTGCCGTGGGAGCGCTTCCATGGAAGGCATGCGCATGCCACCATGCGGCTGCCGGCTCCTGCTGAGCCCCGTCACGTACGACGTCCCCCGAGCCGCCGATACAGAAGGGACAAGCACGTGTCCAACTCCCCAAGGAGAGCGCTGCGTTCGTTTCTCGGCGCGCTGTCTCTCCTTCTCGCCGCCGCGTTCCTCACCGCGCCCGCCGCCTCCGCCGACACCCCGGCCGCGGCACCCGTCCCCGCCGCCACCCTCACCGAGGTCACCGGCTTCGGCACCAACCCCAGCAACCTCCAGATGTACGTCTACGCCCCGGCCACCGTCACCGCCCACCCGGCCGTTCTCGTCGCCGTGCACTGGTGCGGGGGCTCGGGGCCGGCGATGTACTCGGGCACGGAGTACGCCCAACTCGCCGACCAGTACGGGTTCGTGATCGTCTATCCGTCCGTCACCCGCAGCAGCAAGTGCTTCGACGTCTCGTCACCGCAGGCGCTCAGGCGGGGCGGTGGCAGCGACCCGGTCGGCGTCAGGTCGATGATCGACTGGGTGACCGCCGCCTACGCCGCCGACACCGGCCGTGTCTACGCCACCGGCATCTCCTCCGGCGCGATGATGACCAACGTCCTGCTCGGCGACTACCCCGACGTGTTCGCCGCCGGAGCGGCCTTCTCCGGCGTGCCGTTCGCCTGCTTCGCCACCACCGACGGCTCCGAGTGGAACAGTGCCTGCTCCGGCGGCACCGTGATCCACACCGCCCAGGAGTGGGGCGACCTGGTGCGCGGCGCCTACCCCGGCTACACCGGGCCCCGCCCACGGATGCAGGTGTGGCACGGCACCGAGGACGACGTGCTGCGCTACCCCAACTTCGGAGAGGAGATCAAGCAGTGGACCAATGCGAAGGGCGTGGGCCAGACCCCGGCCGCCACCGACTCGCCGGCCGCCGGCTGGACCCGTACCCGCTACGGCGGCACGGGTGACCAGGCCCCCGTGGAGGCCATCAGCCTTCAGGGCGTCGGGCACAACCTGTACGCCTGGGGCATGGCCGCACGTGTGCTGACCTTCTTCGGCCTGGACAGCTCGGGTCCCGTTCCGCAGCCCGAACCCGGCGGCTGCCGGGTGACCGTCACCACCAACGCGTGGAACACGGGCCTGACCGCCTCCGTGACCCTCACCAACACCGGCACCACCACCGTCAACGGCTGGCAGCTCGGCTTCACCCTGCCCTCCGGCCAGAGCGTCACCAACGGCTGGGGCGCCACCTACACCCCGGCCTCCGGCGCGGTGACCGCCACGAACGCGACGTACAACGCCACCCTCGCGCCCAACGCGAGCGTCACCATCGGCTACCAGGCGACCCACACCGGCAACAGCGCGTCCCCCGGCGCGTACACGCTCAACGGAGCGTCCTGCACGGTGAGTTGACACCCGGTGGGCGGCCTGTCCCACAGGCCGCCCACCAACGGGCGGCAGGGAGCCGGAACGACGCCTACACGGACTGCCGGCCCGCCGCGGCCCGCAGCGCGGCCCAGTCCGGCAGCTTCACCACACCCCGCCCCAGCGAGGCCCCGAGCTCCGCCTCGGCCCGCTCGATCGCCAGCCACCCCTCCCACCCGACCGGCTCGGCCCCGGCGGCCATCAGCAGCGGCAGCGCGTCCCCCGGCACGTCCTTGCGTACGAGTTCGGCGGCGTCCGCGAGCAGCGAGGTCACCGTCTCCTTCGCGCACGGCCTGTTGGTGCCGATGACCCCGGTCGGACCGCGCTTGATCCAACCCGCCACGTACTCGCCCGGCGCCACCGAGCCGGCCCGCAGCACCCGCCCCGCGAGGTGCGGCACCGTGCCCCGCGCCGTGTCGAACGGCAGCCCCTCCAGGGGCACTCCGAGATATCCCACCGACCGCAGCACCAACTGCGCCTCGACGTCCTCGAACCGGCCGGTTCCGGTGACCCCGCCCAGGCCGTCGGGCGCCGTCCGCTCGAAGCGCACCGCACCCACCCGCCCACCGTCGTCGAGCAGTTCGACGGGCCGCAGGAAGAACCGGAGCCGGATCCGCCGCCGTACGTCGCGCTCCGGCCGGGCCGTCCACCCGCGCATTGCCTCCACGTTGCGGCGCTGCGCCGGCGGCAGCCCGGACGGGTCGCCGTACGCCGGATCGAGCGCCAGCTCCGACTCGTCCACGACCACGTCGGTGTCCGGCAGGCCGCCGAGCTCCCGCAGCTCCTTGGTGGTGAAGCGGGCCTGGGACGGGCCGCGCCGGCCCACGGTGTGGATCTCCGCGATCCCGCTCGCGGTGAGCGCGGCCAGCGCCGCCTGGGGCATGTCCGTGGGGCTCAGCTCGGCCGCGCCGCGTGCCAGGATCCGGGTGACGTCCACCGCCACATTGCCCACACCGATCACCACGGCCGAGTGGACGCCCCGCAGGAAGTCCGAGGGCACGCTGTCGGGGTGGGCGCTGTACCAGGACACGAACTCCGTCGCCGACCAGCTGCCGGGCAGTTCCTCGCCGGGGATGCCGAGCCGGCGGTCGGCCGCCGCGCCCACGCAGTACACGATCGCGTGATACAGATCGCGCAACCGGGCGACGGACACCCCGCCCGCGCCGACCGTGACCCCGCCGAGGAACCGCACCCGCTCGTGCTCCAGCACGGTCCGCAGGTTGCGCTGCAGGGACTTGATCTTCTCGTGGTCGGGGGCGACGCCGTACCGCACGAGGCCGTACGGGCACGGCAGCCGGTCCAGGACGTCGACGACTACCGCGGGATCCTGCTGGACGAGGCTCTGGGCGGTGTAGACCCCGCTGGGCCCTGAGCCGACGACGGCGACACGCAGCACTGCGGAACTCCTTACCCCGGGGGCCGGAGGAGATCGCCCGTACCTCCAGCATCGCACCGCCGCCGCTCCGCTGTCAGGGTGCTGTCCGGCCGGGGCGCGTGCGTGTCCGTTCGTATGGAAAGTGATCATGCGGTTACGTTGCGTATGTGCTAGAAGCATCGTTTCTTAGTCTTTCTGATCGTTCCGCCGAGGACGGCACGGTCTCGGTGCGGCCGGCGTGGGAGGTGCAGGAGGGCGACGACGGCGCCACGGCCTGGTTCGACGTCCGGCTGGCGTTCACCGACGGGGCGTGTGTGGAACTGCTGGCGGTGGTGTCCGGGGGGCGCGTGTCCATCGAGGACGTCCGGGCCAGGCCCGCCCTTTCCCTGGTCGACCTGACGGTGCTCGCCGACTGGATCGAGGGCCCGCTGTTCGAGCGATGCGCCGAGGGTGTCCCGGCGTCCGACGGCGCGGACGGCCCGAGCGCCGCGTATCGCCCGAGCGCCACGTATGGCGCGGGTGGCGAGGGTGAGATCGGCGACGGGGCGGAGGCCGGCCCCCGCAGGGCCCGCCCCTCCTGGCCGCGTGGCGTCGAGGGGCGCTGGCTGGTCGCGCAGGAGTACCGCGCCGCCCAGGAGGACGGTGCCGACCCGGTCCTCGCGGTGATGTGCGCGACCGGGCACAGCCGGCGCAGATCGCTGCGGCTGATCGCCCAGGCGCGTGACGCGGGCTATCTGAGCCCACGTCATATCCGGCGCTGAGGAGCGGACTTACCGCCCGTCGGTGCCCTGCATGTCCCGCATCCGTGCGATCTCACTCGTCTGCTGTGCCACCACGTCGTCCGCCATCTCCTCGACCAGCAGGTTGTTGCCCTGCGCCTTGACGTCCGTGGCCATGCTGATCGCGCCCTCGTGATGGGTGATCATCAGGGTGAGGAAGAGGGTGTCGAAGGCCGTGCCGTGCGCCGCCCGCAGCTTCTTCAGCTGGGCCTCGGTCGCCATTCCCGGCATCGCGGTGTGCTCGTGGCCGCCGTCCGTCTCCGCCTTGCCGTGGGTCTTCAGCCAGCCCTTCATCGCCTCGATCTCCGGTCCCTGGGCGGCGGAGATGCGCAGGGCCAGGCGCTTGAGATCCGCCGATCCGGCCTGGTCCGGGGCGAGTTCGGTCATCTCCAGGGCCTGGGTGTGGTGCCGGATCATCATCCGGGCGTACGACACGTCCGCCGAGTTGGGAGTGTCGTCCTCGGCGCGCTGCTTCGCCGCGTCCTGCGCGGAGAGCGTCCGGTTCGCCTCGCCCGGCTTGCCCGGCACGATCACCGAAGGACCGGTCGCGGCACCCGACTTGGCCTCATCGCCGGAGTCGCAGCCCGCAAGGGCGAGCACGAGCAGCACGGCCGCGGTGGCGAGGGATGCGCGACGGACGGACACAACGGCCTCCTGGGACAGGCGAGTTGACGATCTCGGTCTTCCCGCATCGATCTTCCGGCTTCGGTCTTCCCGCTATTGATCAGGGAAATTCATTACGAGTGCGTTGCCGACCCTTGATCTGTGCATGATGAAGACGATACTTCAGTGGACCGTGCACCGTTCCTGCGGGAACGGCAACGAGGGAGGAAGCAGTGACCCTGTTGAACGATCCCCGAACTCGGCGCAGACGTGCGGCAGTTGCCGCCGCGTGTACCGGGCTCCTGGCCGCGCTGCTCACCGCGGTACCGGCAGCCGCGACCCCCGACCCCGGGGACGGCCCGGCCGCGGAGCGCAAGGTCTCCAGCGGCGCCCAGGCCGAGGTGAGGGACGCCATCGCCGACGGCGAGATACCCGGGCAGGACGAGATCGTCCACTCCGACAACGTCGAGCACCTCACCAACATCCCCAAGGACGTGTTACCGGGCACCAATTCGGACCTCGCCTTCCAGGGCAGGTACGCCTTCTCCGGTAACTACGACGGCTTCCGCATCTTCGACATCAGCAACCCGAAGTCCCCGAAGACCGTCTCCCAGGTGCTCTGCCCCGGCTCGCAGAACGACATCTCCGTCTCCGGTGACCTGCTGTTCCTGTCCACCGACTCCTCGCGCAGCGACAGCAGTTGCAACAGCACCACGCAGCCCGCGACCGAGAAGTCCTCCTGGGAGGGCATGAAGGTCTTCGACATCAGCGACAAGAAGAACCCGAAGTACGTCGCCGCCGTCGAGACAGCCTGTGGCTCGCACACCCACACCCTGGTGCCCGAGCGCAAGAACGTCTACGTCTACGTCTCCTCGTACTCGCCCAGCGCCACCTACCCCGACTGCCAGCCGCCGCACGACGGCATCTCGGTCATCAAGGTGCCGCGCAAGGCCCCCGAGCGGGCGGCCATCGTGAACTTCCCCGTCCTCTTCCCCGGTGAGGGTCCGGACGGCGGCGGCAACCCGGGCTCGCCCACCAACCCGGGCGTGTCCAAGACCACCGGCTGCCACGACATCACGGTGCTGCCCGAGAAGGACCTGGCGGCCGGCGCCTGTATGGGCGACGGCATCCTGTTCTCCATCAAGGACCCGGAGAACCCCAAGGTCATCGACCAGGTCCAGGACAACGTGAACTTCGCGTTCTGGCACTCGGCGACCTTCAACCAGAAGGCGAACAAGGTCGTCTTCACCGACGAGCTGGGCGGCGGCGGTGCGGCCACCTGCAACGCGGCCATCGGCCCGAACCGCGGCGCCGACGGCATCTACGACATCGTCGGCAAGGGCGACAAGCGCAAACTCGTCTTCCGCAGCTACTACAAGATCCCCCGCTACCAGGCCGACACCGAGAACTGCGTCGCCCACAACGGCTCGCTGATCCCGGTCAAGGGCAAGGACCTCATGGTCCAGGCCTGGTACCAGGGCGGCGTCTCCGTCTGGGACTTCACCGACTCGTCGAAGCCGAAGGAGATCGCCTACTTCGAGCGCGGCCCGCTGAGCACCACGACCATGCAGACCGGCGGCTCGTGGTCGGCGTACTACTACAACGGCTACATCTACTCGAACGACATCAGCAAGGGCTTCGACGTGCTGAAGCTCAGCGACCGGCGCACGGATCCCGCCAAGCGGGTCCATCTGCGCGAGCTCAACGTCCAGACCCAGCCGGACTACTTCGACTGACCGTCGTGTGCCGGATCCGTCGCGAAGAAGCGCGACAGATCCGTGTCGCACCTCCCGCCGGGCGCCTCGGCGTCCGGCGGGTGCCCCATCTCCCAGTCCAGCCGGTAACGCTCGAACAACTCGGCGCGCAGGGTCGCCAGCGGCAGCGCCGCGTTCGGCAGCACCATGGTGTAGACGGCGCCCATGAGCTGGGAGCGCAGCATCGGGTAGTCGTGGCCGACGTCCAGCGAGCCGTGCCGGGCCGCGGTGTCGCGCAGCAGCTCCGCCAGCCGCTGCTGCTCCGGACACTCCACGAACCCCTCGGCGTGCAGCATCCCGGCCATGTGGTCGCGCATCAGCACCGTACGGTCCCGGGCCAGCCCCAGAATCGCGTCGATGGCCCGCGCCATCCGCTCCCGGCCGTCCTCGGTGCGCGGCTCCCGCTCCAGCGCCTCCTCCAGCGTGCGGTGCATCAGCCGGTGCACGGCCGACTGCACCAGTCGGCGCTTGCCGGGGAAGTAGTACGACACCAGCCCGCGCGCCGAGCCCGCTCGATCCGCTATGTCACCGAGCGTCGTCGCCTCGTATCCGCGCTCGCCCACCAGTTCCACGGCCGCCTGCAGCAGCCTCTCCCGTGAACGGCGCCGCAATTCTTCATTGACCGAGGCGCTGCGCGGGGACATCCTGTAACTCCTGCGTTGACTGGTTGCCAGCCAACTATACTCAGCGCATCCCGGCGACTCCGCACGGAGCCGGACCGGGCTGCCGTCCGCTCTGGGCGACGCGGGGGATCGTCCAGAGTGGGCGCACCTTCGCCCCGATGGTGGCCTGGGGCTACCGGAATGTGGGTTCGCCGGGCGCTGGGTCGCTCACGGGGCGCCACCGCAGGTGGGCCGAGACGGCCAGGGTGACCACCAGCGCGCCCAGGAGCCAGCCGCCGAGCACGTCCGAGGGCCAGTGGACGCCGAGCCAGACGCGGGTCAGGCCCACGCCCACCACGGAGACCACGGCCACCGTCACCGCCGTACGCCACAGGACGCCGTCGACGCCGTGCCGGCGGAGGAGCCACAGCAGAAGCCCGAACACCACCGTGGCGGTCAGGGCGTGTCCGGACGGGTACGCCGCGTAGTGGGCGGAGTCGACGGGGTCGGGCCAGACCGGGCGCTCGCGGCCGACCGCCGCCTTCAGGCCCTGCTGGAGCAGGGTGCCCAGTGCCGACGTGAGGACCAGCCAGCCGGCCGTCCACCAGTCCGCGTGCCGCCATACCAGCCACACCGCGACCGTGGCCCCCAGCAGACGCATGGTCACCGGGTCCCACACCCAGTCCGTGAGGATGCGGCACACCCGAGTGATGTCGGGCTCGGCCACGGCCCAGCGATGGGTGGTGCGGGAGACGGCGTCGTCGGCGGAGAGCAGAGGCTGCCACTCCGCCGCGACCAGGGCGAGGAGGAAGGCCGAACACACCCCCAGCACCACGGAGACGCGTACGGCCGTGCGCGGCGTCGGCGGGCTGGGCGGCGAGTCGACGTGCAGGGAGTGCATACTGCGATACTCGCCGACCCGTGGGGCCGAATGCGAACCCGGGGTCCTTCGACGCGGTCCGGGGCGGGGTCGGCCCGGCGGGTCGGGGGTGAACTCGGGGTGCACCCCAGCCCGTACGGCGAGGGGTGTGCCTTCGGTCCGTCCTGCGAAGGCTCCGCCCAAGGGGCTGGGGAGGTGAACCCCGGTGCCCTGGCCCGTCTGGTGAGGTTCGGTTCAGTGGGCTTGGGGCGGACCTGGTGTGCCTTCGGCCCGTCCGGCGAGGGCTCCGCCCAGCGGGCCGGGGGTGGACCCCGGGTGCCCCCGGGCCGTCCCGGAAGGCTCAGCCCAGTGCTCGTAGGCCGGGTACCAGTGCCACCAGGACCGGGATCACCGGGACCAGCGAGGCGGCCGCCGTCAGCCGCAGTCGACGGCCCGCGGTGAGCCGGTTCGGGGGTGTGAGCAGCCGGTTCACGCGGTGCGGGACATGCGCCTGCGGAGTGGGGGAGGGGCCGAACACCCCGCGGTCCTCGTTGAGTTCGACCAGCGCGAGGGCCGTCGTGAGCCGGCCGAAGCGGCGGGAGGCCATGTCGTCGGCGGCGAGTTCGACCAGCCGGTGCATCTCGGCACGGAACGCGGCGAACACCGGCACCCGCGGAAACCCGTTGGCCAGCGCGGACGACGAGTGCAGCAGCCAGTCGTGCCGTGCCTGCGCGTGCCCCTGCTCATGCGCGAGTACGGCGTCCAGCTGACGCCCCTTCAGACGTTGCAACGCGGCAGTGGTGACCACCAGTTGGGGAGCCGCACCCGGCAGCCACCACGCGTCGGGCCGCACGCCCTCCAGCACCACGAGCCGCCCCGCCGCCGGCTCCTCACCCGGCAACAACGGCGCCCGCAGCAGCAGTTCGGCCCGCCGTGAGCGACGCCGGGTCCGGGCCCGCGCGACCTCCCGGACGAGCATCGCACCGCTCCACAGCCCGCCGCAGGCCAGCGCCACCGCGGTCGCCGCGGCCCAAGGCCCGGTCGGACCAAGGGCGTAGGCCTCCACGACCCCGTGCGGGGCCGAAGCGAAGACGTGTCCGCGCACCGCCTGCCAGGCCGACGCCGCGCTCAGTGTCATCGACAGCGCACAGCACAGCAGCACCGCCACCACCACGCACTGCCACACCCACAGCGCGACCACCGGTTCACGGTCCGGCCAGTCCGCCCGGGCGAGCAGCCGGGGCGCGCCCACAGCGGTCAGGGCGCCGAGCAGCAGCAGGACCGCGGGGACCATCATGAGCAGCACCCTATGAGCGGGCCACCGCTCAGGGGTACGACTTGTTACGGCAAAGTGACGCAGACCACGAGGCGCTGGTCACATCGTGAGCAGCATCGCCAGCATCCCGATCCCCATCGACAGCCGGCAGGCCCGCACGAGTTCCGGCCGGTCCCCCCAGGCGAGGGCCGTCCCTCCGATCCCGGCTCCGGCCACCGGCAGCAGCCGGACGCCGGAGACGAGGACGTACGCCGTGAAGTACAGCAGCAGCACGCCCGTCAGCAGCGGGACCCCGGAGCGGGGACCTCCGTGCTCGTGCGCGGGGGAGGCCGCCATCACCGCCGCCATGTAGACCATCGCCGAGGCACCCACCAGGTGATGCAGATGGTGGGCGCTCACGCGGGCCGCCCACAGCGCCCGCAGCGCCGCCGCGCCGAACACCGTGGCGTAGACGGCCCAGGCCCAGCCGGGCGGGGCGAACACCGCCGCGGGCACCGCCATCACCGCCATCCCGAACCCCATGAGCGCCTCGCCGCCCGCGGCCCGGCGCTGCTCCTCGACGCTGCTGCGCATCCGCAGCAGACAGTAGGTCCCGGTCGCCGCGCACAGCGCGACGAGCAGCCAGCCGGGCGAAGCCGGTCCGTGCACGCGCACCTCCCCGCTAGTCGGTCGCGTCGAGGGTTGCGATGCCCACGGCACGCGGCGCGCACGCGAGCGCAAGGAGGTACACAGGGAGCATTCGAGGGGGGCACGGCAGCTGCAACTCGCCTACGAGGCCTACGAGACCGCCGTACCGGAACCCTGCACGGCGACCGGCAGGGCGAACCCGCCGATCCGCCTGCGGACACACCCAGGCGTTGCGGGCCCGAGTTCCGAAGCCCGAGGCTCAGGCATTGCGGTACACACCGAACACCGCCCCCTGCGGATCCCGCAGCACCGCGATGCGCGGACCGGCCGGCACCGTGGTCGGTTCCGTCAATGCGGTGCCGCCCGACTTCACCGCCGTATCCGTCGACGCCTCCACGTCGGCCACCGCGAAGTACGGCAGCCAGTGCGTGGGCACCTCGGGCGGGAACCGGTCGTCCATCGTGATCATTCCGCCGAAGTCGGCGCCGCCGACACCCCACTGGAGGTAGTTCTCCGAAGAGCGCACGGTCCAGCCGAAGACGGTCGTGTAGAAGGTCTCCGCCCGGACGGGATCGCGGGTCAGCAGCTCCACCCAGCCCAGCGAGCCGGGCGCGTTGAACAGCCCGGCACCCGGGAAGGTCCCCGCCTGCCACAGCTGGAACGCGGCACCCGCCGGGTCGAGGGCGACCACGAACCGGCCCACGTCGAACACGTCCATCGGACCGACCAGCACCCGGCCGCCCGCCTCGGTGAGCAGCCGCCCGCTGACGTCGGCGTCGGTCACCGCGAAGGACACGCTCCAGGCGCACGGCTGAGCCTCCTGGTACAGCGGGGTCAGGGCCGCCACGGCCGCCTCGCCGAGGTGCGCGACCGTGTAGCCGCCCGCCTCCTGCCGCGGATCCGTCTCCGCGCGCCAGCCGAACAGCTCCGCGTAGAACCGTTCGGCCGCCTGAAGGTCGCTGGTTCCCAACTCGGCCCAGCAGGGCCCACCTGGGACGGGTGCGTCGAGCTTCATGGCGTTCCTTCCGGCCGTCGGATCGGGAACCCCTACCAGCACGCTAGCCCCGCCCCCGCCCACCGGCATCCGCTGACCAGGACCCGGGGCCTGTCGGGCGGACCATGCCGGAGAAGCGGGGCCCGGCGCGCTCACCAGGGCCGATCCGGTACCGCCTTCCTCCGGCCGGATCCGCCGGACAGGCCCTCGCCCGCCGCCTCAGATCCCCGGCCGGTACCGGATCGGATGGTCCGCGGGCACCTCCACCAGCACGATCGGTGTGCCGTCCGGATCCTCGATCCACATCTCGACCAGCCCCCACGGCTCCCGCACCGGCGGCCTGACGATCCCGACCTCCTTCGCCCGCAGTTCGTCGTGGGCCGCCGCGACATCCGGCACCTGGAGCCACAGCCGTACGGCCGGGTCCGGCGGGCCCTCGGAGTGGCCCGAGAGCTCCAGGAAGCCGCCGCCGAGGAAGTAGACGACCCCGCGCTCCGGCCCCGTACCGAACTCGCGGTATACGGCGAGGCCCAACTGCTCGCCGTAGAAGGCACGGGAGCGCTCGGGGTCGGTGGGCCGCAGGAGAGTCCTGCTGCTGAGTACGTGCACCATGCATCCGGAGATTAGTGGCAGCATGGCGCTCGCCGCCCCGCGACCCGTAGCCGGAGATCACAGATCGGAGTGCCCCACCATGGAAAGCGCCGCCGCACTCACCTTCCGCGACGCCACCGACGCCGACGTGGACGCGCTGGTCGCGCTCGTGGAGTCGGCCTACCGGGGGGACGACAGCCGGGCCGGCTGGACCACCGAGGCGGACATCCTCCAGGGGCAGCGGACCGACCCCGAGGGCGTGCGGGAGGTCATCAAGTCGCCCGACAGCCGGCTGCTGACCGTCGAGCGCGAGGGCCGCGTCGTCGCCTGCTGCCAGCTCGAACACCGCGGCGACCACGCCTACTTCGGCATGTTCGCGGTCAGCCCCACGCTCCAGGGAGCCGGCCTCGGCAAGGTCGTCATCGCGGAGGCGGAGCGGCAGGCCAGGGAGATCTGGGGCGCCACCGAGATGCACATGACGGTGATCTCCGTGCGGGAGGACCTCATCGCCTGGTACGAGCGGCGCGGTTACCGCCGTACCGGACGCACCAGCCCCTTCCCCTACGGCGACGAGCGCTTCGGCATCCCGCAGCGCGCCGACCTGGAGTTCGAGCTGCTGGTCAGGAAACTGGTCTGATCTCCGGGTAGTCGGTGGTCGCGCCGTCCAGCTCCAGTGCCCGTACGAGCCGCAGCTGCGACTGGGTGTTGACCACCCAGCCGATGACCCGCAGATCGCGCCGGCGGGCCTCCTCCACGATCTCCAGGGTGACCCGCCGCAGGTTCAGACAGACCGTCGTGGCGCCCACGTCCCCGGCGCGGGCAACGATGTCGAGGCCGTAGCGGCTGCCGATCAGCGCGGTGCGCACCCCGGGCACCAGCCGGGCGATCTCGGCCAGCGCCTCGTCGTGGAACGACGACACCTCCACCCGCTCCGCCAGGTTGCGCTCGCGCATCACCTCGGCCAGTGCCCGCGCCGCCTGCACGTCCTTGATCTCGGCCTGCAGCGGCAGCGCCACCGCGTCCAGGACCTCCTCGAACACCGGCACGCGCTCCCCGCGGCCCGCGTCCAGCGTGCGCAGCTCCTCGAGCGTCTGGTCGGCGATGGGCCCGGTCCCGTCGGTCGTCCGGTCCACGTCGGGGTCGTGCATGATCACGAGCGCGCCGTCCTTGCTCAAGTGAAGATCGAGCTCGACGACGTCCAGGCCGGCCTGCTCGGCGGCCACGAAGGAGCGCAGGGTGTTCTCGGGCTCGACACCCATGACTCCGCGGTGACCGATGGTGACGAAGTTCAAGACGGGACTCGCTTCCGTCGACGGCGCGGGTGGAGAAGTCCGCAGCGTAACCGCCCACCGCCCGTCATGGACACGTGTAGACCGCCAGACGTTGTCCGTCGTGCGAGCGCATCGGCGGAAGTATCTGCCTCGTCGATGTCCGGCAGGAAAAAGTGCGGTGAAGATGCGGTCACGCAGGACAATCTCCCGAGGCCGCACTTGCTGGAGGAAACCTCAGACGCATACGGTGTCCATACGCGAGGTTCTCCAGTGGAGGGTGGGACATGACGGAAATTCTTGTGCAGGCGGCTGTGGGGGAGAAAGTTCCTCCGGCGGTCAGGGTGATCGAGCACCCGGCGTGGCCCGTGCTCAAGGATGCCGTGGAGCGGATCCGCCCCTGGCAGTCCAAGGACGGCTCGGTCGACCTCACGGCCGAGGGCGCCCCCGGGCGCGCGGAGGCCGAGCGGGCCGTCCGTGCCGTGTCCGGGGCCGTGGAGCAGCTGTCGCCGCTGCTCCCGCACGACGGCGACTACCACCGGGCCCTGGTGCGGGATCTGCGCGCCTGGGCCGAGAGCGGCTTCGGCGTGCCGGACTTCCTCGACTCCCTGCTGGCCTTCCAGCCGGCCGCGAACCGCCGCGACGGCCTCCAGCATCTGGTCGTCTTCCCGATGTACACGCAGAACGGCAACCCGGACCGCAACCTGGAAGCGGTCGTGCTGCGCATGGTCTGGCCCGAGTGGCTGGCCGACCTGGAGCGCACCCGCTACGACAACCCGCTGTTCTGCGGCATCACCTTCGAGGACTTCACGTCCGGTTACGACACCAACTCGGCCGTGCTCTTCCCGGAGACCATCGCCGTCCGTCAGGCACCGGAACGTTTCTCCTGGGGTGGCATCTTCTGCGACCGCGAGGCCGCCCGCTTCCGCCGCGTCACCGACGCCGCCGTCGGCATCCTGGGCATGGAACTGCCCGAGGACATCGCCGCCATGGTCCACGACCAGAAGCGCTGCGAGGAGGCCTTCGTCCTGTGGGACATGGTCCACGACCGCACCCACAGCCACGGCGACCTGCCCTTCGACCCCTTCATGATCAAGCAGCGCCAGCCGTTCTGGATGTACG
Source organism: Streptomyces vulcanius (assembly GCF_042653945.1). Classification (NCBI taxonomy): domain Bacteria; kingdom Bacillati; phylum Actinomycetota; class Actinomycetes; order Kitasatosporales; family Streptomycetaceae; genus Streptomyces; species Streptomyces vulcanius. Next base: position 14,261 of record NZ_JBHSFK010000017.1, on the reverse strand, counting down.
GCCTGGAGGAGCTGCGCTGCGACCTCACCGCCTTCAGGGAAGCCGTGAAGCTGGAGACCGACGGCGTCCCGCAGGCCCGTGACGTGCAGTACGCGGTGCTCTTCGACCGTATGTTCCGCTTCCCGGTCACCGGCGACCGCGTACGCAACTACGACGGCCTCGGCGGCCAGCTCCTCTTCGCCTACCTGCACAAGCACGACGTCGTCCGCTGGACCGACAACAAGCTGCACATCGACTGGCAGCGCGCCCCGCAGGTCACCAACCAGCTCTGCGCCGACATCGAGAAGCTCTACCGCGACGGCATCGACCGCCCGAAGCTGGTCCACTGGTTCGCCGGGTACGAGCTGGTCGCCGCCTACCTCGCCCCGCACCCGGGCTCGAAGTGGGCCAAGGGCCCCGACGCCCTGGACCTGACCCAGCCCCCGCGCAAACTCGTGGATGACGTGCTTCCCGACGAGTTTCCGCTCAGCATGTTCTATGAGGCACTGTCCAAGAAGCTGAAGAACGTGATCGCCTCCACCAAGGGCATCACGGCGGACGGCGCCGAGCGGATCGCCGCGTGAGCGACCGCCGTACCGAGAACACTGCTCAGGAGGCGAGGAACATGGGGAACGGGGCACTCAGCGGTGCGGTGATCGCGGTGGCCGGCGCGGGCGGACCCGCAGGCCGGGCGGCACTGCTCAAGCTCGCCCGGCAGGGCGCGACGGTCGTCGGCTCGGACAACGACCCCGAGCGCCTTGCGGAGGCCGTCGACCACGCCCGCTACGAGGCCGGCGGCGCCACCGTCACCGGCGACACCGTCGACCTGCTCGACCTGAAGTCGACCCATGAGTGGGCCGCCCGCATCGAACACGACTTCGGCCGTGTCGACGGCCTGGTCCACCTCGTCGGCGGCTGGCGCGGCAGCGAGACGTTCATCAAGACCAGCCTGGACGACTGGGACTTCCTGGAACTGCTGCTCGTCAAGACCGTGCAGCACACCTCGCTGGCCTTCTTCGAGGGCCTCCAGCGCAGCGAGCACGGCCGGTATGTGCTGATCAGCGCGGCCGGCGCCTCGAAGCCCACCGCGGGCAACGCCGCCTACGCCGCCGCCAAGGCCGCCGCCGAGGCCTGGACCCTCGCGCTGGCCGACGCCTTCCGCAAGGCCGGGGGCGCCGAAGGACCCACCTCCGCGGCTGCGATCCTGGTGGTGAAGGCGTTGGTGCACGAGGCGATGCGCGCCGACCGGCCCAACGCGAAGTTCGCGGGCTTCACGGACGTCAGGGATCTGGCCGAGGCCGTCGCCGGAGTCTGGGAGAAGCCCGCATCCGAAGTGAACGGACAGCGTCTGTGGCTCACCGAGCAGCCGTGAACCCTCCGAAGACCGACGCGCGCCGCCATCACGACCCGGACGTCCGCGGTTTCGCCAGCGACAACTACGCCGGGGCCCACCCGGAGGTGATGGCCGCCCTGGCCCTGGCCAACGGCGGCCACCAGGTCGCCTACGGCGAGGACGACTACACCGAGAACCTCCAGCGGATCGTCCGCAGCCACTTCGGCCCCACGGCGGAGGCGTTCCCGGTCTTCAACGGCACCGGCGCCAACGTCGTCGCGCTCCAGGCGGTCACCGACCGCTGGGGAGCGGTGATCTGTGCCGAGAGCGCCCACATCAACGTGGACGAGGGCGGCGCGCCCGAGCGGATGGGCGGTCTGAAGCTGCTCACGGTCCCCACGCCCGACGGCAAGCTCACCCCCGAGCTGATCGACCGGCAGGCCTGGGGCTGGGACGACGAGCACCGTGCCATGCCGCAGGTCGTCTCGATCACCCAGAGCACCGAACTCGGCACCCTCTACACCCCGGACGAGATCCGCGCGATCTGCGACCACGCCCACGCCCACGGCATGAAGGTCCACCTGGACGGCTCCCGCATAGCCAACGCGGCGGCCTCCCTGGACGTCCCGATGCGGACGTTCACCAACGCCGTCGGCGTCGACATCCTCTCCCTCGGGGGGACGAAGAACGGCGCGCTGTTCGGCGAGGCGGTCGTGGTGATCGACCAGGACGCCGTCCGCCGTATGAAGCACCTGCGCAAGCTGTCCATGCAGCTCGCCTCCAAGATGCGCTTCGTCTCGGTGCAGTTGGAGGCGCTGCTCGCCAGGGATCTGTGGCTGCGCAACGCCCGGCACGCCAACGAGATGGCCCAGCGGCTCGCCGAGGGCGTGCGCGCCGTGCACGGCGTGGAGATCCTCCACCCGGTGCAGGCCAACGGGGTCTTCGCCCGGCTGCCGCACGAGGTGAGCGAGCGACTGCAGAAGCGGTTCCGGTTCTACTTCTGGGACGAGGCGGCGGGCGTCGTGCGCTGGATGTGCGCGTTCGACACGACCGAGGAGGACGTGGACGCCTTCGTCGCGGCGGTCAAGGAGGAGATGGCCCGCTGAGGGGTGGAAGTTGATGCATAGATATGCGGTCACCTGAAAAGTCATTGACGCTCGGGTGATCACGTTTCTATGCTTTCCCCCCATGGAGCTGATCCAGGAGAACCCCGACCTGTCCGCCTACTTGGCTGCTGGCGAGGTCATCGACCACGACCATCCGCTCGTCAGGGAAACGGCCGCCAGGCTGGCCAAAAATGCCACTGACTCGTATGCCTATGCACGGCTGGCGTTCGAGTTCGTCCGCGACGAGATTCCCCACTCGCAGGACTCGGGCGATCCGCGCGTCACCTGGCGCGCCTCCGACGTGCTGGAGCAGCGCACGGGCATCTGCTACGCCAAGGCCCACGCGCTGACCGCGCTGCTGCGGGCAGAGGACATCCCTACGGCGCTGTGCTACCAGAAGTTCGACGTGGTGCACGGTCTGGTCGCCGTCCGCTTCAACGGCGCCTGGCACCGCCAGGACCCGCGCGGCAACAAGCCGGGCGTGGACGCGCGGTTCTCACTCGACGGCGAACAGCTCGCCTTCCAACCGGATTTCGCGGCGGGCGAGCTGGACCACCCCGTGCTGTACGCGGCACCTCACCCGGCGGTGCTGGACGCGCTCAGGGCCGCGCCGGACCGGCCGTACCTGTGGGAGACGCTCCCGGGCGAGCTGCCCTGAAGCGTCCCTCCGACGGGCCTCAGTGGGCGTCGGCCTCGCGCACCTGCTCCGGCGTCGGCGCCGTACCGCCCAGGTGGGCCGGCATCCACCAGGTGTCGTTCGCGTCCTTCGGGCGGACCGGGTAGGCCCGCTGAGCGGCTTCCAGGAGCTCCTGGACCCGCTCGCGCAGCTGACGGGTGATCGCGCCCGCGTACTTGTCGCGGGACGCTTCGATCGCCTCGCCCACCCGGATGGTGACCGGGGTGTGGCTGCGCTTGAAGTTGCGCGGGTGCCCCTTGGTCCACAGCCGCTGCGTCCCCCACACGGCCATGGGGATCAGCGGGACGCCCGCCTCCTGGGCCATCCGCGCGGCACCCGACTTGAAGCTCTTCAGCGTGAACGACTGCGAGATGGTCGCCTCCGGGAAGACCCCGACGATCTCGCCCGAGCGCAGCGAGTCCAGCGCGTGCTGGTAGGCCGCCTCGCCCTGCTTGCGGTCCACGGGGATGTGCTTCATCCCGCGCATCAGCGGCCCGGAGATCCTGTGGCGGAAGACGGCCTCCTTCGCCATGAAACGAACGAGACGTTTCTGCGGGAGCGCGGCCAGGCCGTCGAAGATGAAGTCGAGGTAGCTGATGTGATTGCTCACCAGCACGGCACCGCCCGAACGCGGGATGTTCTCCGAGCCCTTGCAGTCGATCTTTAGGTCCCAGGCCTTGAAGAGGGCCTGGGCCAAGCCGACGACGGGACGGTAAACGAGCTCTGCCATGGGCGGGGCGGACCCTTCCTTCTGCCCGGGAAGGTGTTCCTCCCGCGGGCAAGTTACGCAGCCGTAGGTTTACGGCATCTCGCAGATGGTGCCCGAAGAACGGCCGGGGGGCCACCCCTGGTGCCCGGCCGGGACGAGATCCGCGTCACTTGGCCCCCTCTTGTCCACCTCGGGCTTTTAAGCCCCCTTTACTGCGTGCGTACCGTCACCCGCCTGACGAGCAGGTACATCTCGCAGCCCAGGCAGTATCCGAAGGCGGCATTGAGGAAGGCGGCTGCCAGCGCCGCGCCGGTCGCCGCGAGCCCCAGCCACTCCGGGCCCAGCGTCAGGCCGACCAGCCCCACACCCGCGAAGGCAAGGCCCACCGCCTGCGCGAACCGCGGCGGCTCCGGCGCCTCGAACTCGGCCGGCGGCCCGATCCGCGGCCGTACGGCCGTACGGAACACCCAGCCGTAGGGCGAGCGGCCCACTCCGCCCGCCGCGCCGAGCGCGAACGCCAGCGTCTGCCAGGCCAGCAGCCAGGCACTGCCCGTGATCAGCACCGCCGCGAGCACTACCGTCGTCACGGCGGCCCCGAAGCGCGGGCCTCTCGCATCTATGTCCATGAATCAAGCATTCCGTATGGGAAAGGATTCCTGGGCGCGGGAATCTTTGCAGTCTCGTGAACGCTGGAGCGGCTGATGACCGGAGTGATGGTGTGCGTGGCGGTGCTCGCGGCGGCGAGCGCCTTCGGAGTGCTGCATCGGCGGCGGAGCGGGAGGGTACGCGTGCGTGCGCGCGACGACGAGAAACGGCTCGGCGCCGGCCGGCTGGGCGGCGAACTGGGGGAGCGGGCCACGCTCGTGCAGTTCTCCAGCGCCTTCTGCGCGCCCTGCCGGGCGACCCGCCGGGTCCTGGGCGAGGTGGCGGGCATGGTTCCCGGGGTCGCCCACATCGAGATCGACGCCGAGGACCGGCTGGACCTCGTACGTGAGCTCGACATCCTCAAGACCCCGACCGTCCTGGTCCTCGACGCCGCCGGCCGCGTCGTGCGGCGCGCCACCGGCCTGCCGCGCAAGGCCGATGTCATCGCGGCACTGGGGGAGGCGGTGTGACGGGCCGTCGGGGGAGGGGAAGCCGGCATTCGGATCCCGGGACGTACTTGACTGCGCGTACCACCCGTCGTCAGCCTGACCACATGCCCGAGGAACTCCTTCTCCACGCGCGGGTGCACGTCGACCTGGTGCGTACCGCGAGCGCGCGCTGTCCGGGCCGTTGAGCACCCACGGACCCCGACGCCCCTCCCCGCAGAAGGACAACTCCATGACGGCCACTCCCGGCCTCGGTACCGCCCGGCTCGCCTCCCCCGAACTCCTGCGCTCCGTCTTCCGGCGGCACGCGGCAGGAGTCGCCGTGATCACCGCCGCCGGCGCGTCCGGTCCGGTCGGCTTCACGGCCACCTCCCTCACCTCCGTCTCCGCCGAGCCCCCGATGCTCTCCTTCGGCGTCGGCACGGGTGCCTCCAGCTGGCCCGCGATATCCGGCGCCGAGCATGTGGGGGTGCACCTGCTCGGCGACCACCAGCAGGAACTGGCCGCCACCTTCGCGCGCAGCGGCGCCGACCGCTTCGGCACGCCGACCGTGTGGCGCGAGGGTCCGGAAGGAGTCCCCGTCCTCGACGACGTGCTCGCCTGGCTGGTGTGCCGGGTCGTCGCGCGCGTGCCGGCCGGGGACCATCGCATCGTGCTGGCCGAGGTGGTCCTGGGTGATCCGGAGGGCGTGGGCCGGCCGCTGCTCTACCACCAGGGGCGGTTCACCGCTCTGCGGGATTGATCACGGCCCGGCCCTCCTGCGAACCCGTCGAGTTCCGGTTACGCTGCGTTGCAGACGTCACAGTTCAAAGCGCTTGCTTAGCGGGCAGGAACTGGGTGTACTGACGAGTAATATTTCGTTCGGAGCGCGGGCCGCCCCGATCGGGATCGGCCGCTTGTGGCGCCTATGCTGCCTGAAAGAAGGCAGCCGAGAACTGACGATGCAGTAGGAGAGCCGGCGTGAGCTTGAGGATCGTTGTCACTGTGAAGTACGTGCCCGACGCCACTGGCGACCGGCACTTCGCCGATGACCTGACCGTCGACCGGGACGACGTGGACGGTCTGCTCTCCGAGCTCGACGAATACGCCGTCGAGCAGGCGCTGCAGATCTCCGAGAACTCCGACGACGACGTGGAGATCACCGTCCTGACGGTGGGCCCCGAGGACGCCAAGGACGCGCTCCGCAAGGCCCTCTCCATGGGCGCCGACAAGGCGATCCACGTCGAGGACGACGACCTGCACGGCACCGACGCCATCGGCACCTCCCTGGTGCTCGCCAAGGCCATCGAGAAGGCCGGCTACGACCTCGTGATCTCCGGCATGGCCTCCACCGACGGCACGGCCGGTGTCGTCCCGGCCCTGCTGGCCGAGCGCCTGGGCGTCCCGCAGGTCACGCTGCTCTCCGAGGTCTCCGTCGAGGACGGCACGGTGAAGGGCCGCCGCGACGGCGACGCCGCGAGCGAGCAGCTGGAGGCCTCCCTGCCGGCCGTCGTGTCGGTGACCGACCAGTCGGGTGAGGCGCGCTACCCGTCCTTCAAGGGCATCATGGCCGCCAAGAAGAAGCCGGTGCAGGCCTGGGACCTGTCCGACCTCGAGATCGAGGCGGAGGAGGTCGGCCTGGAGGGCGCCTGGACCAAGGTCGACTCCGCGGCCGAGCGCCCGGCCCGCACCGCGGGCACGATCGTCAAGGACGAGGGCGAGGGCGGCAAGCAGCTCGCCGAGTTCCTCGCGAGCCAGAAGTTCATCTGAGGCTCGACCCGCCGAACCGCCCCTCAACTTCGTTTCGCAGGAGAGCAAATCCCATGGCTGAAGTCCTCGTCTACGTCGACCACGTGGACGGCGCCGTCCGCAAGCCCACCCTCGAGCTGCTGACCCTCGCCCGCCGCATCGGCGAGCCGGTCGCCGTCGCGCTGGGTGCCGGCGCGGAGAACACCGCCGCCGCGCTCGCCGAGCACGGCGCGGTCAAGGTCCTCACGCACGACGCGTCCGAGTACGCCGACTACCTGGTCGTACCGAAGGTCGACGCGCTGCAGGCCGCCGTCGAGTCGGTCTCCCCGGCCGCCGTCCTGGTCCCGTCCTCCGCCGAGGGCAAGGAGATCGCCGCCCGCCTCGCGCTGCGCATCGGCTCCGGCATCATCACCGACGCGATCGACCTCGAAGCCGGCGACGAGGGCCCGGTGGCCACCCAGTCGGTGTTCGCCGCGTCCTTCACCACCAAGACCCGTGTCGCCAAGGGCACCCCGGTCATCACCGTCAAGCCCAACAGCGCCGCCGTCGAGGCCGCCCCGGCCGCGGGCGCCGTCGAGGCCCTCGCCGTCTCCTTCTCCGCCCAGGCCACCGGCACCAAGGTCACCGGCCGCACGCCCCGTGAGTCGACCGGCCGCCCGGAGCTGACCGAGGCCGCGATCGTGGTCTCCGGCGGCCGTGGCGTCAACGGCGCGGAGAACTTCGCGATCATCGAGTCCCTCGCCGACTCCCTCGGCGCGGCTGTCGGCGCCTCCCGCGCCGCGGTGGACGCCGGCTGGTACCCGCACACCAACCAGGTCGGCCAGACCGGCAAGAGCGTGTCCCCGCAGCTCTACATCGCCAACGGCATCTCCGGCGCCATCCAGCACCGCGCCGGCATGCAGACCTCGAAGACCATCGTGGCCGTCAACAAGGACGCCGAGGCCCCGATCTTCGACCTCGTCGACTACGGCGTCGTCGGCGACCTCTTCGACGTCGTCCCGCAGCTCACCGAGGAGATCAACACCCGTAAGGGCTGATCACCGCAAGGCTGTCCGAGGCCCCCGTGACCGCGCAGGTCACGGGGGCCTCGCACGTTCACTTGAAGCTCACCGTCGCCAGCACCGGCAGATGGTCGCTCGGATAGCGGCCGTCCACGGTGAAGGTGTCGGTCCACGCCCGGTGCACCGTGACGTCCGGCGTCGAAAGGATCCAGTCGATGCGCTCGCCGTCGGGCCTGAGCGGGTGCCAGCCGTTGAACGTCCCGAACACCGGCCCGGTCTGCTGTGCCGTGTCCCAGGTGTCCACGAGCCCGGAGTCCAGCAGGGTGCCGTAGGCCTGGTCGGTGTGGGCGACGGCGTTGAAGTCGCCGGTCAGCAGGACCGGACGGGAGGGGCCCAGCCCCCTGATCCGCTCGGCGATCAGGGCGGCGGCACGCACGCGTGCGTACTCGCTCCGGTGGTCGAGATGGGTGTTGAGGACGTGGAACTCCCGTCCCGGGTGCAGCCGGTCGTGGAAGAGGACCCGGGTCACCAGTCGGGGGAAGGCCGCGCCCCAGGTGTTGGAGTCGGGCACGTTCGGCGTGTCGGAGAGCCGGAACACATCGTGCTCGAGGGGCTTGAGCCGGCGGACGTCGTAGTAGATCGCCACCGACTCCTCGTCACCGCTGCCCGGGGTCCCGATCCAGTCGTAGTGCGGGCCGAGGTCGGCCCAGACGGCCTGGATCTGCTGGAACTGGCCCTCCTGGGTGCCCATGACATGCGGGGCGGTCCGCCGTAACAGTGCCCGCATCACCGGGCGGCGGTGGACCCAGCTGTTGCCGCCCTGGTCGACCGGGACCCGGAGGTTGAACGTCATGATCTTCAGCGGGGGAACGGGCCTCGGCTTCGAGGGCGGGGCCGGCGACGGGCTCACCCGGCGCGGCGTGTCGGCCCCGACCACACCCAGCAGGGGTACGGCGACGGCTGCCGCGACCATCGTTCTCAGTCCCGTCCGCCGGCTCGGCCCCGCGGTGCCTGTCATGTGTCCCCTCTCGCCCCGTGGGCCAGGATGGAGGTGGGAAGGGTGCGTACGGAAGAGGAAAGGGATGCGTAAGTGATCACACGCGACCGTGGGGTGGACGGGGTGTTGACCCGCCGAAAGGTCCACGGCAAGCTGCGTTTTGCGGACTGTTGATTCCATGAAGCGGAAAACAGGAGGGTACGGATGGGGAAGGGCCCACAGGAGACGGTGACGACGGAGACGGTGACGACGAGCCTCGCGGGCACCGTCAGCGAGGAGATCAGCGCCTCCCTCGCCCCGGTCGACGCCGAACTCGAGCGTCGCTACCCCGGAGACCCCGGCACCCGCCAGCCCGTCCACACCGTCTACGTCCCCGCCGACGCCTTCGCCGCCGACACCGTCCGCACCTGGGGCGACCGCGCCCTCGCCGCCCTCGACGAACACGCCCCCGACGCCGCCTCCTTCGCCGCCTGTCTCGGCCTCTCCGACGGACTCGCCGTGCCCGTGTACGCGCGCGTGCGGGCCAAACTGGAGCGCGAGCCGATCGAGGACCTGCGGGTCGACTTCGAGGACGGCTACGGCCCCCGCCCCGACGCCGAGGAGGACGCGGCGGCGGCCCGGGCGGCCCGGCTGGTGGCCGAGGCGTACGCCAAGGGCACGGCCGCCCCGTACATGGGCATCCGTATGAAGTGCCTGGAGGCCGCCGTCCGCGACCGGGGCATCCGCACCCTCGACATCTTCCTCACCGGCCTCATGGAGGCGGGGGGCCTCCCCGAGGGCCTGGTGCTGACCCTGCCCAAGGTGACCTACCCGGAGCAGGTCACCGCCATGGTGCGGCTCCTGGAAGCCTTCGAGAAGGCCCGCGATCTGGCACCGGGGCGGCTCGGCTTCGAGATCCAGATCGAGACCAGCCAGGCCGTCCTCGCCGCCGACGGCACCGCCACCGTCGCCCGCATGATCCAGGCCGCAGAGGGCCGCGCCACCGGCCTGCACTACGGCACCTTCGACTACAGCGCCTGCCTCGGAGTGTCCGCCGCCCACCAGGCCAGCGACCACCCGGCCGCCGACCACGCCAAGGCCGTCATGCAGGTCGCCGCGGCGGGCACCGGCGTACGCGTCTCGGACGGCTCCACCAACGTGCTCCCCGTCGGTACGACCGAGAAGGTCCACGACGCCTGGCGGCTGCACTACGGCCTCACCCGCCGGGCCCTCGCCCGCGCCTACTACCAGGGCTGGGACATGCACCCCGCCCACATCCCCACCCGCTACGCGGCTGTCTTCGCCTTCTACCGCGAGGGCTTCGCGCAGGCCGCCGAGCGCCTCTCCCGGTACGCGGGCCGGGTCGGCGGCGATGTGATGGACGAACCCGCCACCGCCAAGGCGCTCAGCGGCTATCTGCTGCGCGGACTGGACTGCGGGGCCCTCGACCTCGCCGAGGTTGCCGACGCGACCGGGCTGTCCCGGACGGCCCTGGAGGGCTTCGCGGCACCTCGGCGAGGCGATCTGACGGTTTCCGGCTGACCGGGTACCGGCTTCCGCTACTTCCCGGGGAACGTGTACGGGTGCGTGATGATCTCCATCCCGTGCCCGGCCGGGTCCATGAAGTACACGCCCCGGCCGCCGTGGTGGTGGTTGATCTCACCGGGCTGCTTGCCGTGCGGATCCGCGAAGTACGTGACCCCGGCCGCCCGGATCCGGGCGAACGCGGCGTCGAACTCCTCGTCGGAGACGAGGAACGCGTAGTGCTGCGTGACGATCGACTCCGCGGGGATCGTGGCGAAGTCGAGGGTGACTCCGTTGGCGGTGTCGACCGGGACGAACGGACCCCACTCGGTGCCGACTTCGAGTCCCAGAACGTGTGCCAGGAACTCGGCGGACTCCCGGTTGTCGCGGGAATGGACGATGGTGTGGTTCAACTCGACGGACATGTGTGGAATGCCTCCGTAAGGCAAACTCACGGGCGCCTCCATGCCTCACCCGGACGGTGACCGACACGCGATGCCGTACTCCGATCCTAACCGCACCGCAGGTGTTCGAGCCCGGAGTCCGTCACCATCTTCTCCTCCGCGAACAGCCGGGTGCCCCGCTCGCACCGGGTCGGGTCGGCCCGGGCGCGGGCGCAGAACTCCTCCGGGGAGGCACCGAAGAGCCGCCTCAACTCCGGTGAACCGGCCAGGAGTTCGGTGATCAGGGGGCGCTGTCCCGGATGGCTGCGCGGGGCGCCGGCACCGTTGTGCAGCACGCCGTGGCGGTTCACGTACGAGAACACCTCCGGCAGGGTCTCGCCGTTCTCCAGCTCCACCCGGAACGCCGGTTCCGACAGCACGACCCGGTCGTAGTTCGGCTCGGTCGCGTCCACGGCTGCGAGTTGCTCGCCGTCCAGCCAGATGACGAACAACTCCCGTGCCGTACCAGGGGCGTTGACGGGAGATGCTGAGACGTACCCGACGCGGCTGACGTGTGCCGAGACCCCGACACCGATGCCCGTGACCCGGGTCCGCACCATCGGGATCGGTGAGACGATCCCCAACTCGGCCATCTTGTGCCGCAGCTGACCGGGGGAGGCGTTGGAGCCGACCGCCAGGACCGGGGTGCGGCCGGGATGCGTGAGCCGGTCCAGCGGGAGCAGCAGATCGCCGTCGAGCAGCCCCGACCCCGTCGGCCACACGCCCGGGTAGAGAAGCGGATGGTCGCGCGGCGCGTGGGCCAGGCCCAGCGCCTCCAGGGTGAGTCCTTCGCGGAGTCCGTCCATGCTCGCCTCAGTCCGCCGGGGGCAGCTCGCCCGAACCGCGGGCGACGAGCCGCGTCGGCAGTTCGATGCGCTCGGGGATGATCAGAGCGCCCTCCAACTGTCCGAACAGCCGCTCCGCCGCCGTCCGGCCGAGGGTCGCCGCGTCCTGCGCGACCACGGTGACACCCGGCTGGAGCAGGTCGGCCAGCTCCAGGTCGTCGAAGGCCACCAGGGCGACCGGACGCGTCTGCTCCGCGAGTACCCGGATCACGGTGACCGTCACCCGGTTGTTGCCGGTGAAGACCGCCGTCACCGGCGAGGGCCCGGCCAGCATCTCCTCGGCCGCCCGGCGCACCCGCCCGGGGTCGGTGGTGCCCAGTGAGACCCAGGCGTCCTCGACCGCTATCCCCGCGTCCTCCATCGCCGCCCGGTAGCCGCGCAGCCGCTCGACGGCGGTGTGGATCCGGGGCATGTCGCCGATGAACCCGATCCTGCGGTGCCCGTGCGCGACCAGGTGGGCCACGCCCTCGCGGGCCCCGCCGAAGTTGTCCGACAGAACGCAGTCGGCGTCGATCCGCCCGGCCGGCCGGTCCACGAACACCGTGGCCACGCCCGCCTTGATCTCGGGCTCCAGATAGCGGTGGTCGTCGCCGGCCGGGATCACCACCAGACCGTCCACCCGGCGCGCGCACAGGGCCAGCGCCAGCTCCTGCTCACGGTCCGGGTCCTCGGCGCTGGAGCCGTTGATGAGCAGCGCGCCGTGAGCGCGGGCCACCTCCTCGACGGCGCGGCTGAGCGGGCCGTAGAACGGGTCGGCGAGATCCTCCAGGACCAGGCCGATGCTCGCCGTACGGCCCTTGCGCAGCACGCGCGCGCTGTCGTTGCGGCGGAAGCCGAGCGCGTCGATCGACTCCTGGACGCGGCGCTCCGTCTCGGGCGTGACCCCCGGTTCGCCGTTCACCACGCGCGAGACGGTCTTGAGTCCGACCCCGGCGCGTGCCGCGACGTCCTTCATGGTCGGACGGTTGCCGTAGCGGCTGAGGGGGCGGCGGGGCGTCTCGGGCACGATGCGGGGTCCTGTTCCTGTCGTCCACGGGACGCCGTCACCCCACCGTCCACAAAATGTTGCTGAGAGGGGTGGCCGCATCCCTGGGTTTGTATGAGGATGTGGCGTCGAGCATAGAGCCTGGACAACGTTGTCAGCTGCGGGAGACACTGTTCACCGAAATCTCCGGCCATGTCCCCCACTACTGTCCGGCCGGGCCCTATTCCAGGTTGACGGGGAGAACCGAGACTTTGATGCAGACCGACCTCGTGGCCGCGCTCGACATCGGCGGCACCAAGATCGCCGGGGCGCTGGTGGACGGCCACGGCGCGATCCTGGTCCGCGCGCAGCGGCCCACACCCGCGCGGGAGAACGGCGACACCGTGATGCGGGCCGTCGAGGAGGTGCTGACGGAACTGACCGTGTCGCCGCTGTGGCCGCGCGCGTACGCCGTCGGCATCGGCAGCGCGGGCCCGGTGGACGCCTCCGCCGGCACGGTCAGCCCGGTGAACGTGCCGGGCTGGCGTGACTATCCGCTCGTCGACCGGGTGCGGGGCGTGACCGGGAGCCTTCCGGTGGAGCTGATCGGCGACGGCGTGGCGATCACGGCGGCCGAACACTGGCAGGGTGCCGCCCGCGGCCATGACAACGCCCTGTGCATGGTGGTCTCCACCGGCGTCGGTGGCGGTCTGGTGCTCGGAGGGCGGCTGCATCCCGGCCCCACCGGCAACGCCGGGCACATCGGCCACATCAGCGTCGACCTCGACGGTGACCCGTGCCCGTGCGGCGGGCGGGGCTGTGTGGAGCGGATCGCCAGCGGGCCCAACATCGCCCGCCGGGCGCTGGAGGGCGGCTGGCTGCCCGGCCCCGACGGCGACACCTCCGCGGCGGCGGTGGCGGCGGCGGCGCGGGCGGGCGACCCGGTCGCGATGGCCTCCTTCGACCGGGCCGCGCAGGCGCTGGCCGCCGGTATCGCGGCGACCGCGACGCTCGTCGAGATCGACATCGCGGTGATCGGCGGAGGCGTCGGCAAGGCGGGCGACATCCTCTTCGCCCCGCTGCGACGCGCCCTCGCCGACTACGCCACCCTCTCCTTCGTCCGCCGCCTGACCGTCGTACCGGCCCAGATGGGCACGGACGCGGGCCTGGTGGGCGCGGCTGCGGCGGCCCTGGCGGGGGTTTCCGCGGCACGGGTGTGAGGGCGTGACGGCACCTTTGTGCAGGAACGTTCAGCCGGGGCGGTGTGGGGGCGGTGCCGGGCTGTACGAGCGGATGGGCGCGCCGACGGCGATCGTCGGCGGCCGAGGCAGGGCCGGCGGGATGCCGTCGGCCGCGCGGGCGGCGGGTCGACCTTGGGGCGCGGGCAGGGCCGGCACGCGCCGCGGGGTGTGAGCCGGTGGTAGGCGGGCCGTCGCGACCTGTGGGCGCCGGGGTGTGTCGATACCGGCCGTGGGCGAGCGCCGGGGCGCAAGGGTGTGTCGTACCGGCCGTCGGTGAGCCCCGGGGCGCCGGGGTGGGTCGCGCCGGGCGACGAGCCCGGGGCGCAGGCGCGCGTTGACGGTTCCCTTGGCGGGCACGGTAGGGCCGGACGAGGCGCCGCCGGCTGCGGGCGTCAGCGGGTGAGCGGCGGGCGGTAGGCCGCCCGGGCCTGCGGCGGGCAGGCGTCTGCGGGGCGTGTGTCGGCGGTGCGCGGGCCGTGGGGGGTGCCGTGGCGGAGGGGTCGGCCGCTTGCGGGTGTTGCCATGGGCGTGGAGGCCGGCCGTTGGTAAGGGGCGGGTGTGAGTGCGCGGCGGCAGGTGTTGGCCGGGGGGTCTGGGGGTGGGGCGCGTCGCAGCTGTTCGGTCTCGGCTGTCACATCCTGATGC